>JAQUAD010000060.1 GCA_028687425.1 Sideroxydans sp.
GTGCACTTTGCCGTTGGCAACACCTTCGCTCTCAAGTCCACCCTCGTGACGCTTCAAGACCCCTGAGAACCGATTGATGAAACGCATCGACTCCCGCATCGACACCGCATCCGAAGCGTTCCGGCGAAACCATCAAGCCATGAGCGCCATCGTCGCGAATTTTCGCGAGCGCATGGAAATCACGCGCCACCAACGTCCGCCGCATGAGATCAAGCGCGTGCGCGCGCAGGGCAAATTACTGGTACGTGAACGGCTGGACCTGCTACTAGATCCCGGTACGCCCTTTCTTGAGTTCTCGGCGCTGGCTGCCTGCGAGGACTACAACGGCGAGGTCCCGGGTGCCAACGTGGTAACTGGCCTGGGCGTGGTCAGTGGCCGCGAGGTGCTGATCCACGCCGACGATTCCAGCGTCAAGGGCGGTGTCTGGTACACGCTCACGCCACGCAAGCTGGCACGACTGCTGGACATCGCGCTGGAGAACCAGTTGCCGGTCCTGCATTTGTGCGACAGCGGCGGCGCCTTCCTTGAAGAACTGTCAGGCGTGTACATCGAGGGTGGCCGGGTGTTCCGCAACCAATGCCTGCTGTCCAAGGCCGGCGTGCCGCAGGTCGCGATGGTGTTCGGCCACTGCACCGCCGGCGGTGCCTACATCCCGGCGCTGTGCGATTACAGCATCATCGTGCGTGGCACCGGCGGCGTGTTCCTCGGCGGGCCACCGCTCGTGAAGGCCGCCACCGGTGAGGAGCACACCGCCGACGAGATCGGAGGCTGTGATTTACACACCCAGGTATCCGGCACGGTCGATTATCCAGCCGACAACGAAGCCCATGCCATCGCTATTTGCCGAGAAATCGTTGCGCAGTTCAAGCCCGCGACGAAAAGCTACCTGCCCGAACGCGATGCCGAGCCACCCTACTACGATCCCGACGAAATGCTGGGCATCGTCTCGCCCGACCACCGGGTGCAGTTTGACCAGCGCGAACTCATTGCCCGCATCGTCGACGGCAGCCGCTTCCACGAGTACCAACCCGCTTATGGCACCACGCTGATCTGCGGCTACGCCTACATCTGGGGGTACCGCGTGGGCATCCTCGCCAACAACGGCGTGTTGTTCAGCGACAGTTCCAAGAAAGCGGCGCACTTCATCTCGCTGTGCAACCAGAACCGTACACCGCTCGTGTTTCTGCAAAACACCACCGGCTACATGATCGGCCGCAACTACGAAATGGAAGGCATCACCAAGGACGGCGCCAAGATGTTGATGGCGCAGGCTGGCAGCGAGGTGCCCAAGTTCACCGTCATCACCAGCGCTGCTTTCGGTGCGGGCTACTACGGCATGTGCGGACGGGCGTGGGATCCACGGATGATCTGGGCCTGGCCGAACGTGCACATGGGGGTGATGGGCCCCGATCAGGCCGCCAACACCCTCGCCGACGTGAAAATCGCGCAGTTGCGCCGCAAGGGCCACACGCCCGATGAGGCCGAGATGGCGCAATTGCGCCAGCGCGTGTACGAAAAGGCCGAGCGCGAATCCAACGCCTACTTTGCCACCTCGCGCTTGTGGGACGACGGTCTGCTGGCGCCCACTGACACCCGCAACGGACTGGGCATGGCGCTCTCAGCCGCCGCACACGCCCCGATCGCCGACCCGCACTACGGAATTTTCCGATTCTGAAGGGACAACATGACAGAAGACACCACCTTCGGCTTCGACGATGAAGCCCTCGCAACCCGCCCCACCGTCTACCAGAGCGGACTCTTCGAAGGCCAGGTGGTGATGGTCAGCGGCGCCGGCAGCGGCATCGGCAAAGCCATCGCCTTCCTGTACGCGCGCCTGGGCGCCAAGCTGGTCATCTGCGGGCGCGACCCAGCCAAGCTAGAGAGCTGCGCCGAATGGCTGCGCCGGCTCGGCAGCCCTGATGTGCTGGTGCACCCCATGACGATCCGTGATCCCGAGCAGGTGGAACAGTTGATCGACGTGGCCTGGCTGCACTTCGGACGCATCGACGTGCTCGTCAACAACGCCGGCGGGCAATTCCCGCAGCGGGCGCTGGACTACAGCGTCAAGGGCTGGAAGGCGGTGATCGACACCAACCTGAACGGAACCTGGTACATGATGCATGCGATGGCGCGCCGCTGGCAGGGCACCGGCACGCGGGGCAACATCGTCAACATCGTCGCCACCTTCCAGCGGGGCATGCCGGGCGTGGCGCACACCTGCGCTGCGCGCGCCGCGGTGACTTATCTGTCCAAAACGGTCGCGGTGGAATGGGCACAATACGGCATCCGCGTCAATTGCATCGCGCCTGGAGCGATCGCCAGCACCGGCTTCCGTCAGTACTCCCCCGAGGCGGTGAAGGCCTTCGCCGGAGCCAACCCGATGAAACATGTCGGTGACGTGCAGGACGTGGCCGAGGCCGCGGTCTACCTCAGCGCGCCCAGCGGCAAGTTCGTCACCGGCGAACTGCTCACGGTGGATGGCGGCGGCGTGCTCTGGGGCGAAGTCTGGACCATCGCCAAACCCGATTACTTCAAGGTGAACACATGAATTCGGCTGACTCGCAACACCCCAAGTTCGGCCCGGGCGACGAGGCCCTGGCCGCACTCCCGACGGTCTATCGCGACGACCTTTTCGCCGGCAAAGTGGTGCTGGTGTCGGGCGCCGGCAGTGGCATCGGCAAGGCGATTGCCTTCCTGTTCGCGCGGCTGGGTGCCACGCTCGCCATCTGCGGGCGCAAGGCCGACAAACTCGAGGACTGCGCCGAAAAACTGCGCGCGCTGTCGGGCCGTGAGGTAATCACCTACCCGATGACCATCCGCGACCCCGAGCAGGTGGACGCCATGCTCAGTGCCGTGTGGGAACGTTTGGGCGGCGTCGACGTGCTGGTCAACAACGCTGGCGGCCAGTTTGCCGCCCATGCGATGGACTTCAACGTCAAGGGCTGGAACGCGGTGATCGACACCAACCTCAATGGCAGCTGGTACATGATGCAGGGCGCGGCCAGGCGCTGGGTGGAGCAAGGCCGGCCCGGCAACATCGTCAACATCACCGCCGCCATCGACCGCGGCCTCACGGGCATGGCGCACACCACCGCCTCGCGCGCGGGCGTCATTGCGCTGTCGCGCACGCTGGCCATCGAGTGGGCAGAGCACGGCATCCGCCTGAACTGCATTGGCGCCGGCGCCATCGAGAGCAACGGTTTCAACAACTACCGCGAAGAAAACGTTTCCACTTTCTACTCGTGCAATCCGATGAAACGGGCCGGCGACGTGCAGGACATCGCGGAGGCGGTGGTCTACCTCGCCGCACCCTCGGGCAAGTTCATCACCGGCGAGGTGCTCAACGTCGAAGGCGGGATGCTGCTGTGGGGCGAGTTCTGGCCAGCCGGAAAACCCGACTACTTCAAGGTCGATCAAGAGTGACCTCACAGCCCCCTCTTCCGTCGGCAACGTACTCCCACGGGCCTTTTCAGCAGCTCGTCGGGTACGACATCCTGCCCAACGAGCGCGGCCTGTATTTCCGGCTGCCGATCCGGCGCGACCACCTCAACCCCCACGGCGTGCTCCACGGCGGCGTGCCCCTGACCTTGCTCGATGCGGTCGGGGGCAGAACCCTGATCGACCGGCCGATCCCAGGCAGCGGCCAGCTCATCCAGTCGTCGGTAACGGTCACGCTCACCGTGGATTTCATCCGTGCGGTCGGCACAGGAATCCTGTTTGCATCGGCAACGCCTGACCACATCGGCAAGACGCTGGCCTATGTGTCGGTGAAGGTCACGCTCGACGCACTCGACGGAGACATCGTGTCGCGCGGCATCGGCACCTACCGCATCTACACCAAGTCACTGGTCAAAGCGGTCTGATCGGTGCTCGGCGGAGACCGCCCGGCAAAGCACTGCCGCTCAATGCAAATGATCATCGGGCGGCGGAAGGATTTTCAGCTCGCGGTTGATGCGTTCGATTTGGTCGGGCTGAAACTGCGTCGAATGCCTGTGGTCCATTTTCCCCAGCCCCCACCATTCTTCGACTACAAGAGTTCGTCGTCGTGTTCGCCAATGAACGGTGCGGGGCCTGGGCGATCAGTCACCGTCCGGCTGAACCTTGGTGCCGGCGAAGGTTGGAGCACGCCGTCTCGCTCAAAGAAAGTGCCGCGCGCGCTGTTGTGTGGATGATGTGCAGCCTCTTCCAGAGTCAGCACCGGCGCAAAGCACACGTCGGTCCCTTCCAGCAACGCACACCAGTGCGTGCTCGGCTGGGTGCGGAAGATGTCGGTGACCTGGCGTTTGAGTGTCGGCCAGACGGCCGGATCGCGTTGCCGTTGAAACTCGGGATCGCTGATGCCCAGCTTCTCCAGCAGCAGCACATAGAATTGGGGTTCCAGTGATGCGATCGAGATCCATTTCCCGTCAGCGCACTCATAGGTGTCGTAGAAATGCGATCCGCCATCCAACAGGTTGGCCTGCCGCTCATTCTTCCACATTCCCAGCGCCTTGAGGTCGCAGACGATGGAGGTCAGCAGCGCAGCGCCGTCGGTGATCGCAGCATCGACCACCTGACCATGGCCAGAGGAGCGCGCTTCAAGCAAAGCGCAAACGATGCCAAAGGCTAGAATCATGCCGCCGCCGCCCAGGTCGCCAACCATCGCCGGCGGCGCTACTGGCCCGCCGTCCGAGCGGCCAATCATGCTGAGCGCGCCCGACAGCGCAATGTAGTTGATGTCATGCCCGGCGGCCTGCGCGAGCGGGCCGTCCTGACCCCAGCCGGTCATGCGTCCGTAGACGAGTCGCGGGTGGCGTGCCAGCAGCACGTCCGGGCCCAATCCCAGCCGCTCCATCACGCCCGGGCGAAAACCCTCGATGATCGCGTCGGCCCCGTCGACCAGCTCCAGCACCCGCTGTACGTCTGCGGGCGACTTCAGATCGACCGCCACCGAACGCCGGCCGCGGTGCAGCACGCTGCGCCGACCACTGGCCAGGAAGGCGCCTTCCCCGCGGTCTTTGCCCTTGTCGGCCTTGCGGTCCAGGCGGATCACGTCCGCACCCATGTCGGACAGCATCATCGCGCAGAACGGTCCGGGGCCGATGCCGCCGAACTCGATCACTTTCAACCCCTGCAAGGGACCACTCATTTGTCGTTACTCCTGAAACTGAATTAGAACCACCAGCAATCCGTCTGTTACCCCAGCCAGCGCTTGCGCCGCTTGTAGTGCTTGACCTCGCGAAAGCTCTTGCGCACCCCCTCGCGATCGAGGCCGAGATAGAACTCGCGCACGTCCTCGTTGTCGCGCAGTTCCTGGGCCTGCCCCTCCAGCACGATGCGACCGCTCTCCATGACATAACCATAGTCGGCGATCTCCAGGGCCACGCGTGTGTTTTGTTCGACGATGAGCAGCGACAGCCCCTGCTCACGCAGGTGCAAGCCATGGAAAGGCTCATTGTGTGACGGTAGTACCAGCACATCATCTGGCACGACGGCCTTCAGCTTTTCGAGCGATTCGTACCATTCCTGCAGTGGATTGGCATGCGGCTCCATGGGGAACACCGAGACGTTCGACGAAATCCTCGGAAGAACCTGATCGCCAGAAATCAACAGCTTGAGATCGGGGCAGTAAAGGCACGCATGCTCGGGCGAGTGGCCACCCGTGGTGATGACGTGCCAAGCATGCGCACCCCATTGAAGCTGTTGGCCATCCTGCAGTCGTACAAAGCTCTCTGGCAACGCATAGATGTGCTTGCCAAAATTGCCGAACCGGCTGCGATAACCTTCAATGGCAGCATCCGACCACCCCGCTCGCCGGTGGAACAGAACGCCGTCCGGCGGGGCCTCGCGGCTCGAATCGGCATGCATGACCCGGCAGGCCAGATACTCGAGGCGGCTCATATGCAGCGGCACCCCTGTCCGTCGCGTGAACCAGCCCGCCAGGCCGATGTGATCAGGATGCATGTGCGTGGCGTAGACCCCTTGGAGCGGCCTCGCCAACGGCCCCTGCGCCGTCAGTTGGAGCCAATCCGCCACGGTGTCGATGGAATTCAGGCCTGTGTCGACCAACACCCAGCCGTCACCCGTTTCGACCGCCCATACGTTGATGTGATCGAGGCGAAAAGGCATGGACAGCCGTATCCAGGACACACCGGGTGCGACCTCCACTGCTTGGCGGGGTAGGGGTGCTGCGAAAGGGTACTGAAGTTCCATGGTGCCCATCAGCTCACCTGCCGCTGCCTATCCTGCCAATACTTGCCACGCACATGCCGGCGCAGCACCTTCCCAACCACGGTGAGCGGCAGGGCTTCGACAAAGGAAATCGACTTCGGCGCCTTGAAGCTCCCGAGCTTTGACTTTACATGCGCGATCAGTTCCTCGTCGGTGGCGCTCATCCCCTGGCGCAGCATGACTTCCCCATGCACCGCCTCGCCCCACTCTTCGTGCGGAATGCCGACGACTGCCGACATCAGCACAGCGGGATGCGACGCCAGCGCCGCCTCAACTTCTATGGCGTAGACATTGAAACCTCCGCTGATGATCATGTCCTTCAGTCGATCCACAATGAACAGGAACCCGTCTTCATCGATGTATCCCAAGTCGCCCGAACGCCATGCGTCGTCAACAAATTCCGCCGCAGTGCCCTCAGGATTCTCGAAATAGCCTTGAATCATTGCGCGACAGCGGATTCGGATTTCACCGGTTGTCCCCGGAGGCAGCTCACGCCCTTCCGCATCGGTGATGAAAACATCAATCCCGGGTGTCACGCGCCCCGCTGACGACATCCGCTGAATGGCCTGGGGGCTGTCGGTGCGGTGATCCGCTTTGTCGAGCAGCGATATAAACATTGGTGTCTCAGTCGATCCATAGCTCTGCACGAAAATCGAACCGAAGCTATCTTTCAGATCATTCAGTTTTGCCGGGCTCATAGGCGCCGCGGCGTAGACAATCGTGCGCAGTGTAGAGAAGTTGCGCGGGTGGGCGCGCTGCATCTCCAGGAGCCGGTACAGAACGGTTGGCACCAGGAAAGAGTGAGTCGCGCGCTCCGACTCGGCCACCTGGCTCCACTGCTCGAGATCCAGCGCATTCAGCGTAATGTTGGCGCCGCCAGCGAACAAGGTCGGATAGAACAGCATCATCGTCCCATGCGTGAGCGGCATGACATGGAGTGTCCTGGTATTCTTGTCGAATTCAAGCTCGGGGCTGGACAGCGCGGAATCCTTGCAAGCCAGCAGGTTGTCGGCGGAATACATGGCGCATTTGCCGCGGCCTGTGGTGCCACCGGTAAAGCGGAACATGGTGGTATGCGCGATCTGGTCCAACGAAACGTCGTTGTCGGCATCCGAAGCACCATCGACCAGTTCCTGGAAGGTCAACACCTGCGTCGTATCGCCTCCATGTTGCTCGTCGAGTGGATCCATCACCACGATGGTGCAACCGGCTTCTCTCAGCATGGCCCCGTGCGAGTCGAGCAGCTTGTTTTCAATGAAAACCACCTTGGGCTTGACGAGATCGACCTGCCAGCGATGTTCATCGATCGAGTCTCGCATGTTGGTCATCACCGCTGTTCCTTCCTGCTTGAAGATCGTCGGGATCTGCATCAGCGAGACGTTGTCGTTCTCCAGGATCAGCATGAACTTGTCGCCGTTGCCCACCCCCAGCCGGTCTCGCAACCCATTGGCGATCCGGTTCGTCAACAGGTGATATTCGCGAAACGAGTATCTCCGGTTTCGCTCGACATTGACGATGGCCTCCTTGTCCCCGTGGCGCTGTGCGAGGCTGCGCATCACGCGGCAGAAATTCAATTTCATGGTTTGTCTCCTTGGAATTCAGTTTGCTCAGCGCGCGCGCAGACGCGAAGCGGCGTCCAGGCGGACGGTCTCACCGTTGATATAGGCGTTCTCGATGATGAAAGCGCAGCAGTGCGCGAACTCGCGCGGATCGCCCAGGCGCTTAGGCGCCTCGACCTGCAACTTGAGCGCCTCCACCACCTTCGTATCCAGGGTCGCGACCATCGGCGTAAAAAACAGTCCTGGTGCAATCGCGTTGACACGCACGCCAACAGCGCCGAGCTCGCGCGCCGCTGGAATGTTCAGCCCGATCACGCCGGCCTTGGTCGCCGAGTAAGCGCACTGGCCGATCTGCCCCTCAAAGGCGGCACCCGAGGAAATGTTGATGACGACACCGCGCTCCTCGCCAGCCTCAGGCTCATTTGTTACCATCTGCTCCGCGCATTGGCTCATGACGTTGAATACGCCGACTAGGTTCACCATGGTCATTTGCGCGAACTTCGCCAACGGCGTGGCCTTGCCGTCCTTGCCGAGCACCTTGCTGGGTCCGGGAATTGCCGCAGCGTTGATGCAAGCGTGAATCGCACCAAAGTGCGAGACGACTGCCTGGACGGCTTCGCGCACCGATTCCTCGCTGCTCACATCGGTGCGCACGTAAAAGGCGCGCTCCCCCAGTTGCTCGGCGGCTTGATGGCCGGCTGCATCGTTGAGGTCGAAGATGGCGACCTTCGCGCCCTTTTCTTCGAGCATATAACGCGCTGCCGCGAGGCCAAGTCCTGATGCGCCTCCGGTGATGACGATGACTTTGTCTTGAATCTGCATGGCTTTCTCCTTGGTTTCAGAAGGCCACCACGCCGGTAAGCGCGCGGCCGATGATAAGTTGCTGAATTTGAGTCGTGCCCTCGGGAATGGGCATGACGATGGCTTCACGCGCAAGCTTCTCGACCAGAAAATCGCGTGTCACACCATTGCCACCGTGGATTTGCACGGCCTGGCGCGCGATCGTCACCGCTGCCTCGCAGGCGAAGTACTTGGCCATCGCCGCCTCCATCTCCGCCGAGACTCCTTCTTCGATCATCTGGGCGGCGCGGTAGGTGAGCAGGCGCGCCGCGTCCACCTTGGTCGCCATTTCGGCGAGCATCGCGGCGATGAGCTGGTGGCCGGCGATCACCTTTCCATGCTGGCGCCGCTGCATGGCATAGCGCACTGCCTCTTCCAGCGCGCGGCGCGCAATGCCGAGCCCCTGCGCCGCGACAAACACACGCGAACGCTCGAACAGTGCCAGCGTGTTGCGCAGCGCTTCGCCTTCTCCAGCGATCGTGTTGGCAACTGGAACGCGAACGTCCGATAAAAAAATCTGCGCGGTTGACTGGCTGTTGAGCGCGATCTTGTGAATATCGCGCACCTCGTAGCCATGCTCACGGCGGTCAATCAGGATATGGGTCAGGCCGTGCTTTGGCTCATCGCCGGTCCGGCAGGTGCAGATCAGAAAGTCCGAGTAGCTGCCGTTGCTGATCCATGTCTTCTCGCCATTGATCACCCAGTGATCACCGTCTCGGCGCGCGCGCGTCTTGATCTCCAGCACGTTGGAGCCCACGTCGGGCTCGGAGATGCCCAGGCTCACGAAGGAATCACCACTGAGCAGACCCGGCAGGTACCGCTCGCGCAGATGAGGCGGAGCCAGTTTTTCCAGCAACTGCGCGCCAAATAAATTGATCAGCACCGGCACCGAAAGGTCTGTCGAAGCGGTCGCCACTTCCTCATACAGCATCAACATCGTCGACCAGTCGAGGTCGAGGCCGCCATGCGCTTCGCTGACCGCGCCGCTGACGAGGCCGAACTGGGCGAGCTGCCGCATGGCACCCGCCATCACGTCGCGCGGTACGAAGCGATCGCGATACTCCCTGTTGAACAGGGGATCGATCTCGGCGTCGAGATAGCGCTTCAGCGCCTCGACAGCCAGTTGCTGCTCATTGGTGCGAAATACGTGGCCCATGTGCATGCTCCTCATGACTTAGCGAAAATGTTGACGGCCACCACCGCCTCTTCAGTGCCAATCAGGCCCCCGCCGTTCTCGTGCGCCGCGATCCGCACCCCTTCCACCTGCCGTGCGCCAGCTTCGCCCCTCAGTTGGGTCACCAGCTCATGAATCTGCCCGAGGCCTGTGGCGCCAATCGGATGGCCTTTCGACTCCAAACCACCGGATGGATTGATAGGAACCCTCCCGCCGATCGAGAACTCACCGCGTTCCGCCGCGGGGCCGGACATGCCGAAAGGCACCAGCATCAAGGCTTCGGCATTCAGCAACTCCCCCATGGCGGTGGCATCGTGAACCTCGGCGACGCCAACTTCCCCGGGACCAACACCTGCGCGTTCGTAGGCACGCAACGCGGCCCGATAACCAATGCCCCGCTCTCGCTGGCTGACGTCGTGCGCAATGCCGGTGAGCACGACGCTCGAGAGCACGCGCACGGCACGTGCTCTTCGTCCGCGCAGGCGCTTCAACCCCTCCTCGCTGCATACCAGCACAGCGGCCCCTCCATCGCTGATCGGCGAGCACATGGGCAACGTCAGCGGGTAGGTGATGGGCGGAGCCGCCAGAATCTGCTCGACCGTCATGGCCTCGCGGAACTGTGACAGGGGGTTATGCACCGAGTGCGTATGGTTCTTCGCAGCCACCGCGGCAATCTGGCGTTGCGTCGTACCGTAGCGATCCATGTGCTGGCGGCAGAATGCAGCGTACACGTCCATAAAGATGCTGTAGGGCTTCTCGGAAGTGGTACCGGGAGGCGGCTGCACCGCGGCACCCATCGCGAGCAACGTGGCCTTGTTCTTCTCAACCGTCTCGACATCCCAGCCGCTGTCGAAGACACCGAACATGCGAGCCTTGTCGGCGATATTCATCTTCTCTGCGCCAATCGCGAGCGCGATCTCGCATTCACCCGCACGCACCGACTGCACCGCAAGGTGGAAAGCCGACGAACCTGACGCGCACGCATTCTCGACGCTGAATACCGGCACGCCATCGATTCCCATACGCCAGGCGGCGATCGGCCCAGGCACGCAATGCTGGCCCTGCAAGGCACCTTGTGTCGCGCCGCCCCAGTACACGGCCTGCACATCACTTCCGATCGCGCCAGCATCCTCTAGCGCGATGCGCACGGCCTCGCTGGCGAGGTCGTACACGCTTTTGTCCTGGTGTCTGCCAAAGCGCGTCATGCCGACGCCGGCGACGAATAAGTCACTCATTTCGATTCCTTTTTCAACGACCAATGAATTGCGGGGCCCGCTTCTCTGCGAAAGCGCTGAGGCCCTCCTGAAAATCGTGGGACCGCAAGTGCTCGCGCAGCATCACCTGCTCGTGCAGGAGCGCATCCGCGCGTGTCTTGTCAGCGCTGGCACGCGCCACTTCTTTCATGCGGCGCAGCGCAGCCGGGCTTTTCGCAGCGATGAGTTGCGCTAGTGCCAACGTCGCGTTGGCCAGGGCGTCGGCCGGGTGCACTTCGCACACAAAGCCAAGCGCATGCATCTCGCGTGCAGACAGTGTTTTGCCTGTGAACAGGAGGTACATCGCCATGTTCAGCGGTATGAGGCGCGGGAGCACGGCGGCTCCTCCCCCACCGGGATAGACGCCAAAGTTTGCGTGCGCGTCGCCGATCTGCGCAGTCTCGGCGGCCACGATCAGGTCCGCGCTCATCGCGAGTTCGAGCCCTCCGGCCATCGTCATGCCATTCAGCGCGGCGATCACCGGTTTCGGGAACGAGGAGAGCTGATGGATGACGCCTCGGGCACGATCGAGGAAATCCTGCTCGCCCGGTGCGCAGCGCATGCCGTCCACCACCTGTTTGAGATCCGCGCCAGCGCAAAACGCCGCGCCGCTGCCCGTGAGAATGAGCACGCGTGCCTCATCCTGTTCGGCAAGCTGTGGAAGCAGGCGCTCAAAAGCGTCGAGCATCGCGAGATTCATCGCGTTCATGGCCTTGGGCCTGTTCAGCGTCAAACGCGCTACCGGGCCGATGTTTTCGAGAAGCAGAGGTTGGTCTTGCATGATGATTCGATGCTAGGCCGCAGGACCTCCGCGCGATGGTCTTTAGGAGTAATCTGCTGGTCAGTGCAGCATCCTGGTTTACCCGAGGGACATGACCGTCGCGAGTGCAAGCTGTAGAATGGCTACTGGATGCGACCTACCTGTCCGTGCAGCATCCAGGGCGCCTCGCTGGACGAGACCACCGCACCTTCGGTTGTTGGCCATATGAAAAACGTTTCTGCCGTCCCTGATCAACCAAGCGTCATTGCGGGCTACGCACTGGCCATTGCGCGTGCGCTGGAGTACCGTGGAGCGGATACGCGCCGCATATTGCGCGCTGCCGGGCTTACGGAATCCGTGAGCAACGACCCGTTGCAACGCCTGTCGTCGAACCAGGTCACCGCTCTTTTTCAAGCCAGCGTGGAGGCCACGCACGACCCCTACTTTGGCCTGACCGTTGGGCGTTTCATCCACGCGTCGAACATGCACGCGGTCGGCTATGCGTTGATGGCCAGCCGGACCTTGCTGGATTTCTGCCTCCGGCTGGAGCGCTACTTCGCGATCGTCTCGCAAGGGGCCGCAGCGTATGTGGAGCGCAATACGCAGGAGGTCGCGCTACGCATTCACCACAAGACGAACCTGTGCGGCGAAACCGAGGATGCCTTCCTTGCGTTTGTGCTGCGCTTCATGCGCCTGCTGTATCGGCAGGATTTGTCGCCGCTGCGCGTGGAACTGCATCATGCCTGCCCAAGCACAGGGCCGCAGCCGTACGCCGAAGTCTTCGGCTTGACGCCGGCTTTCGGACAGAACGAGTCCGCGCTCGTTTTTTCCGCTGCGACCATGGAAGGGCGTCTGTCAGGCGCCTGTGACGAACTCGCCCAGTACAACGACAAGATCGCCGCCGAATACCTCGCCAAGCTCGATCACGCGAAGGTGACGGCGCGCGTCCGCGCTGAGATCATCAAGAGGTTGCCTGCAGGTGACTGCACGCGTGGCAAGGTCGCGAAGGAGCTGTGCATGAGCCAGGCCACGCTGCAACTGAAACTTGCGCAGCGCGGCACGAACTTTCAGGACTTGCTGAGCGAGACGCGCCACGAACTGGCGCTGGGTTATCTCACGCAACGCAGTCTGTCGGTAACCGAGATCACCTTCCTGCTCGGCTTCACGGATACGAGCAATTTCACACGCGCCTTCAAACGCTGGACCGGCACATCACCCACGCTGTACCGCGCCGAACTGCTACGAGGGAACGCTCAGGGAGTTCCGAAGGCGGCAGAATCTGCTGGCCCAGCAGGGCTAACGTAGCGACCAGGGGGAAGATCCATTTTTGGCGGTATTTTTGACGGCATTTCTTCCGTTGCAAAAACCGAATCCAGCATTCATGTGATGTGCGACCTGACATTCGACCTCCACAGTCCCGTTGGGCATTTCTGCCCCACCATCCGCCACGGGTAACGCATTGTTGGCCTGCTCCAGGACAGGCGGCTTTCCATTAAGGTGTGGCCTTCGACACGATGGAGCCTCGACCATGAAGATCACCAGGACGAAAATGGGTGCACTGGCCGCCAGTGTGCTGGTGGCGGGCTGCGCCGGCATGGGCGAGCCAGCCATCGGCCCGACGGGTGCGCCCCGGGGCGGCACATGCGATGCGGGACCAGCGCAGTCGGCCGTGGGCCACAACAGCACGGCCTCGGTGGTCGAAGCGGCGCGCGTGCGTTCGGGGGTCTCCTCGTTTTCAGTGCAATAAGTGACGGTACGAAAAGCTAGCACTGGCGCGGAGGTGGTGTTGGTAGATCGTTGATTTCATTGACTTTCCTGTTCACTTTCAAATCTGCGATTCGTGGC
>JAQUAD010000011.1 GCA_028687425.1 Sideroxydans sp.
GATAGACGAGCTCAAGCCTGCATTCGGTGAAGAGAAGTTCTTTTTCGAGGAAGAACTGGAGCAGCTGTTCCACGAGCGCAACGACACCAGCACGGCGGACGATTTCGAGTAAAGGCGCAGCCCCGCAACGAGCCTATTCCGGCTCGCACTCCTGCTTGAAGATTTCCAGATTGGAAACATTCGCGACGCCACTCGGGGTGGGTACCCAGAACCGTGCGCCGCAATGCGTCGTTTCGATACAACGCGTCTTGGGCATCGGGTCCTTTTCGACGAAAGGCCGCGCCAGACATTCGGTGTAAAGACGATGGCATGCCTGGCCTTCAGCCAGACCGTACTGCATCAATACGACCTGTTCGAGGAATCTGCAGCGGGCCGTCTGTGCCTGTGCGGTGCCGGCCAGCAACAATCCCAGAAGGATGGATATGGTGCGCATATCTGTGCCCTCCTATTCTTCCCGCTGCTGCACGATGCGTAGCGCGGGTGCCTTGCCCTGCTTGTCCTGACCTGCATACAGCGTCAGGTGCGGGTATGGGATCTCTATGCCGTGCGCATCAAAGGTCTTTTTCAGGATGCTCAGAAAATTGCGGCGCACGTCCCATTGCTCCATGGCAACGGTCTTGAAGCGGCAGCGGATGACAACCGCCGAATCTCCCCAGTCCTGCACGCCTTGTATATCGAGGTCTTCCATGATCTTGGGGCCGACCTTCGGGTCCTTGCGCAGTGCCGCGGCTGCCATGCGCGTGACTTCGTACACCTCGTCCAGATCCTCACGATAGGCGACGCCGAACTCGATCAGCGCATAGGCATAGCCGCGCGACTTGTTGGTCAGGATGGTGATCTGCCCGTTGGGGATGTAATGCACATTGCCTTCGATGTCGCGCAGGGCGACATAGCGCAGCGTGATGTCTTCCACCACGCCGATCTTGCCGGATATCTCGACCGCATCGCCCTGCCTGATCTGGTTCTCCAGGAGCAGGAAGATGCCGGTGAAATAATCCTGGATCAGGGTCTTGGCGGCGAAGCCCACCGCGATACCCACCACCCCCGCCGCGCCGAGTATGGGGGTGACCGAGACGCCCAGCTCGCTCAACAGCCAGACCGCCGCGACGACCAGGATGACCACATTGAAGATGTAGCGCAGCATCCTGGCCAGCGTCTCGACGCGCCGCCCTTCCTCCGCAGACTCGATCCCCTGGCGTGCATAGTCGCTGAACACGCGGATCAGCTTGCGACTCACGATGATGAGCGCCCAGGCGACCAGCAGCGTAAGGATCACGCGCAGCATCTCGGCCGGCACATGCAGATGATCGATGAAGGATGTGTTTTCCATACCTGACTCCCAGCTTGGCGTGTCGTCGATTCTAACGCATGGCGCCCGAAGAACTGTCATGAAGGCTCGGGTATAATCGCACATCGTTCATTGCAGGAGCTTCAATGTCCACCACCGTACTCGTCATCGGCCTGATGGTGTTCTTTGCGCACTTTTTGTCGCTGCAATTCTCCCGCACCAACATCCCCGACGTGCTGGTGCTGATGCTTATCGGCATATTGCTCGGCCCCGTGCTGGGCATCGTGTCGCCCGGCGACTTCGGCAAGGTCGGCTCTTTGCTGGCCACCATCGCGCTGGTGGTGATCCTGTTCGAGAGCGGCACCTCGCTCAACCTCGACGTGCTGGGCGAGTCGCTCGGCACCACCGGTCTCCTGTCCGTCGCCTGCTTCATACTGACCACGGCGGTGGTCTCGGCGATCGGCATGTCCATGCTCGGCCTGGATGGCCTGCCCGCGCTGCTGCTGGGCCTGACACTGGGCGGCACCTCCTCCGCCGTGGTGATCCCGATGGTGGGCGCGCTCAAACTTTCCGACAAGCCGGCCACCGTGCTGGTGCTCGAATCCGCGTTGACCGACGTGCTGTGCATCGTGGGCGTGTTCGCCATGCTGCAGATCATGACACAGGGCGATGTGGCGGCCGGCAAGGTGGTGGGCGGCGTCATGGCGGCGCTGGTGTTCGCCGCGGTGTTCGGTGTGGTGGGCGGCATCGGCTGGCTGCTGGTGCTGGGCAAGGTGCGCGACTTCCCCAACACCATCTCGTCCACGCTGGCCTATGTGTTCATCGTATACGGCGCGACCGAGGCGCTGGGCTTCTCCGGCGCCATCGCCGCGCTGGCGCTGGGCATCACGCTGACCAACTTCCAGAAGTTCGGCCTGCACCGCATCCCCAACCTCGACAAGAACATCGAGCCCCTGAACGAGGTCGACCTGATCTTCTATCGCGAGGCGGTGTTCCTGCTGAAGACCTACTTCTTCGTGTATCTGGGCATCTCCATCCACTTCGGCGCTGTCCTGCCCGCCACGGTCGCTGTCGTGATGGTGCTGCTGGTCTACGCGCTGCGCCTGCTGCTGACGCGCGTGGTGTTCCGCGACCCGACCTATACCCTGCGCGACACCGCCGTCACCTCCATGATGGCTCCCAAGGGACTGGCGGCGGCGGTGCTGGCCGCGCTGCCGTTGCAGTACGGCATCGCCGGCGGGGAAACGATACGCGACACCACCTACATGGTGGTGCTGTTCAGCATCTCGCTCACCGCGCTGCTGGTGATGGCCTACCCCGCACCCGCCGTGCGTAGCCTCTATTCGCGCCTGCTGGGCAAAGCACCCGGCGACACCCTGAAAGTCCCGGCATTCGTGCCGCCGCCCGAAGCCTGAACGCGTACCGCCCGGCATGCGCCGCACGGCGCTGCCGTCAACCCATTCCCGGAACACAAGCATGATCATCACACTCCTGACGATAGCCACCATCCTCTTCCTCGCCCTGCAACTGGAGGAGAAACTGCGCGTGCCATCGCCGCTGGGATTGATCCTGCTGTCCTTCATCGCACACTATGTGTTCAAACAGGTGCCGGTACTCACCGGCGACACGGAACACTTCGCCCTGCTGGTCATCTTCCTGCTGCCTGTGTTGCTGATCTCCGATTCGCTGGAACTCAAGGTCGCCGACCTGAAGGAACATGCCTGGAGCCTGCTGCATCTTGCAGTGGTTTCCATCATCCTGTCGGTACTGACCGCACTGGCCATCTCGGACTGGCTGTTCGGCGATTATCAGTTGTCTGCCGCCGCAGTGATCGTGCTGTTCGCCATGGTGCTGGCGACCGATCCGGTTTCGGTGGTGAGCATCTTCTCCAAGTTCGAGCTGCCGCACCGCTTGAAGATCCTGGCCGAAGGCGAGAGCCTGCTGAACGATGCCACGGCGCTGATCGCCTTCGTGTTCGTCGGCCTGTATGCGCTGGGCGGCAACGAGATCACCGCCGGCTATGTGCTCGGCATCAGCGCGGAAGTGATCCTGGGCTCGGTCGCGGTCGGCATGCTGGTCGGTTTCCTCGGCCTGATGCTGATGAAATCCACGCATAACCGCTTCGCCGAGATGATGGTGCTGATCATCGCCGGTTACGGGGCGTTCGAGATCGCCGAATATTTCTATGTGTTCCTCAATCTGCTGGGCGGGCATTCGCATCTGCACCTGTCCGGCATCCTCGCTGTGATCTTCGCCGTGATCACGGTCAACCACGTGATGATGCAGGCGGTCGACGAGGAAGCACGCAGCATCGAGGCCGACGAAGCCACTTTGCGGCGCGAGGCCATGAGCCACAACGCTTCCGCCGGCCTGATCGGCAACACGCTGGGCCGCCTGCGCGCCACCATCGCCGAGCGTGACCGGCATCTGCGCACCAAGGAGGACATCCAGCTGCTGGCGCTGGTGGCCAACACCATCCTGTTCATCGCCATGGCGGAGATGATCGACCTCAAGCTGCTGTGGCAATACCGGACCGAGATCCTGGTGATGTTCCTCGCCACCACGGTGATACGCGGCGCGATGATGGGGCTGTTCGCCGCCATCGCCAACCGCACCGCCAAGATGGTCGATATCAGCCTGCGCTGGTGGAGCGTACTCACCTTCGCCGGCATCAAGGGCGGCCTGTCCATCGTGATGATCACCATGATCCCTGCCGACTTCCCGCACCTTGAGATGTTCAGGGCGGTGGTGATCGGCGTTATCATGCTGTCCACTTTCCTCTATTCCGGCGCGCTGCTGCTCATCATCGGACGCAACAAGGAAGCGTTCCGCAACGAGAAGCTGGCCGAGGAAGCACACCACTGATGCTAGACGATATGGATATGACCGAACTTTTCCAGGGGCTGATCTCGCACCCGATGTTCACCAAGCTGGCCGAACTTGGTATCAGCCTTTTCTTCATCTTCCTGCTGGTGCGCTTCGCCAAACTGATCGCCACCAACAATATCGACAACAAGGATCTGCGCTACAAGACGCGCAAGGCTTTCAGCCTGTCCGGCTATGTCCTGTCGCTGGTCATCGCTATCGCCATCTTCAGCAACCAGCTCTCCAACCTGCCGGTGCTGATCGGTTTGCTCGGCGTCGGTCTCGGTTTTGCGCTGCGGGAACTGATCCAGAGCCTGATCGGCTGGGCGGTGATCACGTTCGGCAACCTGTACAAGCCGGGCGACCGCATCATGCTCGGCGGCGTGATGGGCGACGTGATGGACATCGGCCCGCTCTCCACCACCGTGATGGAATGCGGCGACTGGGTGAAGTCCGACCTGTACAACGGTCGCGTGGTGTATCTGCCCAACAACATCGTGCTGCGCGAGCAGGTGCAGAACTACAGCGTGGACTTCCCCTTCCTGTGGGACGAGATCGTGGTGCCGGTGCGCACCGATTGCGACCACCGTCTGGCGCGCCAGATCCTGCTCGACGTGGGCAAGCGCGAGCAGGCCGGCACCATGGCTGCCGCACAGGAATACTGGTCCAACTTCATGCTGCACCATCGCGCCGAGGATGCCCGGCTCGACATCGTGGTGACCATGAGTTTCGACGCCAACTGGATCGAGTTCACCCTGCGTTATCTGGTGGATTACACGCGCCGCCGCACCACCAAGGACAGGCTGTTCACCGCCATCCTGGACGAATTCGAAAAGACGGACGGCAAGGTCAGGGTCGCGTCGCCGCAGTTGCAAGTGACCGAACTGCCGGATATGCACATGCGTCCGGCCACCTCGAACTGATACCCTTTCCCATTTTCAACCCGCTCAAGTTCATTCCATGAAGAATCGTTTTGCACGCACCCTGCCGCTCGCGCTCGCACTGCTCGCCACGCCCGCCCTGTCCGCCGAACCCGTCGTCGCCGATCGCCCCGGCTTCAGCACCGGCACGCACACGGTCGCGCCCGGTCACTACAACATCGAGCTCGGGTTCCAGGCCGGCGATGTGAGCGAGACCCTGCCGCTGACGAACGTACGCATCGGCCTGACACCGAAAGCCGAACTGGATGTGCAGTGGGGCGGCTGGACCTTCGATCATGGCCGCAGCACCCTCAACAACCTGAGCCTGGGCGGCAAGTATCGACTGGATGACCGCGGCCCCTGCAAGCTGAGCCTGCTGGGCACGTTCATGCTGCCCAGCGGCAATGCCAACCCGTCCGGCAGCGGCATCGCCCCGCAGGCCGCCCTGCTGTGGAACCGTGGCGACTGGTTCGGCATGTTCCAGCTGGCCAGCAGCCATGCGGGTTCGCTGCACACGCAGGCACAGGCCGCCGTCGGACATACCTTTGCGCACGGTGCGCAGCTCGGCAGCTATCTCGAACTGTTCGTCGACCATCCGCTGAACCATGCCGGCAGCGACAGCATCCTGGTGGATGGCGGCTTCGCCTGGCTGCTTGATACGCGCACCCAGCTCGACCTGCATCTGGGCCTGGATGTGAACGGCAACGCCGCCCACTTCATCGGCCTCGGCTTCGCCCGCAGCTATTGACCCTATCGCTCGCCGGCATCGCTGCTTGATGCCCGGGCAACTTCTTTGAACCCAGCAAGCAGGTAACACGTCATGCCCACCAGCAATCTCCCTGAAATCAGAACCAATGTATTGAGCGGCCTCACCGTCGCGCTCGCACTGGTGCCCGAAGCCATCGCCTTCGCCTTCGTGGCGCACGTGCACCCGCTGGTCGGACTGTATGCCGCGTTCATGGTCGGCCTGATCACTTCGCTGATCGGCGGCCGCCCCGGCATGATCTCCGGCGCAACCGGTGCGCTGGCGGTCGTGATGGTGGCGCTGGTCGTGCAGCACGGCGTGGAGTATCTGTTCGCCACCGTGGTGCTGATGGGCGTGCTGCAGATCGGCTTCGGGCTGGCCAAGCTCGGCAAGTTCATCCGCATGGTGCCGCACCCGGTGATGCTGGGCTTCGTCAACGGCCTGGCCATCGTGATCTTCCTGGCGCAGATGGGACACTTCAAGACACCGGACGGTGAATGGATGCAGGGCGCCGCGCTGTACACCATGCTCGGCCTGATCGCGCTGACCATGGCCATCATCTATCTGCTGCCCAGACTGACCAACGCCATCCCTTCCACGCTGGCCGCCATCGTCGCCACTTCCGCGCTGGTGATCTTCGCCGGCATCGACACCAAGACCGTGGGCGACATGGCCTCCATCGCCGGCGGCCTGCCGAGCTTCCACCTGCCCGACGTGCCGCTGAACTGGGAGACCTTGAAGATCATCTTCCCCTACAGCCTGATCCTCGCCGCCATCGGCCTGATCGAGTCGCTGCTGACTCTGAACCTGATCGACACCATGACCGACACGCGCGGCAAGCCCAACCGTGCCTCGATCGGGCAGGGCGTGGCCAATGTGGTCACCGGTTTCTTCGGCGGCATGGGAGGCTGCGCCATGATCGGCCAGAGCATGATCAACGTCACCAACGGGGCGGTGAAGAATCTTTCCGGCATCGCCGCCGCCCTGTTCCTGCTGGTCTTCATCCTGTTCGCTTCCGAGTGGATCGAGATGATCCCGCTCGCCGCGCTGATCGGCCTGATGTTCGTGGTGTCCGAGAAGACCTTCGAGTGGGGCAGCTTCCAGTTGTTCGGCAAAGTGCCCAGGACCGACATCGTGGTCGGCATCACCGTCGCCGTGGTGACCGTGCTGACCGACCTCGCCATCGCCGTGATCGTCGGCATCATCATCTCCGCGCTGGCCTTCGCGTGGGAGCATGCCAAGAGCATGGAAGTGCGCGTCACCACCGAGGAACACGGCTGGAAGGTGTACGACCTGCACGGCTCGCTGTTCTTCGCCTCGTCGCAGAATTTCCTCAACCTGTTCACGCCGAAGGACGACCCGCAAGAAGTGGTGATCGACTTCAAGCACGCGCGCGTCAAAGACCACTCCGGACTGGAAGCCATCGACCAACTGGCTGAACGCTACACCCAGCTCGGCAAGAAACTGCACCTGCGCCATCTGAGTCCGGACTGTCTGGAGCTGCTCGGCAAGGCGCGCGGCATGGTCGAAGTGAACGTGCTGGAAGACCCGCATTACCATCCGGCGGACAACCGCCTCGGCTGAGCCGATGCGCGGTGCCGGGCAGCGCGCCTAACATATCCGCCGCCTCGATTCCATGCACACGTTTCCCCAGCTTGGCTAACATAGTCACATGGACCCGACCTTCTTGCTGCCCGCGATCCTCGCCATCGCCCTCACCGCCAGCCCGCTGCCGCTGCTGATGGAGCGTTTCGGACGCGGCCAGACTGCACTGGCCACGGTGATGGTGATGATGGCCTGCCTGGCCCTGCTGCTGCCGCTGCTTCCCGCCGTCATGAACGGAACGACCTTGCTGGCGAGCTTCTCCTGGCTGCCCGACTGGGGACTGTCGCTATCCTTCCGCCTCGATGGGCTGGGCTTGATGTTCTCGCTGTTGATCCTCGGCATCGGCCTGCTGGTCACGCTGTACGCCTACTACTATCTGGACGGGCACGACAAGCTGGGGCGTTTCTACACGCTGCTGCTGCTGTTCATGGCCTCCATGCTGGGCGTGGTGCTGTCGGAGAACCTGCTGTTGCTGGTGGTGTTCTGGGAACTCACCAGTCTCGCATCCTTTCTGCTGATCTCCTACAAACAGGAGAGTTACGAATCGCGCCTGGCCGCGCGCATCGCGCTGGCGGTCACCGGCGGCGGCGGACTGGCATTGTTCGCCGGTGTGCTGCTGCTGGGGCATATCGCGGGCAGCTACGAGCTGTCCGCGGTCTTGGCTGCGGGCGAACAGATACGCGCGCACGAGCTGTATGTGCCCATGCTGATCCTCGTGTTGCTCGGCGTATTCACCAAGTCGGCGCAATTCCCCTTCCATTTCTGGCTGCCGCAGGCGATGGCCGCGCCCACGCCGGTGTCGGCCTATCTGCACTCCGCCACCATGGTGAAGGCGGGCGTGTTCCTGCTGGCGCGCCTGTATCCGGCGCTGGCCGGCAGCGACGAGTGGTTCTGGCTGGTCAGCGGCACCGGCGCGCTCACGCTGGTGTATGCCGCCTATCTCGCTTTTTACCGCTATGACTTCAAGGGTCTGCTGGCCTATTCCACCATCAGCCATCTCGGGCTGATCACGCTGCTGTTCGGTCTGGATACGCCGCTGTCGGTGGTGGCGGCCGTGTTCCACATCATCAACCACGCCATCTTCAAAGCCTCGCTGTTCATGGCGGCCGGCATCGTCGATCACGAGTGTGGCACGCGCGACATGCGCCGCGTCAACGGTCTGTTCAAGTTCATGCCCATCACCGCCACGCTGGCCATCGTCGCGGCCGGTTCGATGGCCGGTGTGCCGCTGCTCAACGGCTTCCTCAGCAAGGAAATGTTCTTTGCCGAAACGGTGGGGCATCCGGTGTTCGACGAGATGAGCTGGCTGCTGCCCGCCTTCGCCACGCTGGCCGGCATCCTCGCCGTGGCCTATTCGTCGCGCTTCATCCACGACGTGTTCTTCAACGGTGACCCGGTCAACCTGCCGCGCCAGCCGCACGAGCCGCCGCGCTGGATGCGCGCGCCGGTGGAGGTGCTGGTGGCGATGTGCCTGCTGGTCGGCATCTTCCCGCAATGGAGCATCGCACCGATATTGCATGCATCCGCCAGTGCGGTGCTGCAACAGCCTCTGCCGGAATTCCATCTGGCGGTGTGGCACGGCTTCAACGCGCCGTTCATGATGAGCCTGGTCGCGCTGGCGGGCGGCATCGCGCTGTACGCCATGCGCCACAGCCTGTATGCACTGTATGACCGCCTGCCGTCCATCCACGCCAGCATCGTGTTCGAGCGCGCCTACGAGAGGATGGTGGCGACTGCGCAATCACTGGTCGCCTGGATGGACAACGGCTCTTTGCAGCGTTACCTCGCGCTGTTCTTCACCTTCGTGCTGGCGCTGGGTGGCTGGGCCTGGTGGAGCGCGCCTGCCACCGCGCTGCCTGCAGTCACACACGCTGCGGATGCGGCCAGCATCATCGCGCTCGGCATGCTGCTGATCGCTGCGACCGGCGTGGTGCTGCTGCACCGCCAGCGCCTCACGTCCATCGTCTTCACCAGTGTGATCGGCCTGATCGTGGCGCTGATTTTCGTGCGCTTCTCCGCGCCGGACCTGGCGCTCACCCAGCTTTCGGTCGAGGTGGTGACCATCGTATTGATGTTGCTGGCGCTGTATTACCTGCCACCGACTTCGCACGCCGAGGATGCCCTGCCGCGCCTCGTGCGCGATGCATTGCTGGCGCTCGCCGCCGGTGTCGGGCTGGGCGCTGCGAGCTATGCAATGCTGATCTCTCCATTCGAAACGATCTCCAGTTACTACCTTGCGCAATCCGTGCCGGGCGGCGGCGGCAGCAACGTGGTGAACGTGATCCTGGTGGACTTCCGCGGCTTCGACACACTGGGCGAGATCACCGTGCTGGCGATGGTGGGACTGGCCGCGCACGCGCTGCTGGATAAGCTCATCCTCAAGGCGCCGCTGCGCGATGCTGAAGGCCGCGCCTGGGCGACCGAACGCCACCCGCTGTTCCTGCATATGCTGATGCGCCCGCTGCTGCCGCTGGCGCTGATGGTGTCGGTGTACATCTTCCTGCGCGGCCACAACCTGCCGGGCGGCGGCTTCGTGGCGGGACTGGTGACCGGCGTCGCGCTGATCCTGCAATACCTCGCCAGCGGTATCGGTTTCGCCAGCGCGCGCCTGCCGCAGCGGCTACCCTTGTTCCTCGCGGCCGGCCTTGCATGTGCAGGCGGCATCGGTGTGGCCGCCTGGGCTTTCGGCTTCCCCTTACTCACTACCGCGCACGGCCATGTCACCCTGCCGCTGATCGGCGACATCGAACTGGCCTCTGCCTTGGTGTTCGACCTCGGCGTGTATCTGGTAGTGGTCAGCGTGGTGCTGATGGTGCTGGCCGAACTGGGTAAATTGTCGGTGCATCATGAGGAGAAGATCTGATGGAAGCATTGCTCGCAATCGCCATCGGCATTCTCACCACCTGCGGCGTATTCCTGATACTGCGCGCGCGCACCTTCCCGCTCATCCTCGGGCTGACGCTGCTGTCCTATGCGGTCAACCTGTTCCTGTTCGCCAGCGGGCGGATGCAGATGGACGCGCCGCCGCTGATCCGCGACGGCGCCAGTTACACCGACCCGCTGCCGCAGGCGCTGGTGCTCACCGCCATCGTCATCGGCTTCGGCATGACCGCGTATCTGGTGATGCTGGCGCTGCGCGCGCTGGCCGAATCCGGCGACGACCATGTGGATGCGAAGGAAAAGCAATGACCCAGCACGCCGCCATCCTGCCCATCCTGATCCCGTTCGTTGCCGCATTGCTGCAACTGGCGGCGAAGGGTTATGGCATCGCCGCGCAGCGCGCCCTCGGCCTCGGCGGCGCACTGTTCGGCGTGGCCGCCGCGCTGTGGCTGGTGCTGCTGGCCGATGACGGCATGGTGCGGGTGTACGCGCTGGGCGACTGGGCGGCACCGTTCGGCATCGTGCTCGCGGTGGACCGACTGGCGGCGCTCATGGTGCTGCTCACCGCCTCCTTGTCTGCCGCAGCGCTGCTGTATGCCAGCGCCGGCTTCGACGAACGCGGACGGCATTTCCACCCGCTGTTCCAGTTGCAGGTGTTCGGCCTGCAGGGCGCCTTCCTCACCGGCGACCTGTTCAACCTGTTCGTGTTCTTCGAAGTGATGCTGCTCGCTTCCTATGTGCTGCTGGCGCACGGCGGCGGCATGGCGCGCACCCGCGCCGGGCTCGCTTACGTGGCGCTGAACCTGGCGGGTTCCGCGCTGTTCCTGATCGCGCTGGGCATGCTGTACGGGTCGCTGGGCACGCTGAACCTGGCCGATGTGGCGCAGCGTCTGCAAGCGCCCGGCATCGACATCGCGACGGCGCGGCTCGCCTGCATGCTGCTGGTCGCGGTGTTCGCGCTGAAGGCGGCCTTGCTGCCGCTGTCGTTCTGGCTACCACATGCCTACGCCGCCGCCGGTACGCCGGTCGCTGCGCTGTTCGTCATCATGACCAAGGTCGGCATCGTCAGCATCCTGCGCGTGCAGGCCATCGCCTTCGCGCCTGCCGTCGCCACCGCTGACCTGCTGGACGGTTGGCTGTTGCCGCTGGCGCTCGCCACCGTGCTGTTCGCCGCGCTGGGCGCGCTCGCCGCACCGCGCCTGCGCGACCTTTCCGCCTGGCTGGTACTCGCCTCGGCCGGTACGTTGCTGGTCGTGCCCGTCTTCCCGCAAGCGGATGTCAGCGCCGCCGCGCTGTATTACCTGGTGCAATCCACCTTCGTCGCCGCCGCGCTGTTCCTCATCGCAGAGATGGTCGCCATGCGGCGCGGCGAAGTGGCCGATGCCTTCCAGCCCGGCCCGCGTCTGCACACCCTCTGGCTGGGATTGGCCTTCCTGCTGGCGGCCGCCAGTGCCGTCGGCTTGCCGCCGTTCGCGGGTTTTCTCGGCAAGCTGATGCTGCTGACCGCGCTACGCGACAGCGGCAGCGCCACGGCGATCTGGTCGGTGTTCCTGTTCGCCGGTCTGCTGCTGATGCTGGCACTGGCGAAGGGCGGCGGACGCCTGTTCTGGGAACGCAGCCCCAACCACCCGCACGGCAGCACCCATCCTTTCGGCTTGCGCCGCGGCCTGGCGCTCGCACTGCTGGTTTCGCCCGCGCTGCTGCTCGCCTTGTTCGCGCGCCCGGTATCGGATTACGCGGCACGCGCCGCCGCCCAGCTGCATGACCCGCAGGCGTATGTCGCTGCGGTGCTCGGCACTCATCACATCGAACGGGAGACCCGGCCATGAAGCACCGCCTGCTGCCACGTCCCGCGCTGTCCGTCACCCTGTTCCTGCTGTGGGCGGCGCTGAGCAATGCCGCCTCGGCCGGCATGCTGTTGCTTGGCGCGCTGCTGGCCCTGCTGCTGCCGCACATTGTGTCGTCGTTCTGGCCGGATGCGCCGCGACTCGCCCGTCCATCACTAGCTATCAGGTTCGCGGGACGTATCGCCTGGGACATGCTGCTCGCCAACTGGGCAGTGGCGCGGCGCGTGGTCGGGCCGGTGAGCGCGCTGCATCCTGCCTTCGTCGAGGTGCCGCTCGACCTGCGCGACCCGTTCGCCGCCACGGTGCTGGGCAGCATCGTATCGCTGACACCGGGCACGGTATCCATCGACGTGGACCGCGAACGCTGGGTATTGCAGGTACATGCGCTGGATGCGCCTGATCCGGATGCGTTGATCCGCCAGATCAAACAGCACTATGAGACACCGATCCGGGAGATATTCGCATGCTGAACTTCGCCATCGAACTCGGTTTCGTCCTCATCGCACTGGCCATGCTGCTCAACCTGTGGCGGCTGGTGAAAGGCCCCGACATCACCGACCGCATCCTCGCGCTGGACACCCTCAACATCAACGCCATCGCGCTGCTGGTGCTGTTCGGTATCCGCGCCGCGAGTACGGCGTACTTCGAGGCCGCGCTGATCCTGGCGGCGATGGGCTTCGTCGCTACCGTGGTATTGTGCAAGTATCTGTTACGCGGAGACATCATCGAATGAACCCTTTCATCGAATTCGTTGTCGCATCGCTGATCGTCGTGGGCGCGCTGTTCGCGCTGCTGGGTTCGGTCGGCCTGGCGCGCTTGCCGGATTTCTTCACCCGCCTGCACGGGCCGACCAAGGCGACCACGCTGGGGGTGGGAGCGATGGTGCTGGCTTCCGCGCTATATTTCACTGCCATGCGCGACGGAGTCAGCCTGCACGAGATCGCGGTGATGATGTTCCTGTTCATCACCGCGCCGGTGTCGGCGCACCTGCTGGCCAAGGCTGCGCTGCACCGGCAGCGCAGGGAGGCTGACAAAGCGCAATAGCGCCAGCCACTGCCGCCGCACCCGCCGGGCGAATGGTGTAGCGCACAACTGGAATCATCGTATCGAACCGGAGGTAAACATGACAGCGCAACCTTGGCACAGCATCCCCGCAGACGATACGCTCGCGATACAGCACAGCAGCGCGCACGGCCTGTCCTCCGACGAATCCGCGCGCCGCCTCGCGGAGCACGGGCCGAACCGCCTTACTCCCCCGCAACGGCTCGGGCCGCTGATGCGCTTCCTGCTGCAGTTCCACAACGTGCTGATCTACGTGCTGCTCGGCGCGGCAGTGGTCACCGCGCTGCTCGGCCACTGGGTGGACACCGGCGTCATCATCGGCGTGGTGTTGATCAACGGCATCATCGGTTCCATCCAGGAAGGCAAGGCGGAGAAGTCGTTGGACGCGATCCGCAACATGTTGTCGCTGCACGCTGTGGTGCTGCGCGACGGGCAGCGCCAGGAGATCGATGCACAGCATCTCGTGCCCGGCGACATCGTGCTGCTGGCTTCGGGCGACAAGGTGCCGGCCGATCTGCGCATGATCGAACTGCGCAACCTGCGTATCGAGGAAGCCGCTTTGACCGGCGAATCAGAGCCGGTGGAGAAGTCACTCGCAGCGGTGGCAGAGCATGCGCCCATCGGCGACCGCACCTCGATGGCGTATTCCGGCACGCTGGTGGTGTTCGGCCAGGGGCGCGGCGTGGTGGTCGCCACCGGCGACGCCACCGAGATCGGCCGCATCGGCCAGATGCTGGCCGCCGTGGAAAGCGTGGAGACGCCGCTGCTCAAACAGATGGCCGTGTTCGGACGCTGGCTGACTGCGGGCATCCTGCTGCTGGCCGGACTCACGCTGGCCTTCGGCATGATCGTGCACGGCCAACCGGCGGCCGACATGTTCCTCGCGGCGGTGGGCCTCGCGGTCGCCGCCATCCCCGAGGGGCTGCCGGCCATCATGACCATCACGCTGGCCATCGGCGTGCAGCGCATGGCGGCGCGTAACGCCATCATCCGCCGCATGCCGGCAGTGGAAACACTGGGCGCCGTGACCACCATCTGCTCGGACAAGACCGGTACCCTGACCAGAAACGAGATGACGGTACAGCGCCTCATCAGCGCCGACCATGACCTCGCAGTGGAAGGCACCGGCTATGCACCGCAAGGCAGCTTCAGCCGCGCAGGGCAAGCGCTGCAAGCCGCGGACACGCCGGAACTGACGGATATCGCGCGCGTCGCGCTGCTGTGCAACGACGCCACCTTGCGCGAGGTGGACGGTGCGTGGCGACTGGAGGGCGATCCGACCGAAGGGGCTTTGCTCGCGCTGGCCTATAAAGCCGGACTCGATCCGCATTTCGAGTCGGAGGCGCTGCCGCGCGTGGATGCCATCCCGTTCGAGTCTGAGCATCGCTTCATGGCGACCTTGCATCACGATCACGAGGGGCATGCCTTCGCGTTCCTCAAAGGTGCGCCGGAAGCCTTGCTGGAGCGCTGTTCGCATCAACGCCATGCTGGAGAGGACAAACCGCTGGATGTCGCGTTCTGGCACAGCCGCATCGAACAGTTGGCTGCAAGCGGACATCGCGTGCTGGCGCTGGCCTTTGCACCCATGGAAAATGGCCGGCGCGAACTGCTGTTCGAAGATGTCGCAGGCGGGCTGACATTGCTGGCACTGACCGGCATCATGGACCCGCCGCGCGATGAGGCGATCCGCGCCGTGGCGGTCTGCCGTGCCGCCGGCATCCGCACCAAGATGATCACCGGCGACCATGCCGTGACCGCCGCCGCCATCGCGCACGCCATGGGCATCGGCGGCAAGGATGCGCGCGCCGTCACCGGTGCCGAGATCGAGCAGATGGATGATGCGGCATTGCGCCGTGCCGTGACCGGGATCGACGTGTTCGCGCGCGCCAGCCCGGAACACAAACTGCGCCTGGTCGAGGCGCTGCAAGCCAACGGCGAAGTAACTGCCATGACCGGCGACGGGGTAAACGACGCGCCCGCGCTCAAACGCGCGGATGTCGGCGTGGCGATGGGTCACAAGGGCACCGAGGCGGCCAAGGAGGCGGCCGAGATGGTGCTGGCGGACGACAATTTCGCTTCCATCGCCGCCGCCGTGGAAGAAGGCCGCACCGTGTACGACAACCTGCGCAAGGCGGTGGTGTACGTGCTGCCGACCAGCACTGGGCAAGCTGCCATGGTGCTGATCGCCGTGCTGTTCGGCATGACGCTGCCGATCACGCCGGTGCAGATCCTGTGGGTGAACATGGTCACCGCCATCACCCTGTCGCTGGCCATCGCCTTCGAACGGCCCGAGCCGGGGCTGATGCAACGTATGCCACGCGACCCGAAGGAACCGCTGGTGAACGGCTTCATGCTGTGGCGCATCGGCTTCGTCACCGCGCTGCTGGTGGCGACTTCGTTCGGCATGTTCCTGTGGGAACTCGGGCGCGGCATGGCGATCGAGACGGCGCGTACCGCTGCGGTCAATACGCTGGTGATGGGAGAAGTCTTCTACCTGTTCAATTGCCGCCGCCTGACCGACTCCATCCTGTCGCGCGAGGGGTTCTTCGGCAACCGCCATGTGCTGCAGGCCATCGCCGTGCTGCTCGTGCTGCAAGTGCTGTTCACCGAGCTACCGCTGGCGCATACCCTGTTCGGTACCGCACCGCTCAATATGGTGACTTGGCTGATCATCATCGCCGCCGGTGTGCTCGTGCTGTTCGCCGTGGAAGGTGAGAAGGCGCTGATCCGCTACCGGTCAGCGTAGAATCCATTCCATGCCGATGAGGGATCACTGAATGAAACCCGACAATCCGTCTTCGCGCACCAGTGCCCCAACCAGGGGCGCGCACATCGCCCGTTATCTGCTGATCGGCTTTTTCACCGTCGCCCCGCTGTGGGTCACCTGGCTGGTGTTCGAATTCCTGCTCGCCATCCTCGCCGGCATGGGCACTCCGCTGTTGCACGCTGCGGCAGGTCTTCTACGCCCGCTGTCGGAGACACTCTCCAGTTGGCTGCTCGATTCCGCCTTGCAGCAGCTGATCGCCATCCTGCTCACGCTGGGCGCGCTATATGCCATCGGCGTGCTGACCACGCTGGTGCTGGGGCGGCGCTTGCTGGCGTGGCTGGAAACCCTGCTGGAAAGGCTGCCGCTGGTACAGACCATCTATGGCGGCACCAAGCGCTTTCTGGCCAGTCTGCGCGATCCGCCCGCCCGCGGCCAGCGCGTGGTGCTGATCAGTTTCCCTTCGCCCGAGATGAAGGCGGTCGGCTTCCTCACCCGCGTGATGCAGGACGCCGACACGGGACGCGAACTGGCGGCAGTGTATGTACCGACCTCGCCCAACCCCACCTCTGGCTACATCGAGATCGTGCCCTTAAGCGAAGTGGTGTACACCGACTGGACGATGGAAGAAGCCATGAGTTTCGTGATGACCGGCGGCACCAATGCGCCGGAGCAGGTGAGTTATTCTTCCAGCTCAGGGAAGGGCGGTAACTGATGCAAATACTAAAAGCATTGCTCTGGCAACCCGGCGCTGGCGCGCGCAAGGGCATTATTGCGGCATCGCTGGCACTCGCGCTGGGTGTCGGCTATTTGCACACGCTGGCAGGCTTGGCCTATGAATTCCATGTTTTGTTTGTTTTTCCGGTACTGGTTACGGCGTGGTTCGTCAGCGCCCGCGCAGGCTATGGGATGTCCCTGCTGGCTGCCACAGAGTGGTTCATTGCCGACCGTCTGCTGGCAGGTCAACAGACCGATCCGCTCCCGCTGCTGTTCAATATCGGCATGCGGCTGGTGATTTTTGTCGGCTGGGTCTGGTTGCTGGACGAAATGAGGCGCGTGCTGCAACGTGAATCGCGGCTGGCGCGCGAAGATGAGTTGACGCAGCTCCCAAACCGCCGGGAATTTTATGAACGCGGTCGCGCGGCATTTTCACAGGCACAGCGGCTGAGTTCTCCATCAACGGTGGTGTTCTTCGACCTCGACAAATTCAAGTATGTCAACGACGAACTGGGCCATGAAGTGGGCGACCAGCTACTGGCGAAGGTTGCCGCAGTGATGCGCCTGCATGTGCGTGCAAGCGATGTCGCTGGCCGACTCGGCGGTGACGAGTTTGCACTGGTGCTGCCAAACATGGATGCAGCGGCAGCGATGCCCTATGTCGAGGAACTCCGGCAAAGGCTGCTTGCAGCGATGAGCGAACACGGCTGGGGTGTGACGTTCAGCATCGGCGTCGCCAGCTATCACGTGACGCCCTTGGATTTCGATACCGCGCTAACTCAGGCTGATGCTCTGATGTACGAAGTGAAGAACGGTGGACGTAACCGCATCCTGCAACGCATCTTTTAACGCATCATAGGAGCTGGATTCTTTGGGAATGGAAATGAATGACTGGGCCGCATTTGGCGGACTGCTCGGCGGCATCGGCCTGTTCCTGCTCGGCATGAGCCTGATGACGGACGGCATGCGACTGGCGGCCGGCCAGGCGCTGAAAGGCATACTCGCCAACTCCACCAGTACACCACTGCGCGGGCTGGCATCCGGTGCGTTGATGACGGCGCTGGTGCAGTCGTCCAGCGCGGTGACGGTAGCGGCCATCGGCTTTGTCAATGCCGGCTTGCTCACGCTGGGCCAGTCGCTGTGGGTGCTGTTCGGCTCCAATGTCGGCACCACCATGACCGGCTGGCTGGTGGCACTGGTCGGACTCAAGTTCAAGATTGACGTGCTGGCGCTGCCGCTGATCGGCCTCGGCATGATGCTCAAATTCGCCGGCGGCAACGGCAAGCGCGGCGCGCTGGGCATGGCATTGGCCGGTTTCGGCGTGCTGTTCCTTGGCATCGACATGCTGCGCGTGTCGTTCTCTGGCGTGGGCACCGATTTTTCGCTTGCGGAATTTGATGGTATGACCGGCATCGTGCTGATGGTGCTGACCGGCATCCTGATGACGGTGGTGATGCAGGCTTCCGCCGCCTCGCTGGTGATGGCCTTCACCGCAGCCGAGAGCGGCATGATCGGCATCGAAGCTGCGGCCGCCATCGTGATCGGCGCCAACGTCGGCACCACGGTGACCGCTTTGATCGCCGCTATCGGCGCCACGCCGAACGCGAAACGCGCCGCCTTGGCGCATGTGCTGTTCAACGTGATCACCGGCATCGTCGCCCTGCTGTTGCTGCCGGGCCTGTTGTGGTTGATCGCCTTGCTGCGCGACCTGCTGGAAATGGATGCCGCACCCGCCGCCACGCTGGCCATGTTCCACACCGTATTCAACCTGCTCGGCGTGGCGCTGATGTGGCCGCTGGTGGGACGGCTGACGCATTTTCTGGAACGGCGTTTCCGCACGGCGGAAGAGGACGAGGCCCGCCCGCAATATCTGGATGCCAACGTGGCCGAAGTGCCGGCACTGGCGCTCGACGCGCTCAAGCGCGAAGTGCAGCGCATGGGCACCATCGCCCTGCGCGCGTTGCGAGGTGCGATCAGTGGCACATCGGCAGAGCTCTCCGGACGCGACCAGCAGATCGTCGCCAGCCTCAATCTGGCCATCGCCGATTTCATCGCGCGCCTGAACCGCAGCGGCATGTCACCGGAAGGTGCGCAGCGCCTGCCGGCCATCCTGCGCACCGCGCGCTATTACGAGACGCTAGCCGAGCTCGCGCTGGAAGTCGCCTCCGCCTCGCATCAGCCCCTGCCGCACACCTCGCTCGAATCCGGCAAGTTCATCGCGCAAGCCGAGGCGCTGCTGGATGCTGTCGATCCGGCGACCGGCATGCAGGATAGTGCCGCCATGACACTCGCTCTGCAGACGCTGGAAGCGCATTACCAGTCGCTGAAATCTCGCCTGCTCGAAGCCGGTGCCCAAGGACAGTTGCCGGTGGCGGAGATGGATGCGCGCCTGCGCATCGCCGGTGCCACCCGCCGCGCCGCACAGCAGGCGGTGAAGGCGGCACTCATGCTGGCGGATGAAACAGTGATGATCACGCCGGATGGCTTACAGGAGACACCACGCTAAAACAGCGTCTGCAACGCCTGTTCCGGATGCGGAGCGTGTGCGCCACAACCGCTGGCTGCGCTGGATCGGACCGGCGCTGCACCATCCGCAGTTGTGGCACATCACCCGGCGCGGCGTCGCACTCGCGGTTGCACTCGGCATCTTCTTCGGCCTGCTGGTGCCGATCACGCAGATCCCGCTGTTCGCCGCGGCTGCCGTGGTTTTTCGGGCCAACATTCCCACCGCGATCGCCAGCACGCTGGTCACCAATCCCGTCACCTTCGCGCCGATCTATTACGCCGCCTATCACCTCGGCGCGATGCTGATCAGCAATGACGACAGTCTGCAGAATCTGCAGAGCGTCCAGACGGGGAACGGGGAAAGCAGCTGGATAGAACGCATCGCCGCACTGGGAAAACCGCTGTTGCTGGGACTGCTGATCCTGGCCGCTTCGATGGGTGCGCTGGCCTATCTGTTGGTCAACGGAATATGGCGGCTGAAGATATGGCTCGCCTGGCGGCGTCGACGCCAGCGGCGGTTGCACTGATTATTCTTTTCTTCTCTTTGGTGGCTCCTTCCGTATCCGCCCAAGTGCACCGCATGCCTGGCAGGTACCTGCTATGGCGATTGCCAATCATGGATGGAATCCACAATGTAGACGGGAAGCTGAAAACCACATTTTCGAATGAAGCTATAAGCGGCATCCAGATCCGCCCACAGGCGTTGGGATCCTTCGGAATTAAGTTCGACCACATTGACGACATCGGCTGACAACGCCGCCCCATACGCAGATACGGACCACGCCGCAGTGGGTAATGGCCTTCTGATGATCATTTTCTCTATATCACCATTAGCTATCAGGGCTACAAGATCTTTAGGGAGCATTCCTCAGTCAACTTTGCTTGGGATCGATATTTAAGTGATATGGGCAATTTCTGTCGAATGGATACGCGCTCCGGCTAGGTCGCACTGGCCTTCTTGAGCAATTCGTACATTTCATCTTTCAGGAGCAATTTCTTCTTTTTCAGGCTCTCGATATCCTCATGACTGGCCGGCTCGATATGCGCCTCCATGTTCTTGACCTGCTGATCCAGTTCATTGTGCTTGTTGAACAAGCGGTGGAAGTGGGGATCATTCACTTTGAGGCGAGAAATCAGCTCGCGATATTCGGGAAACATTGCACTCCTCCTTGGGTTCGCTAAAACAGCATCAACAAGCATCGATTACAGAAAAAGCCACCCCAGCATCATCCTTCGAACGTTGCCAGAACGAACAAGGTGTGACGGCCTCTGCCGCCACCGATGCGGCGGATCTTTCCATTTCGCTTCAAATCTCCGACAACCATCCCGAGCATGGGATTCGCAGTATCGACCCCCAGCTCCACGGCCAGCTTGCGCAGGTCAAGGCAGGCGAACCGACGGAACACTCTCAATACCGCCTCGCTGGAAATCGAGATTGTATCGTTTCTCATATGGCTTCCTGACTAGCGTGACATGAACCAATAAGCGAATGGTGCCAAAGCGGCTTTCAGTGATTGAATTTGCCCTCTGCCAATAAACGGTCTATTTCGAGTTCTGCCTGGGCCCAGTCATCCTCGCAACTTCCCTCATCGAAGCCCCGCCGCTCGGCGATGTAGTAGGCGGCGACCTGGACATAGTGATGACATTGTTCCGATGTTATCGGATGGGACAGTTCGGCATTTATTTCTGTAACACCAGCCCTCGCGTTAACAGGCGATGCGATTTTCCTAGACTTTGTCATTAGTCTCTCCTTCGTGTGGTTGTGTGCTACAAGGTTCTGGCGGTTTCAAGAGTCGTGTCAATTGACTGTGGCTGGAAGAGAACGCGCTCGACCTTCAGGCGATGCACCTCGCCAGTCGGAAATTTCCAGTCGATCGATTGACCGACACTCAACCCCAGAAGGGCGCAGCCGACAGGGGCCAACACCGACACCTTCCCTGCCAAGGGAGCGGCCTCTTCGGGGTAAACCAATTCAACTTCGCGGATCGTACAGGTACTTTGATCCGTGTAGATGATACGGGAGTGCATGGTAACGATATTGCCCTGAATACGATCCGGAGGGACGACAATGGCACGTTCCAGCTCTTCGGCCAAAGGATGATTGCCAACCAGTTTGCTCAGGCGGACAAAATCATCCCCGGATATGAACAAATCCTCCTGACCCGGCAAGAACGAGCGATAGCCGCAATCGGTGTATGTCTTTTCAAGTTTCATGATTGACCATGGTAGCCACCTGTCCAGCACTTGATTAGCCCCCATATCGGAACCAGAATGTATTCATAGAGGATACAATCAACTGTAGTAACTACTTGCTATGGGCCTTGCATGCTCGACTTGAATCTATTGGCTGTATTTGCCCGCGTCGCCGAATCCGGCAGCTTTGCCGAAGCGGCGCGTCGTCTGGGCAGCTCCCGCTCCGCCGTCAGCAAGGCTGTCGCTAAACTGGAAGTCGCCTTGGGCGCGCGCCTGCTCAATCGCACGACGCGACACCTGAGTCTGACCGAGATCGGCACCGCCGTCGCCGAGCATGGCAACCGGATTCTTGAGGAGGCCGCAGATGCTGAGAGCCTCGTTGCCAGCCTCACATCCGAACCGCGCGGCGTGCTGCGCATAAGCGCCTCCGTTGCATTCGGCACACTGCATGTCGCCCCGGCGCTCGCCGAATTCCTCCCCTTGTATCCCAACATCAAAGTGGATCTTACGATCACCGACCGCTTGGTCGATCTTGCCGAAGAAGGCTACGATCTGATCATCCAGGTTACCGGGCAGCCGCAGGAACACTTGGTCGCCCGCAAGCTGGCTCCCGTCCGGCGTCAACTATGTGCAACACCGGAGTATTTCCATCAGCGAGGCATTCCCCAAACGCCCATGGACCTGGTATCTCACAACTGCCTTGATTACACCCGCTCCGGAGAACAGGGGCGCTGGCGATTTGCCGGGCCGGAGGGGGATATTTCTGTGCCGGTGAACGGTCCGCTGCATGTGGACGATGACGAGGCGCTATCGCAGGCTGTGCTTGGTGGCTTGGGGGTAGCACTCCTGCCGACATTCATCATCGGCAAGGATCTGCAGGCCGGAAACCTGCAAGCGGTGCTGTCGGAATACATCCCGGTCGAACGCCACGTCTATGCCATGTATTTGCCGACCAGGCACTTGCCCACCAAGGCGCGTGTTTTCATCGATTTCCTGATCGAGCGCATCGGCACAGATCCTTATTGGGACCGTGACAATAGAGACGATACACAAAAGCCATAGAGCACTTGATACAAATCTCGCGCAACTATTTGCGCGGCTCTTCCATCACCGGCTTGTAGTCCCAGTCCCTGACGCCCTGCATGATCAGGTCGATATCCGCTGACGGCACACGCAGTATCTGCAAGGCGGTCGCCCCCAGGCGCAAGCTGGCCTCGATGGCTTCCGGATAGGCATGGGTCGCTCCGGCGTTCAGTAGAAGGGAAGTGGCTTCCAGGTCGCGCGCCCGGGCGATGACCGGCACCTGCGGAGAAGCTTTGCGCAAATGCGAAACCGTTCGCAATGCCTTGTCCGCATGGTCGATCGTGATCACCACCAGCGCGGCGCGTTCCACATGGATGGCGGTTAGCAGCTCAGGGTCTGAGATGTCGCCATACAGCACCGGGTGCCCGTCCGCGCGGCCGCGTGCCACACGTGTCGCGTCGTGATCGACCGCGACAAACGGGATGCCGGAGGTCTTCAGCAGCACAGCAATGGTGTGACCGACGCGACCGTAGCCGCCGATCACGACCTGCACGTCACCGGCGTCCGGCAAACCTTCCGGCAAGTGCTGGAGTTCGTCACGCCGTTCGCCGACGATTCCAGTCGCGATGGCGCGGTTGAAACGGATCAGCACGGCACCGGCGATCATGGACAGCAGCACCGAGGTGATCGCGATCTGGCCCAGCACTTCGTCGATGACAGCGGAATCCAGCGCGATGGCGATCAGCGCCAGGCCGAATTCGCCACCGACTGACAGCAGCAGGCCGGTGCGCCAGGATTGCATCGCATCGGCCCCGCCCTGGCGCATCATCGCGGCGACGATGAGCGTCTTGCTGACCACGATGAGCAGTGCGCCGAGCAGCGTCCAGTGCCAGATCGGCGGAATCGCCGCCGGATCGAAACGCATGCCGATGCCGATGAAGAAGATGCCCAGCAGCACGTCGCGGAACGGCCGCATGCTGGATTCCATCTGGTGACGGAACTCGGTTTCGCCCAGCATCATGCCGGCGAGGAACGCTCCGAACGCCAGCGACAAACCGAAGCTGTTGGTGGTCCACGCGGCCAGCAACGCGACCAGCAACACCGCAAGGGTGAACAACTCGGCGGAGCGGCGCTCGGCGACCAGATGGAACAGCGGACGCAACAGCCAGCGCCCGGCGAAGAACACCAGTGCGAACGCGATCACTGCCTTGACCATCGCCCAGCCCAGCGCGCCGGCCAGCGCCGCCGCACCAACCGAGACGCCCAGCACCGGAATGATGACGATGAAGGGGACGGCGGTGACGTCCTGGAACACCGACATCGCCAGGCCCAGCCGGCCATGGCGGGAATTTTCCTCGCCCTGTTCGGCCAGCAGGCTGCCGATGATGGTCGTGGACGACTGGGCGAACACCGCACCGATCACGAAGGCTGCGGCAACCGGCAGCCCCGCCAGCCACGCGACGATGCCGACCGCCAGGGTGGTGAACACGACCTGACCGGTACCCAGTCCGAACACTTGGTGACGCAAGGCATGCAGCTGCGGCAGCGAGAAATTGAGGCCGATGGTGAACAGCAGGAACACCACGCCGAACTCGGCGAGCGCCTTGAATTCGGGCACATACACCGTCGGTCCGGCGGTGTGCGGACCGAGGATCACGCCGACCAGCAGGTAGCCCAGGCTGGTCGGGATACGCAGGCGCTGAAACAGGAGTACGACAGCGACCGTCACGCCAAGCAACAGGATGATTAAAAATAGATTCTCCATTTTTTCTCCGGATCAGGCGCTCAGCAGCACATCGCAACCGGCGTGGTACAGGATGTTCTGTGTCACGCTGCCTAGCAGGCGCTCGTCGAGCGGGCTGCCGCTGTGCTTGCCGATGACGATGAGGTCGCTGCCGCGCGCCTCCGCCTGATCGAAGATCACGCTGGCCGGCGAGCCCTGTAGCGCCAGCGTTTGCAGATGATCATCTGTAGTCCCCAGCTTGCGCAGGAGCGATGCCAGCCCCGCTTCCGCCTGTGTAAATTCCCTTGTGCGGAAATGTTCGATGTCTTCCTCGCGCGCGCCGCCCAGCCGCATGCTGGCCTCCAGCGGCACCAGCCAGGCGTGGACCAGCACCTTTTGGGCCTCGGGGAACACATCCAGCGCGAGGCGGGCGGCACGTTCCGAGGAAGCCGAGAAATCGGCCGCGACGAGGATATCCCGGTACAGCGCGGGATGTTCCCGTCGCACCAGCAACACCGGCACCCGCGCGGCCTCGATCACTTTGAGCGCGGTACCGCCCAGCACGACATCGCTCACCCAGTTCTCGCCATGCTCGCCCACCACCAGCAGGTCGGCCTGGCGCGCCGCGACGACCGCGCCGATCTGTTGCGAGGCGCGTCCGCTGAGCACTTCGGTTTCAACCGACAGCGCGAATTCCTGCTCGATCTCTGCCGCCAGTTTGCTCAGCCGCGCACGCTGGCTAACCAGCGGCTTAACGTCGTTCCAGCCGGGCAGGTCGTACACCGCCTTGAGACTGGCCCATACGCTGTCGTTGAACACATGCACCAGGACGAGTTGCGCGCCCCAGGCATGCGCCAGATGCGCGGCCTGACGCACCGCGCGCGTGGCGCTTGCGGAAAAATCGGTTGCGGTGATGATAGTACGCGGTGTGGCCATGACGTTCTCCTGTGCGGGGATCGGGTTTCGATTGTAACGCTATCCGCCATGCCGCGAATGCGGCATGCCGCGCTGGTATAATCCGCACATCGTTCAACCACCCCATACCACGATATGAAGACTCTGATCTGCGGTTCCATGGCTTTCGACACCATCATGGTGTTCAAGGACCACTTCAAGAAACACATCCTGCCCGAGCAGATCCACATCCTGAACGTTGCTTTCCTGGTGCCCGAGATGCGCCGCGAATACGGCGGCTGCGCGGGCAACATCGCTTACAACCTGCAGATGCTGGGCGGCGCGCCGCTGATCATGGCGACCGTCGGCGACGATTTCGGCCCCTATGCGACGCGCCTCGACAAGCTCGGGCTGGCACAGACGCACATCAAACATGTAGAAGGCAACTTCACAGGCCAGGCCTTCATCACCACCGACCTGGATGACAACCAGATCACCGCCTTCCACCCCGGCGCGATGAGCATGTCGCACCTGAACCATGTGAAAGACGCCAAGGAAGTCACGCTGGCCATCGTATCGCCGGACGGCCGCGACGGCATGCTCAAGCATTCGCGCGAACTGAATGCGGCAGGCATCCCCTTCCTGTTCGATCCCGGCCAGGGCATGCCCATGTTCTCCGGCGATGAATTGCTGGAGATGGTCGAGCTTTCCAACTACGTCACGCTGAATGATTACGAAGCCAAGATGCTGCAGGAGAAGACCGGAAAATCGCTGGCCGACATCGCGCAGCGTGTGTCCGCACTCATCGTCACACTGGGTGGCGACGGCTCCATGATCTATGCCGACGGCAAGCAGATCGCCATCCCCACACCGAAGCCCAAAGCCATCGTCGACCCGACCGGTTGCGGAGACGCCTATCGCGCCGGCCTGCTGTATGGCATCCAGGCGGGCTGGGACTGGGAGACCACGGGCCGCCTGGCATCGCTGATGGGCTCGCTCAAGATATCCAGCCGCGGCGGACAGAACCACCAGTATTCTCGTGCCGAGATCATGGCGCTGTTCGAGAAGAGCTTCGGCTTCACCATCAAACTGTAAGTCATGCAGATACCGGGCGCGGTCGCATCAGCCATCAGCGATGCGACGCAGCGCCCGTTTCAATTGCTACGCGCCACACCTGTCGGCGGCGGCGACATCAATCAGACTTGCCGTCTGGAAGGTTCGGACGGCACCCTATATTTCCTCAAACTGAACGCTGCGCAACACCATGCGATGTTCGTCGCCGAGGCGGCAGGATTGCTTGCCATCGCTGCCAGCAACACGGTACGCGTACCGCACCCGATCGTGCATGGCACGGCAGAGGGGCTCAGTTTTCTGGTGCTGGAACACCTGCGACTGGGCGGGCGAGGCAACGCGCGGCAACTCGGCGAACATCTTGCTGCCTTGCATCGCAGTAGCGCGGAACGCTTCGGCTTCTCGCAGGAGAATTTCATCGGCACCACGCCGCAGCCCAATCGCTGGACGGATGACTGGCTGGATTTCTGGCGCGAGCAGCGCTTGGGATTCCAGCTACGCCTGGCCGCGAAGAACGGATATGGCGGCGAACTGCAAAGGCAGGGCGAGAAGTTGCTGGACGTGCTGCCCGCATTCTTTGATGGCTACACCCCTCAGCCCTCTTTGCTGCACGGAGACCTGTGGGGCGGCAATCACGGCTTTCTTGGCGATGGCACGCCGGCCATCTTCGACCCGGCCGCCTATTACGGCGACCGCGAATGCGATATCGCGATGACTGAACTATTCGGCGGCTACCCGCCGGAATTCCATGCGGCTTATCAAGCGGCATGGCCGCTGGCTGCCGGCTATGCGAAACGGCGCGACCTGTACAACCTCTATCACATCCTCAATCATGCCAATCTGTTCGGCGCTGGCTATGCCAGACAGGCCGCGAGCATGATTTCATCGCTCTTGCCTTCCTGAGCCATATCCCCTGCATTTTTTTATTGCCAATAACAACAATACCGTGCATAGTGCGCCCCGCGATTCAAGTCTGTCGTTGTTGTTTGGTTCTGTAAGCCGCTTATCTGCGGCAATTCCCTTCATCTGTGTGCCGTCTTGAAGTTCGCTCCCAACTGGGCAATGCGTCCAAAATATTTATCAGGAGATTCATCATGGCAACAGGTACAGTAAAGTGGTTCAACGACGCGAAGGGCTTCGGCTTCATCACCCCGACAAATGGTGGCGATGATCTGTTCGCACATTTTTCCGCAATCCAGAGCTCGGGCTTCAAGACATTGGCTGAAGGCCAATCCGTTGAGTTCGATATCGTCACTGGCCCCAAAGGTCAGCAGGCTTCCAACATCCGCGCTGTTTAAATTCCATGGCAAAAGAAGAACTGCTCGAAATGAATGGTGTGGTGGATGAGGTCCTGCCGGATTCTCGCTATCGCGTCACACTGGAGAACGGTCACCAGCTCATCGCTTACAGTGCCGGCAAGATGAAGAAGAATCACATCCGCATCATCGCCGGTGACAAGGTGTCGCTGGAAATGTCGCCCTACGACCTGACCAAGGGACGCATCACGTTCCGTCATATCGAAGGACGCACAGCTTTCGTGCCACAGCAGAAGCGCAAGTTCTGATCCGCGCTTTGCTGAAGATGCCGGTGCTGCCTTGCGCATCACCGGCATTTTTATTACCAGTGTCTGGCCACCGGACTGTTGCAAGCCACCTGGAACAGCTGCCGGTCTTCAAGACGTATGGCCGTCATCGGCCCGCCCCACAGGCAACCGGTATCCAGAGCGATGATGTTCGGCTCGACCTTCAGACCCAGCGCGGACCAATGCCCGAAGATGATGGTGGCATCGGCACTGAGGCGTTTCTTCACCTCGAACCACGGCAGGTACCCTGGCGGGATATTTTCCACCTCGCCCTTGAACTTGAATTCCATCTCGCCCTGCGGGGTGCAGATGCGTAGCCGCGTGAACGCATTGACGATGACGCGCAGTCGCTTGTAGCCCTGCAGATCGTCTTCCCAGCCGTGCGGCGCATTGCCGTACATCTTCTCCAGAAACACCGCGTAGTCATCGCTGCGCAATGCGCTTTCGACTTCATGCGCCAATGCCAGCGCCTGCTTCACCGACCATTGCGGCAACAGCCCGGCATGCACCAGCACGTGCTCGCCTTCTGCATGCATCAGGCGCTGGTGACGCAGCCAATGCAAAAGCTCCTCGCGGTCAGGCGCATTCAGGATCCCGTCCAGCGTATCGCTGCTGTGCAACTTGCCTATCCCCTCGGCAACGGCCAGCAAGTGCAGATCATGGTTGCCCAACACCGTGATCGCACTGCTTCCCAGAGATTTCACCAGACGCAGCACCTCCAGCGAGCCCGGGCCACGATTGACCAGATCGCCGACGAACCAGAGTTGATCTTGTGCCGGATCGAAGCGGATATGCTCCAGCAGTTGTTGGAGTTCGGTGTGGCAGCCTTGTATGTCGCCCACGGCGTAGATGGACATCAGAGTTCCCGTTGATTCACTGTAAAATAGGGTAACAGAAAATACCGTCCACGCTATGCACACGCCTCGACTCGCCGCTTTTTAAACGATGCTCTTCAACTCCTACAGTTTCATTTTCCTGTATTTGCCGGTGGTGTTTCTGGGCTTTTTTCAGCTTGGGCGTATTCACCACACCTATGCGGCTGCCTGGCTGGCTCTGGCATCGTTAGTTTTCTATGGCTATTGGAACCCGGCCTATGTCGGACTATTGCTCGGTTCCATCATCTTCAATTACGCACTGGGCATGTGGATAGCAAAAGCCGGCATGAAACAGGAGACACGTCGCAAGACTCATCTTCTTGCATTCTCCATTACAGCAAACCTCCTGCTGCTGGCTTACTACAAATATGCAAATTTCTTCCTCTCCAGCGTAAACAGCATTGCCGGGTCCAGCCTTTCGCTGGGCGAGATCATCCTGCCGCTTGGTATCTCGTTCTTCACATTCACCCAGATCGCTTTCCTGGTCGACACCTGGCAAGGCAAGGTGAAGGAATACAACTTCGTCCATTACGTGTTGTTCGTCACTTACTTCCCCCACCTTATCGCCGGCCCCGTGCTGCACCATAAGGACATGATGCCGCAGTTCGCACATGCTTCGACCTACCGCATCAACTGGGACAACGTGGCGACCGGCCTGTTGCTGTTCACGCTCGGCCTGTGCAAGAAAGTGCTATGGGCCGATTCGCTGGCGCCTTATGCCACTGCCATCTTTGACGGTGCGCAACACGGGCTGTCCGCCGGCATCCTGCCGACCACTTATGAAGCATGGTCTGGCGCACTGGCCTACACCCTACAGATCTATTTCGATTTCTCCGGCTATACCGACATGGCACTGGGGATCGCGCTGATGTTCAACGTAAGGCTGCCGATCAATTTCAATTCACCGTACAAAGCAACCAGCATCATCGACTTCTGGCGGCGTTGGCACATCACCCTCTCCACCTTCCTGCGCGACTACCTGTACATTCCGCTCGGCGGGAACCGTCATGGCAAGCTACGCCGTTATGGCAACTTGTTGGTCACCATGCTACTGGGTGGGCTGTGGCATGGCGCCGGCTGGACCTTCGTGCTTTGGGGGGCGTTGCACGGCATCTATCTCACCATCAACCATCTGTGGCGTGAGCTGATTTCCGAGAAATATCTGCGCTGGGTACCGGACTGGCTGGGCACACTGGCAGGGGGCACACTGACCTTCATTGCCGTGGTCGCGGCCTGGGTGGTGTTCCGCGCGGACAATATGCCGCAGGCCATGGTCATGCTGAATGCCATGTTCGGCATTGCCGCGCGTCCGATCTCGCTCGATGCCGTATTGCATGGCAACCTGCTGCTGCTCACCAACATGTCGGGACGGGAGCTGTTGCGTTTACTGATTCCCGGCCTGCTTTGGGTCTGGCTGCTGCCGAATTCGACGCGCATCCGCTTCATCAAGGGCAGCAACATGCTAATGTTGGCGCAGCTCGTTATTGTGCTTTACATGTTGTACGTGGCGATCGATCAGTTCGGCAGCTACAGTCCGTTCCTCTACTTCCAGTTCTGACATGAAACAGGCCAAAGTATTCTCTATTGTGGTGATGCTGGCGGTGCTCTGCTACGGCGGCGTCGGTTTCTATTTCCTGCCAAGAGCAACGTTTCAGGGGGAGCTTACGCGCATGTCGCTGCTGCCTGAAACCTTGTTCGGCTGGACCAAGGCACAACCCTCGATCGACAAACAATGGATGAAGCAAGCCGCAATGCAGGATGCGGATGTGCTGGTCATCGGTGACAGTTTTTCAGACGGCCGTATCTGGCAAACCAGGCTCACCCGCCAAGGCTACAAGGTCAGAACCGAAACCTGGGACAGCATGCGCGGAATCTGTGCGGACTTCATGCCTTGGCTACGCGACCAGGGCTTTCACGGCCGCTTCATTGTGCTCGAATCCATTGAGCGCAATCTGGTGAATGATCTCAAGAAATCGGTAGCCTGCCAGAAGATGCAATATCACCCCAATGCCCGTACCGATGCGCCGCGCTATCCGCCCGCGGTTTCATTCGATGTAAATGGAGGCAACTACGCCGGCAAGTTATCCACCGGCTTTCGCACCCTTCTGCATGTCCTGGAATACGAACGCCTGAGCCAAGCTCAGGATTTCAGCACTTGGGTATTACCCAATGACGTTACCATGGCCAGGATAGAAAACGGTTGCGCGCTATTCAGCCATGCCAGTTGCAACGACACCCTGTTCCTGTCGTATGACTTGCATGGTGAGGTAGACGACAGCGCACTGGATAACATTGCGACGCTTAACGCCCGCATGGAAGGCGTTACACCTGTCTGGATGTTCGTACCGAACAAGAGCACCGTCTATCGCTACCCGGACAAGCAATTCTGGAACAAGGCAGAAGTGCGTTATGGCGCCCCCAATCTGATGCGCATGATGCAGCGTGCGGTGGACGACAGGATTATTGATCTGTACCCCGCTAATAACACTCATGTGTCTACGACTGGCTATCTGCTACTGGGCGATGAGATTCTTAAGGTGCTACAAAAGAACACAGCCACGAGTAAGTCGCACTAGCATTCCCGAAAAGTGCTTCAGGCCTTGGGGCTTCCTTTTTGTATCCACCGCACTCACTTACCTAGCGATGAGCTGCATTGTCATGCAAGACGATTCGCCAATCGGCATTACCTCCCTGCGGAAACACCCTGATATAGGACGCTCCATTGTCATCAACAAATGTTTTATTCGCTGAGTACGGAATCCAGTTGTGGTTATAGCCGTCGTCAGTTACCACAAAAAATTTCACAATTGCACCAACAAAAATAAAGAAATATAGATATCTGAATGCTCTTCCCTGGCTATTGGTTTTGTATAGGTTAAGCATAAAAAGGAATATCAGGACGCAAGGGGCGTAGCCATAGCGCTCCCCTCCACTCATTTTCAGCGAGACAAAGGTGAAAACCAAGACCAAATATACTGCCATTAATACTGGGAAATTTAGTTCTCGCACAACGAACAAATCTTTTCGAAGTATATAGATCAGGTACCCAAGCAAGATGTATCTCAAACCCAGCGGCACCTCGGTAAATATGCCAGCGAATGTTCTGAGCAGGCCTATTGGATAGTTGGCTAGATTCTCCAAGGAGAATCTAGCAACTTGATCTCCCATGCTTAAATAAATCAATGACAACAGCTGAATTAGCAGTCCTGCCAGTAGTATGAACAATATAGACAGGTGCTTACGATTCCATCCTGCCTTCCAACACTTGTAAATATAAAAAGGGGCCAATACGACTGTTGTTACTCCGGTCATTGAACAGAATAGAAGCAGCACGCTTACGGCAATAAATTTCGCTCCATCAATCTGATCTATATCTGACAAAAACAGCAAACATCCAAAGAGACAAAAGTAAAATTGTAAGTTAACCGTGTTTAGCCAAATCTCCTGATAGGAAAGGAATAGAGCGAAAAAAACTAAAGAAATACGCTTGAAGTCGTCATCCCAAAATTTGGACTTTAGATACAACGGAGCGCTTATACACAGAAGCATAAATATTAGCGATGCGAACGTTGTGAAATACGCTATTCCTTCCAAGCCGAATAGCTTAAATCCAACACTTGTGATGATGTTGTTCGCAAGCGAAAAATAGCCGAGATGGGGCGAAAATATGCTGGCAATCAACCCATGATCCAGTACTGCCTGGATATGGACAGATCCTTCTTCCGCCCAAATTCTGGGTTGCATAAAATACAGCGGCTCACGAAGAAAAATTCCTATCAATGCTATTAATAGGACGACTATATTTTTCTGTTTCTCATTTAGAGCCAACATCATGACCTTTTCAATTTCTTGGGACCATTTCTAGAAAATACCGGCAGATTTCTACCAAGTGTCTTCACTTGGGAATGCGTGGCTGCGACGATACTGACGATCCGTTTTCATTCACGGCCTTCAATGAAGCGCCCAAGCAAGCCCCATACCCTCATCGTCAGTTGACCTGATTGAGCAGCCATACTGAAACCTAGATTCCCTGACAACTTTGTGATTGCGGCACACCATTTCAGTTACTCCACCATCTGCGTGTCAAATGTAAAGTCAGGTGCTAGATTGATTAATTAGCATATATCCACACTAAAGTTGCAACCGATATACCCACTACAACCCCCGCGAGGATTTCAGTCCGAGAATGTCCCATCCGCTCCCGCAGCAAGTGATGGCCTTGAATATCAGCAGACAATCTATTGATTGCCGCTGCATGCTTGCCCACCTGCTGACGCAGGCTACTGGCATCGAGCAGCACAATAAATGCCGATGTGAGCGCAATGCCGAAGGCAGGGTGAGCAATCCCTTCTTTCAGCGCGATAAGCATAGTCATACTGCTAACAATCGCACTGTGATTACTTGGCAATCCGCCATAGCCAATAAGGCCAAACGCTAATTGCCTAGCCTTGATGCTGTTGATGGCAAACTTGGTAACTCCAGCTATGAACCAAGCCAGAAAGGGAGTAAGCACATAAGAGTAGTCCATATTTATCCCTTTGCCGGCCACATGGCCCAACTGCAAACAGCTATCCACAACAACACCGTTAGCAGTAGTTGCCAATCAGCCAGCAAGGCATCCGTCGGAGATTCACCGCCATCAAGGGCTTCAACCACAAACCAGTAGCGAAACAGGCCGAACAAAACCAATGGAACCGTGATGACCAACTCGGGTTTAGCCGACATCACAAACATACTGTAGAAAAGCAGTGCCCCTGTTGCTGACATCTCGGCATAGCGATCCACCAGTGCGACAGAATATTTCTCCAACACTTTGCGGCCCTCTGTGCCGCTCTGGTTCAATTCTTGTCGTCGTTTGACAGCCGCCAGATAAAGCGCAAGACACAAGGTGGTGATAAACATCCAAGATGAGACCGGCACAGCCAGTGCCATGGCTCCCGCATAGACACGCAGCACAAAGCCTATAGCAATTGAAAAAATATCTACAACAGGCTGATGCTTGAGCACAAATGTGTAGGCCAAGTTGAGCGCCAGATAAGCTGCTATAACCATCACCACATTAGGAGCGACAAGCCACCCCCACACCAAAACAGCATACAGAATGGCAAGCAGTATCTGAGCAGCCGGGATTGAGACAATCCCGGCTGCCAGCGGACGAGTCTTGGATTTTTTGGGGTGACGGCGGTCTCGCTCGACATCGTGCATGTCGTTGACGATATAGGTAGCTGACGAAGCCACGCAAAAGAGCAGCATAGCCAACATGGCATGGCTGACAGACTCTGCATCCAGGAATCCTCCAGCGAATACCAGCGGAGCAAGAACAAAGACGTTCTTAATCCATTGCCTTGGCCGCATGAGCCTGACCAAGCCCAGCGCAGTCGCTAGAGACAAACGGGACATTTCTGTATCATGCATTTTTTGAACCTAGGTGGCGTTAATTAATGTTTGCTACGACCAAGCTGGCGATTACTTATGGCATTCTCGCACTAATCGCAACGGCGGCAAACATTGGCACTCAGGATCTGGCTATCCGCATCTACAGCGGCTCTTTCTACATTCTGGTCTCGATCATTACAGGCACTGGGGTGGGACTTGTCGTCAAGTACATTTTAGACAAGCGCTACATTTTTCGCTTTCGAGCACGTAACATCGCCCACGACACACAGACGTTTACCCTTTATACCGTCATGGGCCTGGCAACTACTGCCATCTTCTGGGGGTTCGAGTTTGGCTTCCATCACGTCTTCGAAACTAAGGAGATGCGATACGTGGGCGGCATTATCGGCCTTTGCATCGGCTATCTGACCAAATACCACCTCGACAAGCGTTACGTTTTCCGCTCGGAGGCCGGATGACACCGGTTTCATCTTGGGGACGTCTCAGCGCCCATCCTCACAATGTTATTAGCCTGAACAACCCATCTAATGTCAGGAATATCCTTTGCAATAGCCGGCATCCTGGCTTAGCTCATGGCATGGGCCGCAGTTATGGAGATGTCTGCCTGAATCCCGAAGGTACCCTCTGGCTGACGACTGGACTAGACCATTTCACTGCTTTTGATGAGTGCACGGGGCGCCTGGTATGTGAATCTGGCGTGCTGATAAGAGACATTCAAAGGTTGATGATTCCGCGCGGCTGGATTCTTCCTGTGACACCTGGGACCCAACTAATAACCGTCGGCGGCGCCATTGCTAATGACGTACACGGGAAAAATCACCATGTACTGGGCTCATTCGGCGATCATGTCAAGAAGCTCACCCTTATCCGTACGGATGGTGAAGTCATTCATTGCGGGCCGAATCAACATCCCGATTGGTTCGCCGCAACCGTCGGCGGGTTAGGGCTGACCGGGGTAATCACGCAAGCTGAGATTCAACTACGGCGTGTTCCAGGACCATGGCTGAATACCGAGACCGTTCCCTACAGCGATCTGGATGAATTTTTCCGACTTGCGGATGCTTCCGAAGCAGGGTGGGAACACACGGTGTCCTGGATTGACTGCCTCTCGGGCGGCAGAGGGCGTGGCTTGTTCATGCGGGGCAACCCTGCGGACATCGGGCAGCGCCCTGAACCCCGTGATCGCAAACTGACTATGCCCATGGCCCCCCCCGTTTCCATCATCAACCAGCTGTCTCTACGCCCCTTCAACATGGCTTACTACCACCTCAAGAAACTGCGAGCTGGACAGAAAATCACCCATTACGAGCCATTTTTCTATCCATTGGACAACCTGCTCGAATGGAACCGGATGTACGGTCCGAAGGGTTTCTTCCAATACCAGTGCGTACTGCCGCGCGAGATAGGCAGAGATGCCGTACAAGCCATGCTTAGAGAAATCTCTGGAGCTGGGGATGGCTCTTTCCTTGCAGTTCTGAAGACATTCGGCAACTGCCCGCCAGTTGGCATGCTAAGTTTCCCGCAACCCGGCGTTACGCTTGCCTTGGACTTCACCAATCATGGCGAGCGCACATTCAAACTTTTCGCCAAGCTTGATGCTATCGTGCGGGAGGCGAAAGGGCGTATATACCCTGCAAAGGATGCCCGGATGCCACGGGAGCTTTTTGAAACTGGCTATCCGCGCCTCCCTGAATTTACCAAATATCGAGATCCTGGTATCAGTTCAGCGTTCTCGCGCCGTGTGATGGGGAGCTGAATGAGACCTATGAGAAAGATTGTTATCGTTGGCGCAACCTCAGCCATAGCCGAACATTGTGCGAGGCTTTGGTTAAAGAACGAGCCTGCAGATTTGATCTTGCTGGGCCGTGATGCTCAACGCATCGAAAGAGTTGCAGCTGATCTAAAAGTGCGAAGCCCAGCCTCTACGATTCATATCTTGCAGGCTGACTTTATGGATCCGACTGCAATCCAGACAACTGTTGAAATTATTGCAAACCAAGGTCCGGTTGATATTGCACTCATAGCACACGGCACGTTGCCTGCACAGGCAGAATGCCAAGTCGATTTGGGTCTATGTCGCGACACACTTGAAATCAACGGCATTTCTCCTGTGCTTTTCGCAGAGTGTTTTGCCAAGCATATGGAAGCCTCCAACCGAGGCACGATAGCCATTATCGGATCGGTCGCGGGCGATCGTGGAAGAAAATCAAACTATGTGTATGGTGCGGCAAAAGGACTTGTTGACCGTTATGCGCAAGGGCTCCAACACAGATTAGCCGGCAGCGCGGTCAAAGTTTCGTTGATCAAGCCCGGGCCAACGCAAACACCCATGACAGCCCATCTCCGCTCCCTCAACGTAAAGCTTGCACCGGTCGACAACGTTGCAGAACTGATTGTTAGGGGGATCGAAGCTGGCCAAGATGTAATCTATGCACCCAAAAAGTGGAGGCTAATTATGTTAGTAATTAAGCATATGCCATCCAGCATATTCAACAAATTGAATATTTAGTCATTCAAAGACTAGGTGGCAGGTTTCTGTCGGAATCTTCTCTGGCATTACCCACCAACGGCATCACGCATGCCAGACTTTTTCAAACAAGCTGTACGCTGACCAGCGCATTAATCAGCCTGCCCCCACTTGCACTTCCCGGGCTCCGGATCCCAAGCCTCAATCCCATCCAGCGGGTAGTTGTAGCGTAAGGCGTACCGCACACGACGCAATTTCCCAAGCCAAGTTGGCCGGACGAAATTATGCGGATTATCTGGCGTGCTACCCCCGTCAGATCTACGCAATGATGGGAGGTAGTAGCGATAAAACTCCAGTTGAGTGATGCCCCATTTCATCACGAACATGCGACCACCCTGATTGTGAGTGATGCGTCCTGTACTCGCCATGCCGAAATGATAGAAACGACTGGCGCCCACAATGCGAAAGTTACGGCATCCCGCCACCCAGAATTTCATGAGCAGATCATCGTCACTGCTCATGCCGGGCGAGAATTCCAAACTGTATCCACCGACCATAGCCCACCACTTCTTGTGGAATAAGGTAGGTTGCGAGGCTGCACCTTCCCGATCACCGCGTGGATCATCGAGATACCCCTTCAGGAACGCTGTCTCATCAAAGGTTTCCGGTGTTCGGCCAAAATCCTGTTTGACAATAATTTCATTACCACCGTCCTCAGGCTGGACTAGCGTGCCAAAGAACAAGGCCAGATCGGTATCCACTGATTCGATTGCCTCCATGAACGCCTTATCCCACCCGGGTGCGGCGACCATATCGTCGTTCATGAACAGTACCCAATCATGCGTCGCCTGCGCCACCGCATGATTCACAGCAAGACAGACGCCAACATTCTTGTCACTTTGCGTGTACCTGACTCCTTGGGCACGCACCCATTCCAGAGAACCATCCGAGCCGTCATTCAGATGCACGATGATCTCGTGCGCATGGGTCGAATGCCTTTGCAGACTCTCTATGCAGAGTTTCAGATGCGACAGATTGTTCCAAGTCGGAATAACGATGCTGAACATATTGCTTCCTTAATTTTGATAACGCCATCGGAGCAACCCAAACTATGGATTGACACTTTAAAGGCATCCTGCCCCATCTATTTACATGGAGTCGCCACAACGTGTATAGAAATACAGTGCAAATTTCGTACTCCCTGTTCCCACTCCGCAACCCACGTAATGGGAACAGCGCTAATCAGATCACCATTGCATTGCCATTCGGCAAACCTTCCAGGATCAACCCGCAAGACAGCCCGATATGCCCAGAACAACTTACCTCTGCAAGTACACAACTCCCAAATGGGCGTATCTCAAAGGTTAATGTGGTAACAGGGCTCCAAAATACTGGATGTGAAATGGATGTGCGGGCTGCACTCCCGGCCCATCCCCACCGGAATTGGCCGCTCGCATTGCTCATGTGCTCTTCACAACGCACACTTGAAGATCAGGAAGTAACGCTGCTTTAACGGCGCATACCCCCAGTTTCAACATGTACAGCTTCGCTTTATGCATCTGTTTTTCATACACAGAATATCGGCGCTGTTCGTAGCCGAATCCCGCATTAGCGCATTCGCAACTTCTACAATAGACCACTTACGCAGCAGACACGGAAGGAGCCTCTTCCCACATATGATCAAAAATTTCGCCTTGCGGACGATACCCTTCAACGACTTTTTCCAGAATTTTCCTGATTGAATCACACTCAAAGCGATGGCAGGCTGCATCAATTTCGCTTAAGGCTGAATGTAATTCGGGCCAAGCCAGCTCCCGCTCTTCCGCCCGCATGATGAGCGGGTGCGCCGTGCCAGTAACGTTCTCCCCGATCAGCAATTCCTCATAGAGTTTCTCGCCGGGGCGCAGGCCGCTGAAAACGATCTCAATGTCACCTTCAGGATGGTCTGTATCACGCAACTCCAAACCACTCAGGCGAACCATTCGCCGCGCAAGGTCTATGATCTTGACCGGCGCTCCCATATCCAGCACGAAGACATCGCCCCCGCTGCCCATCGCTCCAGCCTGCAGCACCAGCGTAGCCGCTTCCGGAATAGTCATGAAATAGCGCGTGATATCGGGATGCGTGACAGTCACCGGACCGCCATTCTGGATCTGTTTCCTGAACAACGGCACGACCGAGCCAGATGAACCCAGCACGTTGCCGAAACGCACCATGCAATAACGGGTCGGGCCACCTTCACGGGCGAAAGCTTGCAGAATCAGCTCTGCGAAACGCTTGGTAGCGCCCATCACATTGGTCGGGCGCACGGCTTTGTCGGTCGAGACCAGCACGAAGGTTTCCACCCCCGCATCGCGCGCCGCTTCAGCCGTCCGCCAGGTGCCAAAGACATTGTTGCGAACGCCCTCGATGAAATTCCGCTCCACCAGTGGCACGTGCTTGTATGCAGCCGCATGATAGATCGTCTGCACACCAAAGGCGCGGATCACTTGGGCAATGCGCTGCTGATGCACCACTGAGCCGAGTATGGGAATCACTTCCGTCTTCGCGCCATTCTGCGCCGGTACAGCGGATAACTCCTGCTCGATCTGGTACAGCGCATACTCGGAAAGCTCGAACAAAACCAAACGCGCCGGCTGCTGCAAAATGATCTGACGGCACAACTCCGACCCGATCGACCCACCCGCACCGGTCACCATCACCACCTTGTCGCGTATGCATTTCGACAGCAATTCCGGAATAGGCTGCATCGAATCACGTCCGAGCAGATCGTCGATCTCAACCTCACGCACTTCTTCTACCTTCGAAGCACCGGTCACCAGATCATGCATGCTGGGAACCGTCTTGACCGAAACACGGTAACCTTCGATCTGGCTGATAATTTCAAGACGGCGCTTGCGGGAAGCCGAGGGAATTGAGAGCAGTACGGAAGTGAAGCCCTCCGTATCCAGAACCGCAGCGAATTCATCCGGCGCATGCACTGCAATCCCGGCAATCTCGCTACGATGCAAATCAGCATTGTCATCAAAGAACGCCACCACCTGGAAATGGCGACCGGCCTGCAAGGCAGAGGCCAGCTTAACACCAGTCTCTCCCGCGCCGTATATCGCCACACGCTCTTTTTCCAATCTACTACCGCGTTGCTCGAACCTTCGCAGGTATGCCCGAGCGATCAAACGGCTACCGCCGATGTATAGCAACGCGATGCCCCAATAGATGACATATGAAGAGCGCGGGATTGCCTTAGTTGCCAACAGCGTATCGGCAGCAAGAAGCAATAACACCGCCAGTGTCACACCTTGCAGAACGGTGATGACCATCCTGTCTTCCATATAACGAATGACGGCGCGGTACAAGCCGATTTTTACAAACACAGGTATTGCCACTAAAGGCGCGAGCAATATCACCCAATGCAGCCCCGAAATATTGGGCAACCAACTGCCAGTTCGCAGGGCAACGGCCGACCAGAGCGCCAGCGGCAGCAATACCAGATCAGAAGCAACCATGATCAGTCGCTTGGATCTTCTGGAAAGACGTGTCAGGAAATATCTCACTGATTGCTCATGATTCTTAAAAAGCGATGGCTGATGATATTACAAATTGTTGCGCAACCAGACCTTGGCGATAGTCTGCCATATGATCCGGATATCCAGCCACAATGAGCGCTGGTCGACATACTTTTGGTAATACCCAAGTTTGATCGGTAATATCTTCTCGATATATTCCTTCTCCGGATCAGCGGCCCCCTCCAGCATCTCGTTCTCATTGCTGAACTCGATAGAAGCCGTATCCGTGATTCCCGGCCGGACCGACAGCACCCGATCACGCACGTCAGCAGGGTAATGGACCACATATTTCGGCACTTCAGGGCGCGGCCCCACCAGACTCATATCGCCCACTAACACATCAATCAACTGCGGCAGCTCATCCAGTTTGGATTTGCGCAAAAAACGTCCGCTACGGGTGATGCGCGCATCCTGGCCGACCGTCACCTGTGGCCCGCGCGCCTCGGCATTGACCACCATGCTACGAAACTTATGGATCCTGAACACACGCCCCTTGCGCCCCACACGCTCCTGGCGAAAGTACACCGGCCCTGCAGAGTCGAATTTGATCCAGAACGACACGAATATAAACAGGGGCGCGCACATCACAAGACCGCACGCAGATAGCAGAATGTCAAAGAGCCGTTTCATGGAAGCCTCCGCCACCTCAAGCAGCAAGGATCTCCTTGATCGCGGCAATGACCTTTGACTGATCTTCCTCACTCATGCGCGTATACAAAGGCAGACTGACCGCAGCCTGGTAGGCCTTCAGCGCATGTGGAAAATCTTCCGGCTGCAGCGCGTAGGTATCACGCCAATAGGGTTGCAGGTGAAGGGGAATGAAATGCACGCTGCACCCGATGCCACGTTGCGCCATCGCCTCGATGAATGCGTCTCGCCCGATAGGTGACGCATCGCTCAAGCGGATCACATACAGATGCCAGGCATGCATATCGCCCGGCAACGCAGCAGGCGGTAACTGCACAGGCATATCAGCCAACTCGCGATGGTAGCGTTCAGCCATTTCTTGGCGCTTCTGTTGGAAGCGCCGCGCTTTCATAAGCTGGTGGATACCCATTGAAGCAGCGATATCCGTCATGTTGTACTTGAAGCCGGGCGCCACCACCTCATACTGCCATGCCGGCTTTGTCGATACATAGCGATCGAAGGCATCCCGACTGATGCCGTGCAAGCGCATCACCTTGCACCGAGCCGCGATAGAAGGGTCTCGTGTAACGACCATCCCTCCCTCGCCGGTGGTGATGGTCTTGGTCGCGTAGAAACTGAATACCGTCGCATCGCTATCGAGCGTACCTACAAGCTTCCCGCCAACAATTGTGGGCAAAGAGTGGGCAGCATCCTCTACCACTTTCAGTCCGTGCTTGCGTGCAATTGCAATAATGGCGTCCATCTCGCAAGCGAGGCCGGCAAAATGTACTGGAATAATTGCCTTGGTTCTCTCGGTGATAGCAGCTTCGATCTTGCTCACATTGATATTCAAGGTATTCGGATCGATATCCACGAACACCGGATGCGCACCTAGATAGCGGATCACTTCGGCAGTCGCGGTAAAGGTGTATGGCGTTGTGATCACCTCATCCCCGGCGCCCACGTCAAGCGCCTCTAGCGCAAGGTGCAATCCGGCCGTAGCAGAATTGACCGAAATGGCTTCACCTTGCACGCCAACGAAATCAACAAACTCTTTCTCGAAACGCTTGGTCTTTGGCCCAGTTGTCACCCAGCCAGAACGGAGTGAATCTACAACTTCGGCGATTTCTTCTTCCCCGATATCGGGCAAGGCAAATGGGAGGAAATATTTCATGTTCAGGAAGGGGCTATGTCGCTCAAATTTACTTTTTTTATTATCTCATCTGGCCGGATCACATCTATATCTTTTTGGCAGCGCAGCTGCCAGTAGCACCGCTAGTGCCAAGGCATAAAACATGATGATCATCTTCAAATTCAAGAATTCCACTGTAAATCCGTATACCGCAACCGATATGATCAGTATCGCCCCCATCAATCCTGGCACCTCCCGACACTTGTCACCTGAGCGGGCCGCCCGAATGAAATACCGGAGAGGAACCAGATACAACATCAGCGCTGCCAACAACCCAACAACGCCATACCTCACCGCAGCACTCAACAGATCGTTATGCAATTCTCCATACGACAAATGCAAAGCTTTGCCCGAAATAATTCCCTGCTGCACCAATTCATCGAAGGCCGCACCAAATGACACCGTGCCCGTGCCAAACCACGGATTGGAAGCAATCACATGCCATGATGCGCGCCATTGTTGCAGACGAATGCCTTCTGCCGAATCACGCCCCCCATCCATGAACGCCTGCAAGTGGCGCACACCCTCATCCACCCTGTGATGAACGATATCCACCATTCCATATAGCAAGATCGGCACGCACAACACCGATATCAACCAAACCATTGAGGATCTGCGCGACAAACCCGGCGCCTTCACCCGCCACACAAACAACAGCACTAGCGGGATCGCCAGCCAAGCACCGCGTGCACCCGTAGCAAATGATGCATACATGCCCGCAAGCAACCCAGAGAATTTAAGTAGTCGCACCCCCACCTTGTCCCTTGCCCCCCAGTCCAGCGAGGTGATCGACATCATCCCGAACAACAATGCCAGTCCGCCGAAATGTATGCCATCCGGGAAGAAGCCCTTGCCCTGCCCTCCGCTGACATCATGGAATAACAATACAAAGATCAGGCAAGCATAGGCACCAGCAATGAATCCATACTGAATGATCGAGAGCACCAAGGGACTGAGCATGCTCAGATACAAAAGGATTGGAATGACCAATACGTAACGAAACGGGCCGTCATACGCCGGTAAGTCAAACTCTTGGTGATAGGCTTGGCTCGCAAATACAGCCAACACCGGCATAATTAAAACCAAGCAAACAGTACGAATTTCCGACTCGGTCCATATATCAGCAATTTCTGGCCTGCTGCGTAGCAGGCCCCATAGCGAGATCAGAAACACAAATAAAAATATTAGGCCCGCACCACCTTTGAGGAAAAGTGAAGTTGCCGGAAATATCAGTAGCAGCACACCTATGATTAGGCGCAGGGAATATAAATGCTTCATCAAATTGATCTTGAAATGCCTCGGCGAAGATCGCTTCGTTCAATAGTATAATTAGAAAAGAGAACATCATAATCAAATATCGTCAGGGACTTATAAAACGCATGTTTAACGACAAGACCATACTCATCACCGGCGGCACTGGCTCCTTCGGACACACCTTTGTGCCCATGACCCTAAAGCGTTTCAATCCCAGAAAGCTCATCATCTTCTCCCGCGACGAGATGAAGCAATGGGAAATGGCCAAGCTATATGGCAGCGATTCGCGCGTACGCTTCTTCATTGGAGACGTGCGAGACAAGGACCGCTTGCACCGCGCGCTGGATGGTGTTGATTTTGTCGTACACGCTGCCGCCACCAAGATCGTTCCTACTGCGGAATACAACCCATTCGAGTGCGTCAAGACCAACATCAATGGCGCAATGAACCTGATTGATGCTTGCATCGACCAAGGCGTCAAGCGGGTCGTAGCCCTATCCACCGACAAGGCAAGCAGCCCCGCCAATCTTTACGGCGCAACCAAGCTGGCCTCAGATAAATTATTCGTTTCCGGAAACTCCTATGCTGGCAGCCATGACACCCGCTTTGCTGTGGTTCGTTATGGCAATGTGATGGGATCGCGCGGTTCGGTTATCCCTTTCTTCCTCACTCGAGCTCACACAAACAAATTACCTATCACCGATTCCCGCATGACGCGTTTCATGATCACCTTGGAACAAGGAGTGGAACTGGTCTGGCATGCCTTCAATGACATGGTCGGAGGCGAAATCTATGTGAAGAAGATTCCTTCGATGGTGATTACCGACATCGCCAAAGCGGTCGCCCCCGAAGCCGAGCACGAGATCATAGGCATCCGTCCCGGCGAGAAACTGCACGAGCAGATGATCAGCCCGGAAGACTCCTACCATACCTACGAATATCCCGAGCACTACAAGATCCTCCCCGCCATCCACCAGTGGAGCGAAGATGCCAACCGCATCAAGGACGGCATTAAAGTACCGGAAGGCTTCACTTACGAATCCGACAACAACAAGGACTGGATGTCAGTGCAGGCCCTGAAAACCTGGATCGAGCAGAACAAAGCCAAGATCGGCACCATCTGATGTCAGGCTACATTCCCTACGGCAGACAGGATATCTCTGAAGCGGATATCCAATCGGTCATCGACGTCCTGCATTCGGACTGGCTGACCCAAGGACCGGCCGTTCCGCGATTCGAGCAGACCGTAGCGGATTATTGCAACGCGGCACATGCGCTCGCGATGAACAGCGCCACCTCGGCCCTGCACGCAGCCTGTTTGGCACTGGGCTTGGGCAAGGGGGATATCCTGTGGACCACCCCCATCACCTTCGTCGCCTCGGCCAACTGCGCCCTGTATTGCGGTGCCGCTGTCGACTTCGTTGACATAGATCCGCTCACATACAACATGAGTGTCGCTGCCCTCGAGCGCAAACTTATAGAAGCTGAGAAACTCGGAAAGCTGCCCAAGATCGTCATCCCCGTCCATTTCGCAGGCCAATCTTGCGAAATGAAAACGATCAAGGCATTGGCCGACCGTTATGGTTTCAAGATCATTGAAGATGCCTCCCACGCCATCGGCGGCAAGTACCTCGGCCAGCCGGTAGGAAATTGCCGCTACTCCGACATCACCATCTTCAGCTTCCACCCCGTCAAGATCATCACCACTGCAGAAGGCGGCATGGCCCTGACCAATGATGCGGAACTGGCGGCGAAGATGGCACTGCTGCGCAGCCACGGCATCACCCGCGACCCTACGCAGATGACGCACGAAGCCGATGGCGCCTGGTACTACCAGCAGATCACCCTCGGCTACAACTACCGCATGACCGACATGCAAGCCGCGCTGGGAGCCAGCCAGATGCACCGCCTGGATGGATTCGTGGCACGCCGCCATGAGATCGCCAAGCGTTATGATGAACTTCTTGCCGGCCTGCCCTTGACCACACCGTGGCAGCACCCGGACACGCATTCCGGATTGCACCTCTACCCGATCAGATTGAAACTGGACAATATCGACACCTCTCACCGCGCAGTGTTCGATCATCTCCGTGCACAGAATATCGGCGCCAACCTGCACTATATCCCGGTGCACTTGCAGCCCTATTACCAAGCAATTGGATTCACAGCAGGAAGCCACCCGGAAGCCGAGCGTTACTATAACGAAGCGATCAGCCTGCCGATGTATCCGGGGCTAGGCGATGCGCAGCAAGATCGAGTGATCGAGGCATTGCGAGTAGCCACATCAAAATGAAGCTTGCGGTCATTCCAGCTCGAGGTGGTAGCAAACGCATCCCGCGCAAGAACATCAAATTATTTAATGGCAAGCCGATGATCGCTTGGTCTATCGAGGCAGCGAAGTCTTCCGGGCTTTTTGAGCGCATCATTGTTTCTACTGATGACTCCGAGATTGCTGAAATCGCCAAGCAATGGGGCGCTGAGACTCCCTTCATGCGACCAGAAGAATTGTCGAATGATCATGCCGGAACGACGCCGGTTATTGCGCATGCAACTCAATGGGCTTTGGCACAAGGAATGGATGTTGAAGCAGTATGCTGCATCTATGCCACAGCGCCATTTGTAAAAGTGGATGACTTGAAGCGCGGTTGGGAATCTCTGATATCGGACGATTGGGACTTCGCCTTCTCCGTGACTGATTTCGCAGCGCCCATTTTTCGTGCCTTCAAAGAAACAGAGTCGGGCGGTATCGAGATGTTCTATCCAGAGTATTTTTCCACGCGCTCACAAGACCTGCCTGTAGCGCTGCATGACGCAGGGCAATTCTACTGGGGGAGGCCAGCCGCGTGGATAGAGAGCAAGCGCATCTTTGATCAGCGTTCAAAACCAGTTTTGATTCCTCGTTGGCGAGTGCAAGACATCGACACACCGGACGATTGGGCGCGAGCCGAAATAATCGCGCCCGTGATTATGGAGCGTTGATATCAATGCCGGTTTGCCATATCGCCTTTCGTACTGATGCTTCCAGTGAGATCGGCACTGGTCATTTCATGCGCTGCCTGACACTGGCCGATGAATTGCGCAAAACCGGGGCCGAGATTCGTTTCATCTGCCGTGAATTGCCGGCCCACCTCGCCGAGATGCTCACCGAAAAGGGCATCTCGCATTTCCCTCTGACCGGCGAACCGCCCGCCCCGCATGCCAGCAATCTGGCGCACTCACACTGGCTGTGGACAGATCAGGAACACGATGCGCAAGTGTGCTTGCAGGCACTCGAAGGCCAAACATGGGATTGGGTGGTGGTTGACCACTACGCGCTCGACCACCGCTGGGAAAGCAGGATGCGTATCGCTGCTTCAAAGATCATGGTAATCGACGACCTGGCTGACCGACGGCATGAATGCGATTTGCTGCTCGACCAGAACTACTACATCGACATGGACGAGCGCTACCGCGACAAGGTCTCTGAGGACTGCCGCCTGTTACTCGGCCCTCGCTATGCATTGTTACGCGAGGAATTCAGAGCACTGCGCAAGCAGGATGTGCCTCGGTCAGGCGATATCCGCCGCATTCTGGTGTTCTTCGGCGGTATCGATGCGGACAACTTCACCGGCCAGGCCATCCAGGCGCTGGTACGTTTAAACCTCAAAGCGTTGCATGTGGATGTCGTGATTGGCGCTCGACATCCTCAACTTTCAGATATTAAAAACTCCTGTATCGCTGCAGGATTCACCTGCCATGTGCAGACCCCTCACATGGCCGAATTAATGGCGACAGCGGATCTGGCTATAGGCGCCGGTGGCATTGCGACGTGGGAGCGTTGCTGCCTGGGGTTGCCAACACTCGCTTTCAGCGTAGCCGAAAACCAACGCGCACAGATCCGCGATGCCGCCGAAATCGGACTGTTGCTAACAGCCAATGTATCTGCCGACATTCCATCTGCCATTTGCCGACAGATAAGTGCATTGATCGACAATCCCATATTGCTAAGGCTGACCTCGAGAACAGCAAGTGCACAAGTGGATGGCAAAGGAAGCCTGCGCATCCTGACGGCATTAGGGGCCAATAACATTCATATTCGTCGAGCTACTATTGCCGATGCCCGCAATCTGTTCGATTGGCGCAACCACCCCGACATCAGGGCAGTATCCTACAGCCATGCCGAACTTGATTGGCCTTCCCACTTACAATGGGTGGAGCAGACCCTGCAGAGGGCTGATCGTGAACTTCTTATCGGCGAATTGGATGGTCGAGCGCTGGGCGTCGTACGTTTCGACTTCCAAGACATAACTGCGGAAGTTTCCATCTATCTGGTTCCTGACGCTGGTTTCAGCGGACAAGGTCGCAATTTGTTGCTGGCGGCAGAGCATTGGATGAGAATCCATCATCCAAAGATCGGGCGTGTGGCTGCCTCAGTTCTGGGTGACAACATGCCTTCGCAAGGTTTGTTCCTCGGTGCTGGCTACAAGATGCAAGATATCCATTACATAAAAGAACTTCAGGATTGATAATGCCTCCAGAAATACGAATCGCAGACAGACTGATAGGCTGCAACAACGCGCCTTTCATCATCGCCGAGATGTCCGGCAACCATAACCAGTCTTTGGAGCGCGCACTGGAGATCGTTGAGGCAGCCGCCAAAAGCGGCGCGCATGCCTTGAAAATTCAGACCTACACGCCGGACACCATGACGCTAGATCTGGATGAGCGCGAATTCCATATCAGCGACCCGAACAGTCTCTGGGCCGGCAGCTCGCTCTACAAACTCTACGGCGAAGCCTATACGCCTTGGGAATGGCACAAGCCCATCTTCGACCATGCGCGCAAGTTAGGAATCATCCCGTTCAGCACGCCGTTCGATGACACCTCGGTCGATTTCCTAGAGACTCTGGATGCCCCCTGCTACAAGATCGCCTCTTTCGAGAACACCGACCTGCCGCTGATCCGCAAGGTCGCCGCCACCGGCAAACCCATGATCATCTCCACCGGCATGGCGACCGTGGCAGAACTTGACGAAACTGTACGCGCAGCAAGAGAGGCCGGCTGTCGCGACTTGATCTTGCTCAAATGCACCAGCACCTACCCAGCCACAGCGGAGAACACCAATATCCTGACCATCCCTCACCTGCGCGAACTGTTCGGGTGCGAGGTCGGCCTGTCGGATCACACCATGGGTGTCGGCGTATCGGTTGCCAGTGTCGCGCTGGGCGCGACTGTGATCGAGAAGCACTTCACTTTGAGTCGCGCCGACGGCGGCGTGGATAGCAGTTTTTCCATGGAGCCCGCTGAGATGGCACAGCTCGTCATCGAATCTGAGCGCGCTTGGCAGGCGCTAGGGAAGGTCAGTTACGGCCCGACCGAGAAAGAAAAAAAATCCCTAGCATTCCGCCGTTCACTTTACTTGACGCGCGACATGAAGGCCGGCGAAACGCTCACCCGTGAAAATGTCCGAGCCATCCGCCCCGGCTTCGGCCTGCCTACAAAATATCTTGATGTCGTACTCGGCAAACAGCTAAAGAAGGATGTCGTCAAAGGCACACCGCTTTCATGGGAACTGATCGGTTAACTTACTTCCAGCAAAGGAGAACAACATGAGCATCATGAACACAATCAAGTTGCATGCAGCCGAGTACCTGTGGAAATTGCCCAAGGCCACATTCACAGACCCACAAGCGGCCGACCTGTCCAAACAACTGGTCGAAAACGGCTGTTGCGTCATCGAAAATTTCATGTCTCCAGAGCAAGTCGACACGCTGGTAGCGAATGCTGAACGTGCCTACCAGCAATTCCCTGATCGCGTATCGCTCGAGTCCAATGGGGCAGACCAGCGCATCTATGCCGTCGACCATCTGGACAAATCTTTCCTGCTAACCGAGGAACTGGCAGTCGCCGACCGCATCAATGCCGCGTTCGACCGTGGCTCCAACAAGACATGGTTCCAAATGATAGGCAAAATCACTTACAAAGAGGGAAATCTCGGCTCGGGTTCCGGTTGGCATCGCGATTCTCCTTTCACACACCAGTTCAAGGCCATCCTCTATCTGACCGATGTGACCGAAGAGAACGGCCCCTTTGAATACATCAAGGGCACACACCGCAAGGACAGCCTGAAGGAAACCGCAAAGTTCCTCGGCATAGAGACCAGCCAATATCGCTTCTCTCCGGATCAAATCGAACGCCTTGAAGCTTCCGGCATCGTCCCCAAACGCACCACTGTCACGGGCAAGAAAGGTACGTTGCTGATGGCGGACGTACGAGGGCTGCACTGGGGCAAGCCGCTCCGCTCCGGGCAGCGAATGGCCATTACACGCTACTTCTTCCCGAACGGCGTACCTGCCCATTTCTCGAAGCTATATCCTCAGGCCGTACTCTGACCACGTATTCATAACAAGGAAATGCATCATCGTCACAGGGATTGATACGCTGGTCAGCGAAGAAGAATTGCTGGAAGAATGCGGATTCTGGAAGCAGTATTCCAAAGACCTGCGCAAACCGGCCGGAAATGTACTGGCGCGCTGGTATTGGCTGGCGCGCGCCGCGTTGCGCGCGTTCGCCATCATCCTTCTCGCACGGGGGGAGCGCCCTTCTCCTTCTACCGAGCACAAGACCTGTGACCTGCTGTTAGTCTATTTCACCAGAAACCAGCGCAACGCTTTCGGGCCATGGCTGAAAAATGCCGATGCAGCCATACAAACTGCCTCCAATCTTGGCGAAACTGATTGGCACATCTCCTGGCGACAGTGCGCCATCCTCACCCTGCGCTACCTGCTCCCAATATATCGTTTGCTATGCAAGCGCGCTGACTCACACGAGACCATCCCTTGTCTGGAAGAGTTCGTCCGCTACCAAGCGGGTTTGATATTGGCCGAGGAACTTTTCAACCGGGTCAGCCCCATGGCGGTAGGCACAGCCAACGATCACAGCGGCATCTCACGTGCATTCATCCGTAAGGCACGCGCCAAAGGTATGCGCGTGATCTACACCCAGCATGCGTCTGTCGGCAACGGCTTCCCCGCGCTGGACTTCGACCTTTCATTGCTCGACGGCCTGCAGGCATACCAGCAGTACCTGCGCTCCGGACCCGCTCGTGGCGAGATCGTCATTACGGGCCGGCACCACATCGAAACACGCGAAGCCCGCTCTGCGCCATCCGGAAAAATCGTTGGCCTGGCCACCAACAAAGCAGACAGCCTGCTCACCTGGCACCGCCTGATGCGCGGCATCCGTGCTGGCGGATTCAGCATGGTCATGCGTTGCCATCCCGCCGAACGCCGGCTGATCCTGTGGAAGCTACTCTGCCGGCTGCATGGGGCAAAGCTGGATACCGGGACACTGGCAGGATTTCTGGCGCGTATCGATGTCATGGTCAGCGGTTTGTCCGGCACCATTCTGGATGCCGCCATCCGCGGCATCTCCAGCCTCGTCTTCATGCCTACGCAACTGAAATCCCCGCGCATGGAGGATTACTACGGGTTCGAACGCTTCGGTTTATGCCGTCGCATTTCCATCGATGACGATCCAACTCCGCTATTGAGCGCCGCAATAGCGGCCAGGCTGGACCCCAGCATCGTGGGCGTATTCGAGGCTGGATTGTTCCTGCATCCCGATGAGGAAAAACGCAAGGTTGTATCGCTGTTCATGCAGCAGATCACACGCGGCACCAACATTGACCTTGCATCGGCAGGCGGTTACATCCGCACATTCCAGACGAACGGTTCTTTCCTGTCACCCCTAAGCTACGCCGAAGAGATCGATCGTCACGGCTGGCTCGACACTGGAACAGCCTCATCCCAAGGCGCAGCCCGATGACCGCTCGCCATGAGCTCCTGCTGTTCTACGCCGCCCGTGCCGCCGGCCTGCTCGTTAAGCCGCTCACTCTCTGGATACTGGTCAAACTGCAGGCCACGGATGCCAGCTATTTCGTCGCGACCTATTACTTTCTGGTCGCCGCCACATTCATCGCGTTGAATGCCGAAGCGCACATCCCGTTCTTCAAACTCCGGTTCGGTGGTGAAGAAATATCCCGCCACAAACTGGGGATCGAATTCCGCAATTACACGCGCGCACTCTTCAGCCACATCGCCGTCTTCCTGCCGCTGATCATGCTCGGTTTCTTCTACTACCTGGGCAACGTCATCGAAGCCGCGATGTTCTCCCTCTTCATCCTGCTGGAGAAATTCTGGGACGAATTGCAACGGTACATGATCTTCTCCCGTCGCTATACCCAATGGTCCCTATGGTTCATTGCAAAGATGCTGACTCCTTCTCTGGCCATCGCGATCGCCTACTGGTTGAAGCTGGATATGATGTGGAGCGTGTGTTTCGCGATGTCTGCCTTCGCAGTCGCCCTCACAATGACCATGCTGCGACAAAAAGAACGACGCATGCTGCTGCATTCAACAACGAATGCATTGCGGTCTTCCACCTCGCAATACTTGACAGCCTACAAACAGCGCTTCGCCATCGCGCAATTACTGGCCATCTCATCGACCAATCTATTGCAAATGGATAAATGGCTGACCGGCCAGGCAGGATTGAAAAGCATCCTCGTCGAACTAGTACTGCTCAGCCAGTTCGGCGCAATCTTCATCGTCCTGATCGACAACCTGTTCTTCTCGCGCAACCGGGACCGTTTCGTATTGAAGAAACGCCATATCGCAGAGATCGTTGCTTGGCCGCGCATGTTCTTGGTTGCCTTCGCCTACCTCGCCGGCGCGCTGCTCGTGATCGCAATTTTCAAGGCAACCTTGGGTATCGCAAAACTGGAGCTACTTGATGCAGGCATGGCCATCAGCATTTTCGTGATCGTCGGCATGACACGCCCGTTGACCGAACACGCATTCTGGCATCTGCCCAGGCACAGGTCTGCCATGGTGGATGTCGCCACGATAGCCACGATGGGCATCTTCGGGTACTGGGCGCTATCCAGCTACGGCTTGCACGGCATGTTCGTTATGCTCGTCCTCGCATTATCATTGCGTGCAGCCGGTTTTCTGGCCCTTTGCCAACGCTCCTGCATCGACGAACGGGATTTTGTGAAATGAAGATAAGGAACCTCGGGGAAGCCACAATCCTTTTTTACGCGGCCATCACCTACGTCCCGCAGTTCTTCTTTCATCTGCTGGATGAACCTGTCATGAGCGGGCATTACAGGATCGGTGACAGCACTCAGGGCTATGCCATCTTCATACCGATCTTCTTCCTGCTCGTAATCGCGCTCAACCGATTATTGCCCCGCTTCTCCGATGCACCGCTGAAACTGCTGGCGCTTGCCCACCCCATCTTTACTTCAAGAACCCTCCAGCTCGGTGTGGGTTTCACGGCGCTGGCACTGGCGATCAATTTCTTCCTGACCCAGAACATCAGCTTCCGCCAAACGCACCGGATGGCAGACTCCGGCATCTGGGTCGGGTTGCTATTCGCCCTCAAGCCCTACATTTACATCTGGATGCTCTATCGCTTCTTCGAGATTCTGCATACCGACCAGCCGCGACCGCTCACCCGATTCATGAGCATGGTTTTCCTCGCCGCTCTAGCGCTTTCTGTCTCCAGCTCGTTGAACATGGTGTTCGTTTTCTGGATGGCGCTTCTGGCCTTGCTTCCGAACCGTTTCATCCGCCGCCTTCTTCTTTCAGCCCCGGGGCATTCTCATTTCGATCTTGCAAAGCTGGCAAGTACCCTGATGATTCGGCCGGTGCTCGGCATCCTCGTCGTTCTGGCTATCATCTCAGTCGGATTCTTCAACAAATTCGGCATCGCCGGGACCTTCGCAAGGATAGATGTCCTGGGCATCTGGAGCATCGTCGAGGAACTGTTCATCCGGCTTTCTGCCAGCTATGCCTCCACGATCTCGTTCGCGAGCTATAACCTGTTCAATTTCGAGATATACCAGACTGCATTCACGGTGCCTTTTGACAGCCTCCTTTACAGACTCTCAATTTTGTTCTCCGCAAGCGATCTTGCTTCCAGACCGGAGATCACGCAGATATCCCGGTTGAATTATCTGGAATACATCCGGCGCGACCTGTTCGGCACACTGCCCAACGCGGGCGCGTCACCCGGCCTGGTCGGCTCTGCTTTCTTTGCCGGCCCCTTCCCGCTCGGCTTCCTCATCATCGGGCTCTATACCGTGATGGTCATTCGCCTCATCAATCTGGCACAACGTGCATTGCCGAACCTGCCGAAACCCCTGATGGTGCTGTTCATGACTGCGATGACATTCACACTGTTCGAAAGCCCGCTGGACTATCTGATAATCATCGACCCGTCGTTCCTCTATATCGCGCTTTACATTACGGCGCTCGCATCCATCTACTCCCGGCACCAGAGCAACAATGTCAACCACCCCTAAGCAACCCTTCGTTACCGTCATTCTTCCGATTCGCAATGAGGCTCGCTATATCGGCCCCTGCCTGGACAGCATCCTGGAAACGGAATACCCGCTGGATTCTTTGGAAGTGCTGGTTATTGATGGAAACAGCACTGATGAGACCGCAGCGCTCGTTTCCGGCTACTCAGAGAATCATCCCTTCATCAAGCTGATGCACAATCCTCACCGCACGGTTCCATATGCCATGAACATCGGCATCAAGGCCGCCAATGGCGAAATCATAGTCCGCATGGATGCCCATGCCTCATATGAAACCAGTTACATCACCAAGCTCATCGAATGGATGGCAGTCCTTGGGGCCGACAACGTAGGCGGGATCTGCCTGACACGCCCGTCCTCCAATGCGCCAGAAGCATATGCAGTCGCCACCATTCTGTCTCACCCGTTCGGAGTGGGTGACTCCCATTTCAGAATCGCAACCTCCAAAGAACCCCGCGAGGTTGATACGGTTCCATTTGGTTGTTACAAGAAAACCACCTTGGAACGTCTAGGGTATTACGACGTGATGATGACCCGCAACCAGGATGATGAGCTGAATGCCCGCTTGCGTCGGCAAGGTGGGCGGATCTTTCTGATCCCGGAGATCCAGGTTGAATATTTTGCCCGGGACACGCTATCGAAGATGTCCAAGATGCTATATCAATATGGCTACTTTAAGCCGCTGGTAGCGCTAAAAGTTGGCCGCCCCGCGACCTTGCGGCAATTCGCCCCGCCGGTCTTTGCTGCATCGGTCTTGTTCTTGCCGCTGTTCTCCATATTGTTCCCGCCGCTTCTCTGGCTATGGGCCTGCATCATCGGCGCGCACTCATTTCTCAATCTGAGAATATCCTCTTCGATTGCTTCCAATCACGCCAAGCCCATTACCACGATCCTGGCGAAGGGATTCTTTATGGCGCATATGGCCTATGGTTTGGGATACCTGAAGGGAACTCTTGATTTTGTGATTTTAGGGAAGCATAAGGGCGGAAAAAATGACGCGATCGCACTGTCACGCTGACAAGCCATATAGAACTGACGCAGCAGATAAGTCACGCTTTTGCCGGCTAATGTACAATCTCACTATAAGAGCCATGTCACTGTGCATCACACATTGGCACTAGATTTAATCAACTTTGGAATGGATATTATGAATAAAGTTATCGCTGTAGTGGGGCTTGGATACGTCGGCTTGCCGCTTGCTGTTGAATTCGGGAAAAAGTTCGAAACAATCGGCTATGACCTTTCTGTTGCAAAGATCGAAAGCTATAAGAAATGCTTTGACCCTTCCGGCGAAGTTTCTTCAGAGAATCTTGCAGCAGCCACCAAATTACATCTCACTACCGATCCTACGGCCCTTGCCAAAGCCGACGTCATTATCGTGGCCGTGCCCACACCTGTTGATATCGCCCACACACCTGACTTCTCACCACTGATCGGCTCTTCGACTACTGTTGCCACCCACATGAAAAAGGGAGCCATCGTCGTCTACGAATCAACCGTGTACCCTGGCGCAACAGAAGAAATCTGCATCCCGATTCTGGAGAAGGTTTCCAACATGAAATGGATGCAGGATTTCCACGTTGGCTACTCCCCCGAGCGAGTCAATCCCGGCGACAAAGAGCGCACCCTGACCAAGATCGTCAAGGTTGTTTCGGGAGACGATAAAGCCACGCTGGACACCCTGACCGACCTCTATGGCGCCATCATCGTAGCGGGTGTACACCCGGTCACATCAATCAAAGTCGGTGAAGCCTCAAAAGTCATAGAGAACACCCAGCGCGACCTGAACATTGCTTTGATGAATGAATTAGCGCTGATATTCGACCGCCTTGGCATCGACACATTGGAAGTGCTGGAAGCATCGGGCACTAAGTGGAACTTCCTTCCATTCCGTCCTGGCCTAGTCGGCGGTCACTGCATCGGCGTAGATCCTTACTACCTGACACACAAAGCCGAGATGCTCGGCTACCACCCCGAGATCATCCTTGCCGGGCGCCGCATCAACGACGGCATGGCCGCATTCATCGCCAAGCAGACCATCAAAGAAATGATCCATGCCGGCAACCAGATCAAAAATGCCAAAGTAAACGTGTTGGGCCTGACCTTCAAGGAGAACTGTCCGGACCTCCGCAATTCAAAGGTGGCAGATGTCGTCCGCGAACTGGAAGACTTTGGTTGCGAAGTCCATGTGCATGACGCAGTAGCCGATGCTCATGAAGCACATGAGGAATATGGCATTGATCTGGTCAAATGGGATGACCTCCCGGCTGCCGATGCGATCGTCGCAGCCGTCTCGCACAAAGAATATCTGGCAATGCCGAAAAACGAGCTGTTCACCAAACTAAAGCCGGGCGGCGTCTTCGTGGATGTGAAATCCGCCCACGATCCCAGCACCATTCGCTCTGCCGGCTTCAAGCTCTGGCGCTTGTGATGTGTGTGCAGCACATTGCTGCATGCCTGATACTGCCGGGTTCTGCTGCTCAGGACCCGGCAGATTGACCTGTTATCCCCGTCGTTTCTGTTGCACGAACGTCTCGAATGGCCATTTGACAGGTCATAGCCAGTAACCATGTTCTCTTTATTTGCGATATGCGTTCTTATGATGGTCATCCCATTTGTGTGGATGACCAAGCCGAGCACCGCGCCTACTCAACGGCATGACACCACAGCCCTCATCACCGGGCTGCTGCTTTGCATCGCGGCGCTCTTCCCTTATTGGGCATTCGGCCAATATTCCGCTGTCGGTTGGAACGACGAATTCGACCTGACCATCCCATGGAACATTGAATTGACACGGCAGCAGCCGGGCGAGTCATTCAACCACTCATTCGCCGGTGGCACAGGCATCGCACAAGCATCACCGGCTGAGCATGTATCACTGCTGCGAACGCTGCTGGCGATTGTGCCGGACTGGGTAGCGGCCGATATCTACAGAGTCCTGCAACTGTTCCTGCTTTTCTCCGGCCTATACCTCACCGCCCGCAAGTTGTTTGGGGCAGTGCCGCGCGCGGCTTTCATCGGCGGCGTCATCGGCTGCTTTATCAACAGCATCAATTACGGCTGGGCGATCGGCGGTATCAACTGGCTGTATAGCGTCCTGGCTTGGGCTCCGTTGGTCTTATTCAACCGAGGCAATCTTTCGGCACGCAATATCTTTCTCGCGTTCATCTTTGGATGCATCGCAGCCAGCGCCACCTTTCCCGCGTTCTTCCTGACCGGTTTCTTCCTGCTCTACCTGCCGCTCTTCTGGTATTTCCGGATAGTTGATTCTGGCCGCGTAAGCTTGTTGCCGCAAATCTGCTTGCTGGTCGCAGTTATGTTGCCGGTCGTTCTCAACTGGTCTGACTTGCCGCATTACCTTGCGCAGATCGGTGCCGATTCCGCCCGCATGAACGGGCTGGGAACACTGGCAGATGTCGAACGTTTCTTGCAGGGCACGCCAACCAGCAGCAGTGGGGCATTCCTATCCAATATGCGGGATATGCTTTCCTGGGCATTCCGGTACCACAATGCAGTTTTACTGAGCATCATCCTGTTCGCCTACCTCCAATTGAAAGGCAGCGCATATGCCAAGCTAGTTCATGCATTCGGGATTTCAATCCTGATGCTGGCTTTATTACCGTATATCGGCCACCTGACCGATGTCGCAGCAATCGCCAACTACCGCTGGAACCAGAACTTCGACAATGCCCTGATTTGGGCATCGCTGTTATCGAGCATTGCATTCAGCACACACTTAACGAAAGCTGCGCGCCATCGCCCTGACAGCGAGACCACGGCGGACATCCCGGCTCGGCCCTGCAAGATCCTGCGAATTTTTGAGCGCTTCAGCACTACCTCGGTAGCTTACCTTCTGCTTGTATGGGCTATCGTGCTCATGGCTTATCCGCATATCTACAAGTCACTCTACGGCCTCTCCGTCAATGGCGGTTGGGGCGTATTCAGTCAGTATGCGTCGCTCAAATCCCTGCACGAAGATAGCGAAGACTTCCGCGTCATCTCGCGCGGATATACGCCAAAGGCCTCGATCGCCCCTGCGTACGGAATCGATACTTTTGATGGCATGCGACCAAACTTCTCATGGCGACGCTCTATGTTCTTCAAGCATGCCGTGCTAAAGAACTATGCCCCCCCCATGCACACGAGCCGCCAACACATCTTCAATGGCGTGCACTTGCAGGATATTAACTTTCACGCGCTGAACATGGCCAACGTGAAATACATGCTGAGCGATGCCATCATTAACATCCCCTTCCCGAACAAACGCATCTTTCTGGCGCAAGCCAAAACCGTTTCCGACGTAGGCGGCATTGCCGCCCACAACAGTGCGTTATCTCAGCAAATCGTCATGCCTGCGTTGGTGGCTTATGAGATCGGTGAGCCATGGGATCGCGTCTTTATTCCGCAGAATTTCAGCACCTCACCTTTTACCAATTATCAGATTGGTTACTATGATCAATTAGCTTCGCTGCCCAGAAACCATGTACTGATCGCCAAGAATGATGCCGAGCATATGACCGCAATAGGAGGCAATATAGGGAAGGTACTTTCATGGAATGAAGCGCAGGACGGCCTTACTATTCACTTAAATGGCTCGCCAGCTCAGGTTGTTTACAACCAAGAATATAGCCCTGCGTGGACTGCCTCATGCGATAACGGTCTTAAGCTCCCCATTACGTCGGCCAATGGAATAATGATGCTTATCTCAATACCTCGGGGTTGCAAGGTTGCCAAGTTTTCCATTTCGGCCGAATAACAATGATCGCTTTTGTTTAGTTTCAGATGCTGAATGTATTTGAATTCGGATATCGATATTTCCGAGAATTTCATTAGTTGCATTTACTTAACGCCGTTTATCATGCGGCCAATTGGAGTTCTTGCAACGTTTTTTGATTAAGTAAAACTGATTGCCAACCTCATGCTATTAAGCATCCATGCAATCATGCTGGCTTCATAAAGGGATTAGAAATGCAACGCGCTCAACTACATGCTCAAGATGTATTGCAACTATTTGTTACGCTTCTTGCATCCTTGCTTTTATCTTTCTTGTTAGGGAATTCACTCAGCTGGGATGCCGAAATCTTTAAGTCATCGGGCAGTATCTTCTTAGCAACTCTAGCTGTGGTTCTTACTTTCTATCTTTTTACGCAACACTTGCGCAGTGTTGCTTGGGGGCTAGTTGCGTTATCGCTATTGTTGGGCGCGGGAATCTTCTGGCAAGTGCCGTTCGTATATTTTGCTGTGTATCCTCTTGGGCTTTGGGGCGGCATTCGCCTGTTTGTAGAATCAAAGCAACGCCTAAAATTGGCTGATTTTTCGGCAATCATTGGTAACGGAATTCTCGCTGCTTGCCTCTCTATCGGGATGCTCTATAACACCGTCGGATTTCAGTCCCAGAAGGCAATCGAAGCGCTTCGCATAACCTCGGATACTCTTTTCCATTCAGCCATCGCTGCTAGCATAAAGAATTACGGGATATCAGCGGTTGGAGCACATGGTTTATCAGAGGTGCCATATTACACAGCATCACATGCATTCTTTGCGACAATAAGCGCGCTGTCCCAGCAGACTGTCATTGAAACGTATTTAGTCCTCACGCCCATTCTGCTTCTACCTCTTTGTCTTGCCGTATTTGCTTTCGTCACGACTCAAATTCACGACAATCATTTCTTTCAAAGATATTTTGCTGCTTATGGAAGCATCGCCCTTTTGATGACCAAAGTTTTTGACGCATGGGGAGTGCTACCGAGTTATTTCCACTCCGAATCTTATATGCTCAGCTTGATATTTGTTGCCTTAGCCATGCAGCTGATTATGAAAAGAGAGTTGAGCACCTTTGATCAAATCCTGCTCATTGGCATCTTATTCATAACAGCAAACTGCAAGGCGAGTAGTGCATTGATGATATTGGGTTTATTGGCAACTCGGTGGGCATTCTTTAATAGAACAAAAAGAGATTTTTTTGCCCTCTTCGTTTCAGCATGCGTTGTTCTTTGGTTCGTCTCACCCGTTCTCACAGCATCGTTGGAGCACGAATCGAATAATTCATCTAGAGAATTTTGGTTCTTCTTGAAGCACTGGGTCACTCTGCGCGATTTTGTTGCACAAGACATGCTTGCTGAATATTGGCAAATACTTTTGTTTGCATTATTACATTTTGCGTCCGGATGGTTTGTCATCCTCTCCAGATTAGATTTTTCGAATCCGCGAAGTATAGTTGGGGACCGAATAACCACATTCCTGCTTAGTGCCATGGTTGCAGCCATGGCCATCTTGGCAGTTACACAAATTCCTGGGGGAGGCGGGTATTACTTTTCAAATGTCGTGATGTGGATGTCTCTTCCTTGGTTTATACCCGCCCTAGTTGACCAATTGGCAGCGGTTAAAAGTTGGCACTTCTTTGCAACGACCATAATTGTCGGCCTGCTGGCCGGGCGAATCGCAAACCAAACTCGCGAGATTCCACCTGGGCTGCCTAAGGATGTCGCGTTCTTTGAGCAGATGTATAAAATACGAGATGAGACTCCGACAGATAGTGTGATTTTGGTTACTAAGCGAGATTTGACGGATTATGTTCATCACGGCAATAAAACTCAAAGCTGCTCAATGGATGCAATCCTGTTCCCAGCAATCGCAGAACGTGCCTTCGTCGGTGTGTTTAATCGTCATTGCAATCGTTTTGGTTACGGCCTCTCTTCGTATTTTGGCGATTCCAAACTTTTACCAGCCTACATTCCTGATCGGATTGAGGTTTATTCTTTGCCCTTCGCAGTGCGGACTTCACCGTTCCAAGACTAAATAATCGTATTTATTTATAGTATTGTCGGATACCTATGCCACATATTTCCATAGTCGTTCCAGTTTATAAGGCCGAGGATTGCTTAAGGGAGCTTTACCTTCGCCTGAAATCATCACTCTCCGCTATCACAGAAGATTTTGAATTACTGCTCATTGAAGACTGCGGTGGGGATCAATCTTGGGAAATAATAGGCAAATTAGCCCTAGAAGATACTCGAGTAAGAGGCTTTCAATTCAGTCGCAACTTTGGCCAGCATTATGGAATTACGGCTGGGTTAGATCATTGCGATGGCGATTGGGTCATTGTGATGGATTGCGACCTTCAGGATAGGCCGGAGGAAATACCCCGCCTTTACGCTAAAGCACAAGAGGGATTCGATGTTGTATTGGCTCGCAGGGGTCGACGTAGCGACCCCGCTATGAAACGACTGATGTCGTCTATTTTCTACACGGTATTCAGATATCTCGCTGAAACAGATTATGATGGAGAGGTTGGTAACTTTAGAATTATTTCTCGGAAAGTAGTCCTAAGCTACCGTGGTATGCGGGAGCAATTACGGTTCTTTGGTGGACTGGTGTCTTGGATGGGCTACTCGGCAGTAAGTATTGATGTGCAGCATGACGAACGATTTGCTGGAGAAACAACTTATACCTTTCGAAAGCTCTGGAAACTTGCCAGTGAAACAATTGTTGCCTTTTCTGATAAGCCGTTGCGATTAGCGGTCCGTTTCGGATTTGTTATTTCATCTTTGGCTTTTGCATATGGGGCTTACATTGTTTACCGCGTATTAATGCATGGTGTTCCTATACCTGGGTGGACAGCCTGATTGTGTCGCTATATTTCTTGAGCGGCATCATCATCAGCATTTTGGGAATTATTGGGGTATATCTCGGGAAGACCTTTGATGAAG
>JAQUAD010000107.1 GCA_028687425.1 Sideroxydans sp.
ACGCGACCCAGGATGTTTTGACGCGTTGGATAAAAAAAGATTCTGATAGCAACGAAGAATACGAGGCCGCGCTTGAGGAATTAAAAGGCGGCATGGGTTTTTCGCCTTTGACCGGAGAAATAGTGGACATAGGTGTTTATGATCCGGACAAAGAACAGGGCGCGGTATATTTCCAATCGCCGGATGTGGAAGCAAAAGAATTTACCGAGGATGGAATAAGATTCCGGCCGATGAGCGAAAAAGAAATGCTTAAAAGTTTTTGGGACGGAGCGAAAGAATATGATGAGTTTATAACTTTCAACGGACGGATGTTTGACGCGCCATTTTTGGCCGTTCGCTCGGCAATATACAAGATAAGGCCAAGCGTGGATCTGATGGAGGGTAGATATCTATATCAGCAAAGAGGGGTGAGGCACATAGATCTTTTTGACCAACTGACTTTTTATGGGGCGACCAGGCGGAAGGGAGGGCTCCATCTTTGGAGTCGAGCTTTCGGAATAAAGAGCCCGAAGGAAGACGGGGTGACGGGGGATGATGTTTCGAGATTATTTAAAGAAAAAAAATACATTGATATCGCGCGGTACAATGTTGGCGACTTGAAAGCTACAAGCGCGCTTTATGGATATTGGGATAAATATTTAAGGTAGGCACCGCCACTAAATGTGGCAGGCATAATTTTGGTTCGCTCGACCGCAATGAAAGTAGAAGATTCATTGCTGTCTCGCTGCCAAAGTTAAAAAAAGAGGGCCCCTCACGGGGCCCTTCGAGTTAAAAAGAGCAACTTTCAGTTACTTCGACCAGATCAGAGCCCATCCAGCGCAGTTCACAGGACCGGATGCGGTGCAGATCCATACTCCGCTTGCGGAGGTGACCATGTCGCCCTTTCCATAGGTGGTGGCAGGCGTCCAGTCTCCAGCCCAGTACATTGCCATCCTCGCGGCGGAAGCGGTTGCGGTAGATCCTGTCTTTGGGGTGGTGTACCCCACGACTTCGATCAGGGCATGAGCGTCGCCGTATTTGGCGACGACTTCAACGCCCTTTACCGCGCCAAAAGGAATCGGAATATTCTTGAGCTCCACGACCGCGGCGCCCGCGTTTGTTTTTCCGACCGATTCGACGAAGACGATTGCTGGCTTGATTCCGCCGAGCATCATTCCGACTCCGTCGGAGGCAGAATTGGGGGTTGTGGTATAGAAGCCGACTCCGGGGATATTCCACCATGTAGGAACCCGAACTCCTGTTGCGACGATGCGGAGCGTGACATGCTCCGCTTCTTTCGGTACTCCGCACTTCGCCTCGACAGCGAAAGAGCGGACCTCATCTTCTTTGAAGAACGTGTCTCCGGGAAGGACGGTTGTGTCGACGAGCGCGCACGCCGGAATCGGCGTATACGACATTTCCCGCTTGTCCCCGAAGGTGAGCTCCATGTTGAGCCTCAGGTTTTCCACCTTTGTGGAAAACGGGTTCGTGTCCTTGAAGATCGGGTATGCGGCGGTCGTTGGCTCTTGGGCGTACCCGATACCGGCGCCGACGAGAAGGGCGAGGGCGATGAGGACCGTGAATTTCTTCACCTTTTCTCCTTTTCTGTTAGTGGGCAATCGCCCGTTAAGGAATCAAGTTGCGTTGCGCTTGCGCATAGTATCTGTTTTCAATAATTTTGTCAAAAAAAGCGGGCCCCGAAGGGCCCGCAGAAAGAGCTGATTAGTTTACGGCAATCCAGGTAATGGTCTTTCCTGTGATGCCGTCAACCTTGAACGAACCGTTTTGAACACTGAAGACTCGGCACGGAATCGCATCGGATGCGAGCGCCGAACTGCCTGAGTACGAGCAGACGATCTGACTCCATGACTTGATCGTGGAGTCGTAAACCTGCTTCACGCAGGTCGAACAGTTCGGATCGATGTTCGTGACTCTTGCAACCAGATTCACCCCTTCCTCTTCGAGGGATGGCGAGTTCGTGCAGTTAAGAACGACGGTTCCGCTTGAGATTGGACAGGCGCAGACCCCTGGAGGCCCCTGCGGTCCAGCGGGTCCCATGGGCCCGGCGGGTCCAGCTGGGCCGGTGTTGCCGGTATCGCCCTTGTCACCCTTCGGGCCTTGCGGTCCCGGGGGTCCGACTTCACCTTGCTGCCCCTGGGGGCCTGGGGGTCCTGGATTGCCGGTATCACCCTTGGGTCCCTGCGGGCCGACATTTCCAGTATCGCCCTTGTCACCCTTCGGACCTGGAGGGCCCTGGATACCAGGATCGCCTTGCGGCCCAGGATTGCCCTGAGGTCCCGGAGGTCCGGTGAGACCAGTGTCTCCCTTCGGTCCGATAGGTCCCTGAGGACCAACGGCTCCGGTTTCACCCTGCGGACCAGCTGGTCCAGCCGGCCCAGTGAGGCCCATAGGTCCAGGAAGTCCCTGAATACCAGGATCACCCTGCGGCCCAGGATTGCCTTGCGGTCCCGGAGGTCCGGTGAGACCAGTGTCTCCCTTCGGTCCGATAGGTCCCTGAGGACCAACGGCTCCGGTTTCACCCTGCGGACCCTTGTCGCCCTTGGGGCCTTGAGGTCCCACATTGCCGGTATCGCCCTTGTCGCCCTGCGGACCCTGAGGTCCGATAGGTCCCTGAGGACCAACGGCTCCGGTATCTCCCTTGTCGCCCTTGGGACCGCTTTGCCCGAGTCCGGGAATGCCCTGCGGACCCTGAGGTCCTGGCGGGCCAATTTCACCCCTATCACCCTGCGGACCCTGAGGTCCGGCGGGGCCACCGACGCCATTGTCCTTCAGGTAGTAAGCCAGAACTTCAATGACGACATCGGTGCTGTTTCCGGTGTTTGTGATTCGGAACGATCCGCTGAGGTTGCCGAACACATATGACGAGTTGTTCTCGATTCTTACATGGCCACCCTTCAAGACAACTTTGTTGCCATCCTCGTAGATGAGGAAGAGTGGCTGGTTGAACGGCGTCTTTGGCGAGTACATTTCCGGATGGAATCTGTGACCTTCGAAATAAAGCCCGCCATTGATGAGTCCGTCGTTGTAGCTCCAGACTTGGACGCTCAACGCAACGACACCGCTTGCGGGAATCTTCTCGTCGCAAGGATTCGTGTAGGGTGGATCCACGAGATTACCGCCGAAGCGATAGACGCGGGATTCACCAGACACGAAATCTCCGTTCGGACGGTCGTAGAGGTTCCCGTAAGGGAAGTCGAACTTCGACTCCTTACG
>JAQUAD010000012.1 GCA_028687425.1 Sideroxydans sp.
TATTTTAAATCGAAAAGTATCCTGTCACCGTCCTTTTCGTTTACGACGCCATACGGATATATGAGCGAAAGCTGTGCGAGATCGCAAAATTTCGCTTTGGATTCCCGGGGGAGAAGCGACCGGAGCGATTCCTCACCTTTTTCAATGAGACCGTTCGGAATCACGATGAATGAGAGTCCGCTTATACTCCTTAAACCAGCGACACAAGCGCCGACGGAGGAAGCGTGAATCTCCTCCATCTCTTCCCAGACGCCATTTACCCCCGCCAATGCAGTCGCCAGAGCCAACAGCCCTGCCGCAGACAACATGCAAAAGGCGCAGACCACCAACTATGAAGTGGACCGCACCATCCAGCACACCAAGCTGCCTACCGGAAACATCAAGCGCCTGTCGCTGGCGGTGGTGCTGAACAACCGCAGCGTAGCGGACAAGGACGGCAAGATCGTGTCCACCCCCTACACTGAAACGGAAAAGGCGCAGATCGCCTCGCTCATCAAGGAAGCGGTCGGCTTTGAAGAACAGCGCGGCGACACGCTCAACCTGCTGAACAGCGCCTTCAACGACACCACGGAAGAATTGCCCGAGATCCCCATCTGGAAACAGACCGAGGTCATCGAACTGGCCAAGGACATCGTTAAATATCTGTTGATCATCGGCGGCGTATTCTTCCTGTTGTTCGGCATCATCCGCCCGGCGTTCAAGTCGGTGGCTGAATACACCCCCGCCCCGGAACACACTGGCGGTGGTGAAGATGAAGCAGGCGCTGCCATGGGATATGGCCAACAGATGTCGGCGGCGCATGCCTACGAAAACAACCTGCAGATCGCCAAGCAACTGGCCAAGGACGACCCCAAGATCGTCGCCACGGTGGTCAAGGAATGGGTGAATAAAGAATGAGTGACGAAGGCGTAAACAAGAGCGCGATCCTGCTCATGACCCTCGGCGCCGATGAAGCTGCCGAAGTGATGCGCTATCTGGAGCCCAAGGAAGTGCAGAAGATCAGCTCTGCCATGGTCGCGCTGAAGAACCTGTCACGCGAGCAGATCGCCACCGTGTTCGACGAATTCCATACCAGTGCGGCCGAGAAGACCACCATCGGCATGGATTCCAGCGGCTACATCCGCGACATGCTGAACAAGGCGCTGGGCGACGACAAGGCTGCCGGCCTGCTCGACCGCATCCTGCACAACAGCGACACCAGCGGCATCGAAAGCCTGAAGTGGATGGATCCGGATTCCGTGGCCGACCTGGTCGCCAACGAGCATCCGCAGATCATCGCCACCATCATGGTGCACCTGGAGCCGGACCAGGCCTCAGCGGTACTGAACAAGCTGACCGAGCGTGTCCGCAACGACGTCTTGCTGCGCATCGCCACGCTGGACAGCGTGCAGCCGACCGCCCTGCAGGAATTGAACGATGTGCTGACCAAGCTGCTGTCCGGCAACGCGATGGCCAAGAAAAGCATCCGCGGCGGCATCAAGACCGCAGCCGAGATCCTCAACTACATCGGCAGCACGCAGGAACAGATCATCGAATCGGTGCGCACGCACGACGCGGAACTGGCGCAAAAGATCATGGACGAGATGTTCGTATTCGAGGACATCATGGAAGTGGACGATCGCGGCATCCAGCTGGTGCTGCGCGAAGTGCAGTCCGAATCGCTGATCGTCGCGCTCAAGGGCGCCAGCGAAGAACTGCGCGAGAAGATCTTCAAGAACATGTCGCAACGTGCCGCCGAGATGCTGCGCGAAGATCTGGAAGCCAAGGGCCCGGTCAAGCTCAGCGAAGTCGAATCCGAGCAGAAGGAGATCCTCAAGGTCGTGCGCCGTCTGGCCGACGAAGGTCAGATCGTGCTAGGCGGCAAGGGAGAGGACGCTTATGTCTGATTTCCTCGGCAAGGATGAGAATTCGCTCACCGCGTGGCAGCGCTGGGAACTGCCGGCGTTCGAGTCCGCGCGCGATACCGTGCGCGCCAGCCTGCCCACCGCCGCCGAGCTGGAAATGATGCAGCAACAGGCGCGCGAAGAGGCCCTTCAAGCCGGTTACGCGGAAGGCCGGCAGCGCGGGTATGCCGACGGTCTGCAACAAGCAACGCAAGAGAACCAGCATCTGCTCGAACTTGCCAACGTGCTGGCCGCGAAGATCGATGAAACTGTGGTGCAGGAACTCACCGGTCTGGCACTGGACGTCGCACGCCAGGTGATACAGCAAGCGGTCAAGGTACAACCGGAACTGTTGCAAGCCGCAGTGCGCGAAGCCATCGGCAGCCTGCCGGTATTCAACCAGGCCGCGCATGTGATCCTCAATCCGGAAGATGCCGCCATGGTGCGAGATCGCATGGGCGAGCAGCTTGCCCACACCGGCTGGAAGATACTGGAAGACGTGCGCATGGAGCGCGGCAATGCGCGCCTGGAGACCGCCAACAGTCAGGTGGATGCCACACTGGCCGCGCGCTGGGAGCGCGTGATCGCCGCCATGGGGCAGGACGCCCCCTGGTTGATCAGAACGGACGCAAACTGAACATGCAGACCGCCCATCAACAACGCTGGCAGGAAGCGCTTCACGCCCATCGCGAATTGGCGCAGCAAAGCACGCCCATGCTGGTGAGCGGACGCCTCACTAAAGTCACCGGTCTGGTGATGGAAGCGGTCGGCCTGCGCATGGCGGTCGGCAGCACCTGCTGGATCGAACTTCCCAACAATCGCATCGAAGCGGAAGTGGTCGGTTTCGCCGGCGACAAACTGTTCCTGATGCCCGAGAACGATGTGCACGGTCTGGTACCGGGCGCACGCGTGGTGCCGGTGGAGCACGCTCGTGCGCCCTACAAGGTCGGCGAGCAGGCAGCGCTGCGTCGTCGCACCTCCGATCTGGCGCGCCACTTGCCGGTGGGCGACCATCTGCTCGGCCGCGTGCTGGATGGTGCGGGTCGTCCGCTCGACCAGTATGGCACGCTGATGGAGAGCGGCAGCGCACCCTTGCAGAGCCGTCCCATCAACCCGCTGGAACGCGCCGCCATCCATGAAGCGCTCGATGTCGGCGTGCGCGCCATCAACAGTCTGCTCACCGTGGGCCGCGGTCAGCGCATGGGCCTGTTCGCCGGTTCCGGCGTGGGCAAGAGCGTACTGCTCGGCATGATGGCGCGTTACACCAGTGCCGATGTGATCGTGGTCGGCCTGATCGGCGAGCGTGGCCGCGAAGTGAAAGAGTTCATCACCGACATTCTCGGCAAGGAAGGTCTGACGCGCTCGGTGGTGGTGGCTGCCCCGGCCGACACCAGCCCGTTGATGCGCATGCAAGGCGCCGCCTATGCCACCACCATCGCCGAATATTTCCGCGACCAGGGCAAGAACGTGCTGCTGATCATGGATTCGCTTACCCGCTATGCCATGGCGCAGCGCGAGATCGCGCTGGCCATCGGTGAACCGCCGGCGACCAAAGGCTACCCGCCCTCGGTGTTCGCCAAGTTGCCGCAGCTGGTGGAGCGCGCAGGCAACGGTTCGGAAGGCGGCGGTTCGATCACCGCGTTCTATACCGTGCTGACCGAAGGCGACGACCAGCAGGATCCGATCGCGGACAGCGCACGCGCCATCCTCGACGGCCACATCGTACTGTCGCGCCGTCTGGCCGAGGCCGGGCATTATCCGGCCATCGATATCGAGGCCTCGATCAGCCGTGCCATGAACCATCTGGTGAGCAATGAGCATTTTGCACAGGTACAGCAATTCAAACGCCTGTACGCACACTACCAGCGCAATCATGACCTGGTCAGCGTGGGCGCCTACGTCCCCGGCAGCGATCCCTTGCTGGATGAAGCAATCGCCCGCTATCCAGCGATGGAGCGCTTCCTCAAACAAGGCATGTACGAAGCAGAAGCGTATAGTTCCAGTCAGGCGCAGTTCGCAACCGTGTTTACTGCTAATCAATGAATATCGCCATGACCAAACCTTTTACATTGGCACCGCTGGTAGATCTGGCCCATCAGAAAAATGATGCGGCCACGCGCAAGCTGGGCAAGCTGAACCAGCAGCAACAGAATGCGCAAGCCAAGCTGGCCGCGCTGCAACAGTACCGGCGCGAATATTCCGCGCAGTTCGAGGAAGCGGCCAAACAAGGCATGACGCCTACCGACATGGTCAACTTCCAGAACTTCATCGGCCGCCTGGACCAGGCCATCCGCCAACAGCAAGGCGAGATCGAGAAGGCGAAAAGTTCGGTACAGACAGGCCGCCACGAGTTGATGGACACCACGCGCAAGATGCGCTCGTTCGATGCATTGGCCGATCGCCATGCCGAAAATGAAAAGAGACTCGAAGCCAAGGCAGAACAACGCCAGCAAGACGAACAGAGCGGACGTTTCTCCGCCCAGCATCGCACTGACAAGCAAGACTCGAATCAATAAGGGAGACATGACATGAGCAGCCTGCCCATCCTTAGCAGCCAGACACCGAACAACAGCAAATCCGTCGCCGGCAAGAACAACAATAGCACCCCCGGCGCAGAGGACATCTCGGGCGGCCGCGCACCGTTCGGGGAATTGCTGGCCAAACAATTGAACCCGCAAGGTCGCGATATCAAAACCGACATCCTGAAAACCATCACGCAAACCGAACTCGACCCTTCGTCTACAGACCCGAATGCCTTGGACCCAAGTACCTTGGGCGCAAGTGCCATAGATCCGACTGCCTTGCTCGGCCAGCGCACGGATGGTTTGGCACTACCATCCGACCTGCTGGCCAGCCTGTTGCCGCAAGACAAGCGTGTGGCACTGTCGGATAGCAAAGACAGCGCCGCCGACGCCACAGTGGAAACGATCCCGGGTCTGAACGAAAAAGCGGATGAAGTCATCCCTGCTGCACGCCTCACGGATGGCACGAAAACCGTGCCGATCAACACACACGACAAACGTGCCGACAGCGGCATCCAGCCTGATTCCGCCTTTGCCACCGCCTTGCAAGCCGAGAAAAAAACGGGAACCAGTGCGGCGGCCGGCAAGTTCGACAGCCTTACCCTGCCACTCCAGACCACGAATACATCAACCACCATCGGCATGCCCAACGCACTCGCTACCGCTCCGGTAGCGCAGACAACCACAGCGCAAGCCACGATCACCACGCCCCTGAACCAAGCACAATGGGCCGATGACTTCAGCCAGAAAGTGACCTGGATGGCGACGCAGCGCACGCAAAGTGCCGAACTGCATCTGAATCCGGCGCAACTGGGGCCGCTGGAAGTCTCGCTCAAATTGAACGGCGACCAGGCCACCCTGCAATTCACCTCGGCCCATGCCGCGGTACGCGATGCCATTGAGCAATCCATCCCGCGCCTGCGCGACATGCTGGCCGACAGCGGCATCTCGCTGGGCAACACCACGGTCAGCGATCAGGCACCGCGCGAGCAACAGCAACGCGATCAGACCGGCCGCATGCAGGGCAACGGCAACATGGACAATGCGCCGGAATCTGAAGCGGTGCTGGTGCAGTCGAGCACGCGTTTGAGCCGTCATGACGGCGTGGTGGATACCTTCGTCTGAACGCAGAAATACGCCCTAATTTCTGCCTTATTCCCGTGATGGTGTAAGCTTGGCCTTCCGCATAATCATCATCAACAGGAAAGGAAACAGAGATGGCGTCAAAACCCGCAAAGCCAGCACCGGCAGCTCCCGCAGAGGACGCACCAGCGCCCGCCAAGAGCAATAAGCTGCTGATCATCATCATCGGCCTGCTGGTTCTTATCATCGCCGGTGGCGCCGGCTGGTACTTCACCAAGGGCCATGCCCCCGCCGCGGAAGAGCACGCTGCTGAAGCGCACAAGCCGGAGCCTGTCAAAGAACCGAAATTCATTCCATTGGGCGAAAAGTTCACCGTCAATCTGCAGCGCGAAGAAGGCGACCAGTACCTGCAAGCCGGCATCACATTGAAGATCATCGATCCGGAACTTGAACTCAAGATCAAGAATGCAATGCCCGAGGTCCGCAGCAAATTGCTGTTCCTGCTGTCAAGCAAGAAACCTTCCGAACTGGTGACGTCCGAAGGCAAGGCAGTGCTTGTCGAACAGATCATCGCCGCAGTGGACAGTATCCTGGGGATCGAAAGCGAAGCCGAGGTTGCGCCGGCAGCACCTGCGCCTGCCGCACACGACGAGCCTGCACACGGTGAAGCCCCCCATGGCGAAACTGCACCGGCAGCAACGGCTAACGCTGCGCCCGCTGCACCCAGGAAACCCAAGACCACCGGTGTGGTGGATGTGTTGTTCAGCGATTTCATCATCCAGTAAAGGTGCTTTGAAGCCATGAGCGAATTCTTATCCCAGGACGAAGTCGACTCGCTGCTGCGGGGCGTCACGGGTGAGACCGAGGAAGTCAAGGACGAATCGGAACCCGGGGGTGTTCGCGCCTACAACATGGCGACACAGGAGCGCATCGTGCGTGGGCGCATGCCCACCATGGAGATCATCAACGAGCGCTTCGCACGACTGTTCCGCATCGCGCTGTACAACTTCATCCATCGCTCTTCGGAAGTCTCGGTAGGGCCGGTCAAGGTGATGAAATTCTCCGAATTCATCCGCAACCTGCCTGTGCCGGCCAACCTCAATCTGGTGCAGGTCAAACCTTTGCGCGGCAATGCGCTGTTCATCTTCGACCCGAATCTGGTGTTCATGGTGGTGGACAGCCTGTTTGGCGGCGACGGTCGTTTCCACACCCGCGTCGAGGGGCGTGAATTCACCCAGACCGAACATCGCATCATCCAGAAGATGCTCGATGTGCTGTTCGAGGCTTATGCAAAATCATGGGAGCCGGTCCACAAACTGGAATTCGAGTTCCTGCGTTCGGAGGTCAACCCGCAGTTCGCCAACATCGCCACGCCGAACGAGGTGGTGGTGGTGACGACCTTCGAGGTCGAGTTCACCGGGGTCGGCGGTTCCATCCACGTGTGCATGCCTTACGCGATGATCGAGCCTATCCGCGAACTGCTGTACAGCACCATGCAGGGCGACCATGTCATCGCCGACAAGCGCTGGTTACACATGCTTTCCAAGCAGATACAGTCCGCCGAGATCGAGCTCAACGCCATCCTCGGCCACGCTTCGACCACGCTGGATCATGTGCTGCGCATGAAAGTCGATGATGTCATTCCACTTGAAGTGCCGGAGAACGTCAGCGTGATGGTGGATAACGTGCCGGTGATGGAGTGCAAATACGGCATCTCCAATTCGCACTATGCATTGAAGGTCGAGCGTATGGTGAAGACAGAGACGATCGAATCTCAACCTGGAGGAAAAAATGGCTGAAGACACGACAGAAGAAGCAATCAGCGCCGACGATTGGGGCGCGGCCATGGCCGAACAAGCTGCATCCGAAACCCCGGCGGCGCAACCGCATGTGTTCGAGCAGTTCGCCGGAGAAGGCGGCGCCACCGCGCACAACGACCTGGATATGATCCTGGACATCCCGGTACAACTCACCGTGGAACTGGGACGCACCAAGATGCCGATCAAGAACCTGTTGCAACTGGCTCAGGGTTCGGTGGTGGAACTGGCCGGCATGGCCGGCGAACCGCTGGATGTGCTGATCAACGGTTTCCTCATTGCGCAGGGTGAAGTGGTGGTGGTGAACGACAAGTTGGGCATCCGTCTGACCGACATCATCACGCCGTCGGAACGACTGCGTCGCATCAACAAATAACCCGGGACACAACCATGCTCACCCGTCTGTTTGCTGCCCTGTTCGCAGCAATCTGCTCTCCGCTCGCCCATGCAGCGGATGCCGCGCGCAGCACCTACGTCCCCCCGCCCCCTCCCGCCGGCGTATCGTCCGGCAGCGTGGTGCAGGTGATCGTCAGCCTGTTTCTGGTGCTGGCAGCGGTGATGGCGGTCGCATGGTTCCTGAAACGCCTCAACCATCCGCATCAAAGCGGCCTTGGTGCCCTGAAAGTGGTAAGCGGCATCGCGGTCGGCCAACGCGAGCGCATCGTGCTGGTCGAGGTGAACGATACCTGGCTGGTGGTCGGCGTGGCACCGGGACAGGTGAATGCCCTGCACACCATGGCCAAGGGCACAATTCCGGAAACCGATTCATCCACTGGGACCATACCGGAAAGATCGTTCCAGAGCTGGCTCAAACAGCACATGGAGAAACGCAATGGCTAGCCGCTTGTCACCGCATGTGGTTTTCCTGCTGATGCTGCTGGGGCTTGGCTTGGTAATGCCGGCCGCCCATGCCGCTGAAGCCGGCATGCTGGCGATCACCAGCACACCCACAGCCGGCGGCGGTCAGACCTACACCCTGAGCCTGCAGACGCTGATCCTGATCACGTCGCTCACTTTCCTGCCGGCCATCCTGTTGATGATGACTGCGTTCACACGCATCGTCATCGTGCTGGCCATGTTGCGCTCCGCCATCGGCACCCCTTCTTCGCCACCGACACAGGTATTGATCGGCCTGTCGATGTTCCTCACGTTTTTCGTGATGTCGCCGGTGCTGGAAAAAATATACAACGAGGCCTACCTGCCCTACAGCCAGAACAAGATGGATCTGGAAACGGCATATGAAAAAGGCAGTGCGCCGCTCAAGGCCTTCATGCTGCGCCAGACACGCGAAGCCGATCTGGCTTTGTTCGTGCGCATCTCCAACAGCGAGGAACTTGAAAGCCCTGAAGACGTACCATTGAAAATACTGGTGCCAGCCTATGTCACCAGCGAATTGAAGACTGCTTTCCAGATCGGTTTCATGATCTTCATCCCCTTCCTCATCATCGATATGGTGGTGGCAAGCGTGCTGATGTCGATGGGTATGATGATGCTGTCGCCGGCCATCATCTCTCTGCCGTTCAAGATCATGCTGTTCGTGCTGGCCGATGGCTGGAACCTGCTGATCGGTTCGCTCGTGCAAAGTTTCTATACGTAACAAGAATAATGGAGGCGTCCATGACTCCCGAAAGCGTAATGACCATCGGCCAACAGGCCATTGAACTGACCCTGCTGCTGGCAGCGCCCATGCTGCTGACCGCGCTCATCATCGGTCTGGCCGTCAGCATCTTCCAGGCTGCGACCCAGATCAATGAGATGACGCTGTCCTTCATCCCGAAAGCTTTCGGCATCTTCGGTGCCCTGCTGTTCGCCGGCCACTGGATGGTCGGCCTGATGCTGGAATACATCACGCGACTGTACGGCAGCATCCCTTACATCATAGGCTAGTCGTGTGATCAGCTTTACCAGCGCCCAACTCACCACATGGGTCGCCATGCTGATCTATCCCATGGCGCGGGTGCTGGCGATGATCGCCAGCGCGCCGGTGATCGGCAATCGTCAGGTACCGGTACGCGTCAAGGTAGGTTTGGCCGCCATCTTCACGGTCGTCATCATGCCCACACTGGACCTGCACGACTTGCCTGACCCGTCATCGGCGGAAGGCATACTGATCCTGTTGCAGCAGATGGTTGCCGGTTTGATGATGGGATTCTCGATCAGGCTGATCTTCACTGCGATCGAGATGGCCGGCGACATCGCCGGCATGCAGATGGGCCTGGGTTTCGCCAACTTCTTCGATCCGCAGAATTCCACCATCACCCCCGTTCTGGCACAGTTCCTCGGGGTGATCGTGGCCCTGGCTTTCATCAGCATGGACTTGCACCTGTACATGCTGGCCGCGCTGAGTGAAAGTTTCCAGTCCTTCCCCATCGCCAACACCACGCCTTCCGCCGGCGCCTTTCGCACCGCAGCGGAATGGGGCGGCAGCATCTTTGCCTATGCCTTGCAGTTCTCGCTGCCTCTCATCGCCGCGCTGCTGATCAGCAATCTGGCACTGGGCATCCTGACCCGCAGCGCCCCGCAACTGAACATCTTCGCGGTCGGCTTCCCGATCACGATCAGTGTCGGCTTCATCGTGCTGGCGCTGGTGATACCGTTCCTTGCGCCGATGATGGACTTCATATTCCGCCAGGCACTGGAGACCGTCGGGCGCATCATGCTGCAACTGGGCGGGCATTGAGCCGGGTACGGTCGCTTCTCGTTGCAAAGATGGAGCAAAAATGAAAACGGCGCACAGTTTCCACTGTGCGCCGTCATGCGATTGTCGGCGATCTCAACGCAAATAATCGAACAATGACATCTGCGAAACCTTGGCAAAGGATTGCTGAGATGCCTGCAGGGCCAATTGCTGCTTGGCCAGATCCGTCGCTGCCTGAATGTAATCAGTATCCTGAATCTTTGACAGGGTCTGCTTGTATTGCAAGCCCAGATCCACGCCGGTTGCCTGCAGTGAATCCAGTTCTCTCAAACGCCCCCCGACGGTGGCATGTGTATACATCACGTTGTTGATTGCCTGATCCAATGCAGCGGAGGCCTGTTGCAATCCCTGCTGGAATTTCGCCGCCGCTGCCGCATCTCCCGGTAGCGGCGGCGTCTCGAGTGTTGCCAGGAATTGCGTGATCGTTTCGAAGATGCTCTGGTTGATGCTGGGCTGCACATCGAAAGTATCCCCGGTCGCGGGGGCGCCGCTGATCTCCATCTGGATGCCATTCACCGTGATGGCCTGCCCGCTGACATAGGTCTGCCCCGGCAACACCGGCACACCGGGCAAGCCTCCCGAAACGTCGTTCACATCAAAGGTCGTCGCACTGGTGAAGGTAATGCGATAACTCGCGCCACTGTACGGCGAGGTGAGCACCTGCCCCTGACTGATCGTGCCGCTTCCGGTATTCGCGGCACCCACCGCAGTGTGGAACGAGCCGTTACCGTTCCGGATGCGCATGAACAAGTCCGCCCCGGAATCCGCTGTCGGTATCTGGCGCGCCGGACCTGCCTGGACCAGGTGTTGCACATCGTCGCCCTGATAGACCATCCCTGCCGCAGTACTGGCAAAAGGTTGAATCTTGCCCTGCGAACCGGCAAACAGGAAGTTGCCCACCCCGTCCGTACTGTTGGCGAGTCCGAGCAGTTCCTGCATGCGTCCGCGCAAATCGGTCGCGATACCTTTCAGCGAGGATCCGGTCTGTAGCGAGCCTCCTGCATCCAGGGACATGATTTTGACATCCTGCAACAGCGAGGTGATGCTGGCCAGGATGCCGTCCTCCAGCGACAAGGTGTTGATCGCCGCATCGCGATTGCTGGCAAGCTGCGTGTTGGAGGCATCGGATTGTTTCAGTTCGATGGCTCGCGCTGCTGCGGCAGGATCGTCCGCCGGGGACAGCATGCGCTGGCCGGTGGTCATCTGCAGACTGGTTCGGGCCAGGTTGTTTTGCATCTGCTGCATGGCGGCTACGCCTTCGCTATACAGGGTACTGGTACTGATACGCATGATATTTAACCTCCCAGTTGCAGCAACGAGTCAAACATGGTTTGTGCAATCGCCATGGCTTTGGCCGCAGCCTGATATGCCTGCTGGTATTTAAGCAGATTGGCCGCTTCCTCATCCAGATTGACGCCGGAAACGGATTGTTGCGACTTGGTCACTTGCGCCAGGATGGACGTTTGTGCCTTGCTGGTCACTTCAAGTTCGCGTGTTTGCGTGCCGACTTGCGACACCAGTTGCCCATAGGCGCCTTGATAGCTGGTGGTGCCGTTGATCAGCGAATTGGCCGTCTGCAATTGCGCCAGCTTCAATATGTTGGTGCCGTCGGTCGTAGCATTGGTATTCGGCACGACGCTGAAAGTGTCCCCGGCTACAGGCGTACCGGTGATCTGGGTTGTCCAGCCGTTGTAGCTGATGTTCCCGCCCGGGGTATAGGCGACGCCCACTGCGGGTAAACCCGCGCCGGTACCGGTAACATCAAACGTGGTGGCACTGGTAAAGGTGATGGTGACCGGCTGCTGCAGATTGGCATCCAGCGGCAAAGTCCCTGCCAGCGTCGGCTGCGCAATCGTAGCATTGCCCAGATTACTGATGGTTGCATTGCTGCGCACCGGGCTGGCCGCAGCGATCTTGGACGGATCGGTGACCAGCAGGCCGAAATCGCGCGCGCCCGCCACCGTCGGACGGATCACATAGGCGTCGCCGGACACATCCGCCACACCGCCTGCCGCAAGCTGCAACGTGATGCCGGTTCCGGCAATGACTTGCGGCGTCGCCAGCGCGGCAGGCGTGAACGACTGGATTGCGGTATTGGTGGTACGGTTGAACAGCGTATATGCGGTACCGTCAAACTGCAGCAGGTAATCATCTGTTGTCAATGCACCGGAGTCGCTGATAGTCGCAGTCACGACGGAATTTCCGGTGTTGGTGGTAGCTGCCGAAACTTGCGGCGTACCTGCGCTGAAGAATGCGCCCCCCAGCCCTCCTTTGAGATCGATCCCTTGCTGATGCAGGGCATTGAAGGTATCTGCAATACCGATGGCAATACGCCCCAAGGAGTTCCGAGCGGGATCCAGCACGGTATCCCGGAAGTTCAGGTAGCCCCCAAGGTTGCCGCCCTGCAAGGCATTCGCAGGAATGCGGCTGACACTTCCCGCCGTACTGACGAAGGCCAGATCCAGCGTGCTGATGTCCGTTGAAGAAGCCACAGGCTGCAGTAAGGAAACATGGGTGCCCGTCACCAGCGTCTGGCCCGTACCGATGAAAACGTCCATCGAACCGTCGACTTGCTTGTAGCTGGTCACACCGATTTCCATGCTCAGTTGGGTCAGCAGGTAATCGCGCTGGTCGAGCAGATCGTTCGGCAATTGTCCGGTGGCGCTTTGCGCCTGGGCCTTGACAATGGTGTCATTCAGCGACGCAATCTGTTTGGCATAACTGTTGATGAGGCTGACGCTGTTGACGATCTGCCCATTCAGGCCATCGCGGATTTCGGTCAGACGCCCGTCCAGGGTCTGCATACGGTTGTTCAGCGATTGGGCGCTCCCGATCATGGTCTGGCGTGCTGCCAACGATTCCGGAGAGTTGGCAACCGTGTTCACGGCCCCGAAAAAGTCCTGCAGCGTCACACTCAGACCACCATTGGCGTCACCCAGCAGATTGCTCACCTGTACCGACAGATCGTACTGCGTGCTCAGATTGCTGGCGCTTGTCTGCGCAGTATTCACCTGCGCGCCGAGAAAATCGTTGTACAGGCGCTTCACGCCCAAAACATCCGCACCCGCCCCGAAATAACCCTGCCCCATGTTCTGGGAAAGTTGCGTGCCCTGGATGATTTCCTGGCGCGAATAGCCGGGTGTATTCGCGTTGGCGATGTTGTGCGAGGTTACGCTGATACCCGCCTGTGCGACCTTCAGCGCGCTGACACCGATGTTATAGACTGAAGCCATATGACTCTCCTGACGATCCTTCGCCTAGTTTATCGGCAGGTCGCCAAAATACTTTAGGCCTTTGTGCTGACGCTGCCGATCACGCTCGCCAGCTTGTCGGCATAACGGGGATCGGTGGCATAGCCGGCTTTTTGCAGCGACTGGGCGAAGTCTACCGCATTCGACTGCCCCAATGCACCTGCATAACGCGGATTCTCGCTCAGCAAGCGGGCGTAATCCTGAAAGGATTCCGCATAAGAATCATAGGCCCGGAAGCGTGCCACCTGCTTGCTGGCAACCCCGTCCTGATACTCGGTAGTGGTCACTTCTGCCACTTTCCCCTTCCAATCGCTGCCGGCCTTGATGCCGAACAGGTTGAAACTGCTGCTGCCATCCGCATTGCGGATCTCGCGTTTCCCCCAGCCGCTCTCCAGCGCCGCCTGCCCCATGATGAAATCGGCGGGCACCCCGGTCGTTTTGCCTGCACGCTCAGCATGCGGGCGCATGCGTTCGATAAAGCCTTGCTGCGTCATGGGCTGGTAGGCGGACGTCACCGCTCCCGGTGCGGGCGTTTGCATGGCGACAGGCGGCTGATGGCCGCTCAGCTGACGCACCATGACATCAGCCAGTCCCACGCCGCGCTTGGACATCTCCTGCGCCAGCTGCTGGTCCAGCATGCCGGTGAACAGTTTGGTCTGTTCGCTGTCCATCATGCCGTCCTGCGGAGTTGCCTCGCGCATGCTCTTCATCATCATGTTGAGGAACACCATCTCGAACTGCTGCGCCACCTTCTTCAGCGCCTGATCCGGGGCCTGTTTGGCCTGGTAGCGCAGACGATCCAGCGCCTGGCTGTCCGCCGCGAGTCCGCTCAAGCTGTCTGGTGAGAGCGCCATCGTCGTTTCCTAGATGATCTCGAGTTCCGCGCGCAGCGCACCGGCGGCCTTCATCGCCTGCAGGATGGCCAGCATGTCCTGCGGTGTGGCGCCGATTGAATTCAGGGCCTTGACCACATCTCCCAGCGATACGCCGTGTTGCAGATGCAACAGGTTGCCGGCAGACGACTCGATCTTGATATCGGCGTTGCTGACCGCAGCCGTATCCCCGCCCGCCAGCGCGTTGGGCTGGCTCACCGCATTGTCGGCACTGATGACCACGGTCAGATTGCCGTGTGCCACGGCACATTCACTCAGCGAGACCTGCTGGTTCATCACCACCGAACCGGTACGGGCATTGACGATCACCTTGGCACTGCCTGCCGCGGCATCGACGGACAGGTTCTCGAGACGGGACAGGAACTGCACGCGTTCGAAGCCCGGCGGGGCGGAGACTTGCACCGTGCGCGCATCCACGGCATTGGCGATCACCGCATCCGGCGACACATCGCGATTGATGGTGTCGGCCATGCGTGCCGCTGTGGTGAAATCCGCCGTATTCAGTTGCAGATAGATGAAATCACCCTGTCCCAAAGCGGTCGGTACTTCGCGCTCTACCGTCGCGCCATTCGGGATGCGCCCCACGCTCAAGTGATTGACCACGGTCTTGCTGCCGCCCGCAGCGGCGCCCGCGCCGCTCACCAGCAGGCTGCCTTGCGCCATGGCATACACCTGGCCGTTGGCACCCTTCAGGGGCGTCATCAGCAGCGTGCCGCCGCGCAAGCTCTTGGCATTACCGATGGATGAGACGGTGACATCGATGGTCTGTCCGGGGCGCGAGAACGCAGGCAGGGATGCGGTCACGGTCACCGCGGCTACGTTCTTCAGTTGCAGGCTGGTGCCGGGCGGCAAGGTCACGCCCATCTGCGCCATCATGGTGATGATGCTCTGCACGGTGAACGGTGTCTGCGTGGTCTGGTCGCCGCTGCCGTCCAGACCGACCACCAGACCGTAACCGAGCAGCTGGTTCTCGCGCACCCCTTGCACGCTGGCCAGGTCCTTGATGCGCTCAGCCGAAGCCGCCATGGCGGTCAGCCCCAGCAGCACTGCGAAAATGAATGAGAGGGTGGATTTCATGACTGTCTCCTAGAACGGCAGCACCGTGGTGAAGATGCGCGCAAACATGCTGGTCACTGCTGCGCCGTCCAGATTGGTCGCGCCCTTGTATTCCAGATGCACATCGGCCACCTTGGTCGACAACACGGTATTGGCGCCGCTGATGTCGTCCGGATTGACCACGCCGTAGAAGCGCACGTATTCATCCGAATAGCGGATGCTGACTTGCTTCTCGCCGGCCACGCGCAGGTTGCCGTTGGGCAATACTTCGGTCACGGTCGCGGTCAATGTGCCGGTGAAGGTATTGGAGCCGGAAGCATCGTTCTTGATGCCGGATTTCACGCTGCTGCTGCCGGACAAACCGCCGGTGATCGCCGGCGTGGTCACTGCCAGACTGCCGGTATTCTCCAGCGTGACGCCGGACTTCCCGGTGGCAGCCGTGGTCTCGACGATGCTGATAGTGACCACATCGCCGACACGGCGCGCGCGGCGATCTTCGAATAGCGGGCGGTCATTCACGCCTGCCTGGAAGATGGAGCCGTTGGCTGGCGGTGGCGCGCTGCGCGCTATATCCGGCGTTGCCGTCAACGGTTCGCGGATATTGGTACTCGGCACACAGCCAACCAGCAACCAGCCGGCTGCCAGAATGCTGAACACACTGCTCAAGTTACGCATCATGCACCTCGTAAATTCAACATTGCCTCTCGCGTTCGCCCCCTCGCCCGCTTGCGGGAGAGGGTTGGGAAGAGGGAGAAATCCAGACAAGCTCATTTTCCGTCTACGCTTCATGAACTTTATATCTGTGACAGTTTCTGCAGCATCTGGTCGGATGTGGTGATCGCCTTGGAATTGATCTCGTAGGCACGCTGGGTCTGGATCATGTTCACCAGCTCTTCCACCACATTCACGTTGGATGTCTCGACGAAGCCCTGACTTACCGTGCCGGTGCCGTTCGTGCCCGGCACATTGGTGCTGGGGGTGCCGCTGGATGCGGTCTCCAGGTACAGGTTCTGGCCCATGCTTTGCAGGCCGGCCGGATTGACGAAGGTCGCCAGCTGGATGCTGCCGATCTGTACCGCCGCGGTCGAGCCTGCCTGCGTGACGCTGACTACGCCGTCCTGCGCAATGGAAACGGATGTGGCATTGGCGGGAATGGTCAGCGCGGGCTGTATCACAAAGCCATTTGCCGTGACCAACTGTCCCTGGCTATCAGACTGCAGCGAGCCGTCGCGCGTATAACCGGTGGTTCCGTCCGGCAGCAATACTTGCAGAAAGCCTTCGCCCTGTATCGCCACATCCAGCTGGTTGCCGGTCTGCTGCAGATTGCCCTGGGTATGGATGCGCTCGGCCGCCACCGGTCGCACACCGGTACCGATCTGCAGGCCCGTGGGTATCTGCGTCTGCTGCGAAGACTGCGCGCCGGGCTGGCGGATGTTCTGGTACAGCAAGTCTTCGAATACCGCGCGTGAACGCTTGAAGCCCGACGTATTGATATTGGCCAGGTTGTTGGAGATGACGTCCATCTGGGTCTGCTGTGCTTCCAGACCGGTCTTCGATATCCACAATGAGCGAATCATGATGTGTGCCCTTTCGGTGTACTGTGCTTGCTTGCCACATTACCCCGCTGCCGGCAAATTCATCCGGCGAACACATGGAGAAAAACGAGCTTATTCCTGATTTAAAGATGGCCGGAACAGGACACCCCGGCCGCCGTCGCGAACTCCCGCCAGGCTGATGTCAGCCTGACGATGCGATCAATCAGGCATTGATGTTGAGTATCGTGCTTGCGCTCTTGTCGTTCTCGTTGGCAGTCTGCAACAGTTTCATGTGCGTATCGAACTGTCGCGCCAGCGAGATCATGCTGACCATGGCATCCACCGTATTGACGTTGCTGCCTTCCAGACTGCCGGCGACCACCGTCACGTTCGCATCCGCCTCGGCGGGGTTGCCGTCGCGGGTGCGGAACAGACCGTCTTCACCGCGCACCATCTGCTCTTCCGGCGGATTGGTGAGCTTGATGCGCCCCACCGTGATCACGCCATTCTTCTGGTTGGTGGTCGGCACGGTAGAGAGCGTGCCGTCCTTGGCAATGGTGATCTCGGTATCGGGCGGAATGGACAGCGGCCCGGCATCACCCAGCACCGTCAATCCGGTCCGGGTCTGCAGCACGCCGTTGGGCGACATCTGCAAACTGCCGTTGCGGGTATACGCCTCGTTGCCGTTGGCATCCTGTACGGCGATCCAGCCCTGCCCATCCAGCGCCAGATCCAGTGCGCGCCCCGTTTGCTGCATGACGCCCGGGGTGAAGTCGGCACTTACCGTCGAATCGACCACAAAAGTACGCGTGGGCAAACCTTCGCCCTGCAACGGCACACTGCGGAATGCGTCGATGCTGGCTCGGAAGCCGGGCGTATTGACGTTGGCCAGATTGTTCGACACCGTCGCCTGCTGGTGCAGGATGTGGTTGGCCCCTGTCGCCGCGGTATAGATCAGCCTGTCCATACTCCCTCCCCCTGATTCCTAGTTCCTAAATCCATCCTTAACGCAGGTTCACCAGTGTCTGCAACACCTGATCCTGCGTCTTGATGGTCTGCGCATTGGCTTGATACACGCGCTGCGCGGTGATCATGTTCACCAGCTCTGCGGTCAGATCCACGTTGGAATCTTCTACTGCGGACGACTGCAACACTCCCAGGCTGCTGGAGCCCGGCGTCCCGATCAACGGACCGCCGGAGGTCGCGGTTTCCGCCCAGGCATTGTTGCCCAAAGGCTGCAAACCTTGCGGGCTGGTGAAGTTGGCCAGCACCACTTGTGCCAGCGCACGCGATTGACCGTTGGTGTAACGACCGAGGATGGTACCGTCCGCGCTGGTGGTGAAAGAACTCAGGCGACCGGAAGCGAAGCCGTCCTGCGTCTTGGTATTCACACCGAAGTTACCCCCGAATTGCGAGGTCCCGGTAAAGTCGAAATTGATGGTCTGGTTAGCCGCACTGGCCGGATTCACCACGGTCAGCGTGGTTGCCGCAAAACCCGCCGGACTCGGTGCGGAAACGGTGAAGCTGTTCGGTCCGGTGATCGCTGTAATCGTGGTACCTGCCGGCAGATCGCCACCAGTGACCGCTGCACCCACCAACAATCCGGTAGTAGATGGACCGGTGATGGAAGTACCGCCTGCCGCCACGCCAGCCCCCACCACCGAGATTGGCGCAGGTACCGGACTGAAGGCAGCCGATGCCACAGGCAATGTAGGCGAGGTCAAGACACCGTTGGTATTGAACACCAATGAAGTAAGCGCCGTACCGGCTGCCGGCACCTGGTTGCCATCCACCGTCAAATAGGAATCCCAGGTGTTGGGACCGGTCTTGGCAAAATACAACAAGGCCACATGATCGACGCCCTGGCTGTCATAAACCGTCAACGGCGTGGAACTGTTATAACTCTGCGGATTCTGGGGATCGAACGGCGTGATGGTCGGCAAGGCCATGCGCGTATCCAGCGTCAGACCCATCGCAATGTTGGTGGTCGGTTGCGGCGTCAGGTCGGCCGCAACGATCTGGATCGGCACCGGCTGCGCCGCAGTGATAACGCCATTGGTCGCCATGTAACCCGACAACTGGTGTCCCTGGCTGTTCACGATGAAGCCGTTCTTGTCGAGCTGGAACTGGCCGTTGCGCGAGTAGGAGATCGCACCGTTCTGGTCGACCATGCGGAAAAATCCTTGCCCGCTGATGGCTGTGTCCATGCTGTTGGAGGTGTTGGTGATGTTGCCCTGCGTGAACTGCTGCGCCACATTGGCGATCTTCACGCCGGTACCCACCTGCACAGCACCGGAACCGGCCAGAGAGGTGGCGTACAGGTCGGCGAATTGCGCTTGCGACTGCTTGAAGCCGATAGTGTTGGCGTTCGCCACGTTGTTGCCGATCGTATCCAGGTGCTTGGCAGATGCGTTCAGTCCACTCAATCCTTGTTGAAAACTCATGACGTCCTCCTGTTACAAGATTTTTCTGATGGTATTCAGGCCGACTTCGCCCTGATTGCCGATATTGACCGTAACGCCGCTGCTCGATTGCGCCACGCTGTTGACCAGGCCATAGGACAGCGTAGTGGCATCCGTCGTCTTGCCCGCCAGCTCGGCGGCAACCGTGAACGTATATTGTCCGTCCGCGGCAGCACTTCCGCTGTCTGTCATACCATCCCAGGCGAAATCGACGATGCCCGTATCCTGCGCGCCCAGTTGCAGGGTGCGCACCGCGACGCCGGATGCATCGGTGATCTTGACCGTAACCTTGTCTGCCGGTTGCGACAGTTCGACGCCGCCGTAGGCCTTGCCATTGGTCAGCTCCATACTATCGCCGTCGGTCTGCGCCACATGGCCGATCATGGATACGGCCTGCAAGGACTGGCTGGCCAGCATGCTGCTACTCAATGCCTGCACGGTCGAATTCAGTTTGTCGATGCCGGTCACCGTGGACAGCTGCGCCATCTGCGATGTGACCTGGGCGTTGTCCAGCGGATTGAGCGGATCCTGGTTCTTCATCTGGGTGACCAGCAGTTTAAGGAAACGATCCTGTGTCGCGCCGATGTCTGCGGAAGAAGACGTCAACGCAGACGTCGCTGAGGAACCGGCGGTACTGCTATTTACTGAATCAACCATGATCTATCTCCTTATTGGCCGATGGTGAGTGTTTTCATCAGCATGGACTTGGATGTATTCAGCACATCCACGTTGTTCTGGTAGGACCGCGAAGCCGAGATCATGTTCACCATCTCATCCACGGGATTGACGTTGGGCATCTCCACATATCCTTGCGCGTTGGCCATCGGATGTTTGGGATCATATTGCATGCGCATGGGGGAATTGTCTTCCACCACCGCGGACACCTTCACCCCCGCGCCGACCTGCCCCGCTGCCTGGGTGGTCTCGAACACCACCTGTTTGGCCTTGTATGCCTTGCCGTCCGGCCCGGTGGCACTGTCGGCATTGGCCAGATTGCTGGCCACCACATTAAGTCGTTGCGCCTGTGCCGACATGGCCGAGCCGGCGATGTTGAATACATTGAATAGAGACATGATCAGCCCTCCTAGCCTTGTAATGCGGCCAACACTTCCTTGGCCTTGCCGCTGACGAAGCGTACGCTCGCCTCATAGCGCATCGCGTTGTCCGCAAATTGCGCGCGCTCTACATCCATGTCCACCGTATTGCCATCCGCACTGGGCTGGGTCGGCACACGATATTGCACCGGCGCACCCATCACTGTCTCGCCCGTTTCTCCGGCCAGATGCTTCAGGGCTGTCCGCTCCATCTACAGCGATGGACTCTCACCGCCGACTGCCGCTTTCAGCGCGCTGGAGAAATCGATGTCCTTCGCCTTGTAGTTAGGCGTATCCGCATTGGCGATGTTGGACGCGATCAGCTCCTGTCGCGTGGCGCGCAAGTTCAGCGCCACTTGATGAAACTGGAACATCTCGTCTATTCTGCCGCCCATGATGAGCACCCTGCCTTTCATGACTACTTTTGTGATGGCTTGCATACTAGTACCGGGGTTTTCCATCCAATCGATCGATTAAGGGCAAAAACCCGCTTTATTTCCCCACTTCGACCTTTCCCCAAAGGATGACAATTCAGCCATGAACAAACGGCTGGCTTCTTTATGCATGCTGATCGGCTGCCTGTGGGGCGGCCCGGTGCTGGCTGCCCCGCAACAGAGCCACGCTTCGATCCAAGCCGCCGCCCTTGCCTTCGCCCAGTCGCAGAGCCAGAATCTGCCGGGCGAGGTGAATATAAATGTCACCCCCATCGACAGTCGCCTCAAGCTCGCCCCCTGCGACAAGCTGCATGCCTTCCTGCCGGCCGGTGCAAAGCTCATCGGCAAGACCAGCATCGGCGTGCGCTGCGACGCCAATCCCGGCTGGAGCGTATTCCTGCAGACAGACATCAAAGTCACTGTCGATCTGCTGGTCGCCTCCCGCCCCATGCCGCAAGGCACCATATTGAAACCAGCCGATTTCGGCCTGCAACGCGGCGAACTGAGCCGACCCGGCTTGCTCACCGATCCGGAACAAGCCATCGGCAAAACCCTTAAATATTCGATCGGTGCCGGACAAGTGCTGCGCCAGGATATGTTACGCCCGCCGCTGCTGATTCGTCAGGGCCAGACCGTCACGCTGCGCGCGCGCGGCAACGGCTTTGTCGTCAGCCAGGAAGGCCAGGCCCTGAACAACGCCGGGAAAGACGAAATCGTGCGCGTCCGCACTGCCAACTCGCAAGTGATCTCGGCCCGCACGGTGTCGAACGGCATCGCAGAGGTCCAGCCATGACAGGCTGAAGCAGCCCATGCGCAGGGTGTCTGTCTGCCTTGGACCCGGGGTGAAAAAATATTTTTCATAAAACTGCTAAAGTTTTTGCATTAAGTTCCGATACAACAGACAATCGAACCAGAACAGTTGGAGTCCCATCATGAAGATCGACAACACGAAACCCATCACCGGTAATGCCGGCGAAGCAACGGCACGCAATACCGCCGCCAAAACTGACGCCCACAGCCAAGCTGCGGCGACCAGTGCGGAGGGCACCAGTGTGCACCTGGGTACCTCTACCGCCCAATTGCGCAGCTTGGAAGGCAGCCTCGCCAGCGCGCCGGTTGTGGATGCGAAGAAAGTGGCCGAGATCAAGCAAGCCATCAGCGAAGGCCGCTTCCAGGTCAATGCCGGTGCAGTTGCCGACGGCCTGATCCGGACCGTGAGTGACCTGATCACCGCGAGCCAGCGTTGAACGCAAGCGATATACAAAACCGCCTAACCGAAGAGCGCACCGCGCTGCAGGCCTTTATCGGCCTGCTCGAACGCGAGCAGCAGATCCTGCTCTCCCCCGACACCGAACCCCTGCTCGACCTGTCCAGCGAGAAAACCCGTGCCGCCGAGGCGCTAACGGCGCTCGTCAAGAAACGTGCGCAATACATCAGCGCCGAGCGCGGCAAAACGGAAGCATGGCTGCGCAGCAATGCCGCCGGCGCCCTCACCGTCTGGCAGGACATCCAGAACATGGGTCAGCAGGCAGCGCAAATGAACAAAACCAACGGCGAACTGATACAAGTGCGCATGCGCTACAACCAGCAGGCTGTGCAGGCACTGCTCGGCGCATCGGAACAGACTGCCGGGCTGTACGATACGAAAGGCAAGACCAATATGCCCGGCTCCGGGCGCACGCTGGGCAGCGGCTAAAGCTCGGTATATTTCTTCGCGCTACCGCGGGCCTTGTGCGCGGGATACTTCTCCGCATTCTTGGCGATCTTCTCCAGCGCGATCTGCTTCACATCCCATTTGTAATGTTCCGCCAGCAGCAAGGCGAAAGCGAACACGTCCGCCAACTCCTCTTTCACGCGCGCCTCGTCCGCTTCGCCATGCGCTTTCCACAGAAAGCATTCCAGCAACTCGCTCGCTTCGATGGAAAGAGCCGCCGCCAGGTCTTTCGGATTATGGAACTGTGCCCAATCGCGCTCGTCGCGAAAATCGGTCAGTGCCGCGGTTATTTCCTCGATGTCACTCTTGATTGCCGTCATTCCTCTTCTCCGCAACGTGGCATACGGCCAGGCCTTCCCGCTTGCCTTTGACATGGATGGTAAAGATGTCTCCGAAGGATATTTCCGGATGCCGAGACACATCGACCACATCCATCAATGTCTGACTGATCAGTATGGAACCGGGATTGCAGTTCTTCTCGATGCGCGATGCGGTGTTGACCACATCGCCTATCGCCGTCCAGTCCAGCCTTTCCGCCGTCCCGACATTGCCGATGACCACCTCGCCCCAGTGTATGCCGATGCGCAAACGTAGCGAGTCCTGTCCGGCGCGGGAGCGCAACCCATTGATGTCTGCAGCATGCTTCTGCATGTCGATGGCTGCTGCAATGGCTTCCGCCGGATCCATGAAGATCGCCATCACGCTGTCGCCCATGAATTTGTCGATATAACCATGCTTGCGCCTGACCGAACCGGACACCCGGCGCAGGATGGTGTTGAGCGTGTTGATGATGGACTCGCTGCTGGCGTTGCTTTCCACAAAGGAAGTGAAGCCGACAATGTCGCAGAACAGGACGGCGATCTCGCATTCTTCGTTGATGAGTTTCGACTTGCCCAGCTTCACCGCTTCGCGCGCCTTTTCCTCCACCATCTGCGGCACATAGTTGCGCGTGATGTTGTGTATGCGCGCTTCGCTCAGGATGGAGCCTTCCCCCAGATGCGTGGAGCCCTCGTCCAGCGACACGATCTGCCACATTGAATGAATGGTCGAATCCGCATCGCGATAGCCACTGACATTGAACAAGGCTGCCACGCCCTGCTCACCGTGCAGATAGACACGGGTACGGTAGTTCTCGAACACCCCGCCCTTCCCCGTCAGTGCCAGTCCCCAGATCACATCGTTATAAAAATTGAACGGGATGGCAGTACACAGATCGCTGATCGCGCTTGCCTCCGCTGGCAAGCGCAGGCTATCCAGCATCGGGCGAGACACCGCGATGACTTCGCCCGCACTGGAAAAGCGGATCAGCCCGTAGCCCAGTTTGCTGCAGATATCCTGCATGCTGCTCTGGCTGGATTCATCATCCAGCAGCACGCCTTTGCGTGCGGATGAAGGATCGGCTGTCGCCTGTTCAAGTGCATATACGCATACCGTCGCACCTTGCTCAGGCACATCCTGCCGCCAGCGCAGACCCAGCGCATCGACCAATCCCTGCGTCCCGCACTGCATGACATCCCAGACCGCCGGCACCGAGATTGACAGGATGTCCGTGCCTTGCGACGGGAAGCTGACCATCACCTGCTGCGCGTTCTCCATGCAGTATTGCGCGATGTTCTGCGAACCATGCTCGCCCACCTCGGCATTGAACAGCGCTTCCATGTCTGCGGCGTTGCTGCCGCCCAGCATGCCGAACTCGTCTTCTGCCAAGCGTCTGAAAACATCGAAATGCATCGCACGCACGGCCAGATCGACAGCATCATGCAACAGCAGCATGACCGGTATCGACAGCCGTGCCAGCCCGAGCCGCGCCAGGGACGGTTCGAGCTCGGCCTTCAGGCCGGGCCAGATGCCGTGCTCCAGCGAGGTCACCGATATGGTGTGCGCCGATATCTGATTCATCTCAGGTACTCATGCATAGCTTGTATATCTCGGACTCTCGCAGGCTATCGATGAAATCTTCCTGCAGCAAACTGTCGCACAGTGCATCGTCCAGTCCGAAGGCCCGCAGTCTAGCCCTTCTTGCATCCGGCGCCTCGGCTTCACCGGCGCCTATCCCTGCCGACTTGAGCAAGGCATTGGCCGCCATCAGGCTGGTCAATATCGCATCCGCCCCTTCGGACTGCGTCAGTTCGACGCCCATATAGGCATTGAAGCGATCCGGCAGATGCCACGCCTTGACCGCATCGGCACCCACTTGATAGTGATCAAAACCGAAATATTTCTGTTCCGCCTGAGCGGCAGTACAGCCAGTCGCAAGCATGTGTTCGAACACCTGCTGATACAGGTCCGGATGTTGCGTGAACATCAGCACCTTGCCGATGTCGTGCATCAGTCCGGCGATGAATGCTTCGTCGCCGTTTCTTGCTTCCCCGAGACCGAGGCAGATGCGCTGACTGGCGATCGCAGCCAGCAAGGAATGCTGCCAGATATGCAAACGGAACGCCTCATGCCGCGTTTCGGAGAACAGGGAACGGCTGAATGCCAGCAGTGCCAACGAACGCAATACGCTATAGCCCAGCAGGCTGATCGCCAGCGGAATGGTCGCCACCTTGTTGCCGCGACTGTACAGCGGCGAATTGACCACGCGCAGTACCAGCGAGGCCACGCCCTGATCTGCGCCGATCAGGTCATCCAGCCGCTGGAAATAATCGCTGGACTCAATATCAAGATTGATGATGTCGGAGATGACACCTGCCTGCACCGGCACGCTCTTGAAGTCGATCTTTCCTCGGATCATGTTTGCTAGGGACAGGTATGGGTTGTTCTGACCCGGACATTCTACCCAGTTGGGCGGATAAGGTTATCCCTTGTGCAATGCATAGCTGCCTACACCGCTGCCGCATGTAAAAACGGCGTCCCGCTTGGGACGCCGTTTTTACAGGTAACTGCGATTTGCCGCCGTATCACCAGCCCGATTCGCGTTCCGGCGTGGCACTGATCTTGTGGATGGAAAGGTCAGCGCCGTTGAACTCTTCTTCCTGATCCAGACGGATGCCGACCAGTTTCTTGATCACGCCATAGACGACGAAACCGCCAATCAGCGCGATAGCGATGCCCATCACTGTGCCCATGAGTTGCGACATGAAGCTGACCCCGCCCATGCCGCCAAGTGCCTTCGCGCCGAATATGCCTGCCGCGATGCCGCCCCAGGCGCCGCACAGACCGTGCAGCGGCCAGACACCGAGCACGTCATCGATCTTCCAGCGGTTCTGTGTGAGGGTGAACATGTAAACGAACAATGCGCCGGCAACACCGCCCACGATCAGCGCGCCGATGGGATGCATCAGGTCGGAACCTGCGCACACGGCGACCAGACCGGCCAGCGGGCCGTTATGCACGAAGCCGGGGTCGTTCTTGCCCAGCCACAACGCGGTAAGCGTTCCGCCGACCATAGCCATCAGTGAGTTCACGGCAACCAGGCCGCTGATGCCGGTGATGGTTTGTGCACTCATCACATTGAAGCCGAACCAGCCCACAGTGAGTATCCACGCCCCCAGTGCCAGGAATGGGATGCTGGAAGGCGGATGCGCGGAGATGCGACCTTCCTTGGTGTAACGACCATGGCGCGCACCGAGCAGCATGACGGCCGAAAGGCCGATCCAGCCGCCTACGGCATGCACCACTACTGATCCTGCGAAGTCATGGAAGGCAGCACCGAAATTCGCGGTCAGCCAGTCTTGCACGCCGTATGCGCCGTTCCATGCGATACCTTCGAAGAACGGGTAGACGAAGCCGACCAGCATGAAAGTGGCAGCGAGCTGCGGATTGAACTTGGCGCGCTCGGCGATGCCGCCGGAAACGATGGCAGGAATAGCTGCCGCAAAGGTCATCAGGAAGAAGAATTTGACCAGGTCATAGCCGTTCTTTTGCGCCAGCTGCTCTGCGCCGGCAAAGAAATGGATGCCGTAGGCGATACCGTAACCGATGAAGAAATAGGCGATGGTGGAAATCGCCAGATCGCTGAGGATCTTGACCAGCGCGTTGACCTGATTCTTCTTCCTGACTGTACCGAGTTCCAGGAAAGCGAAGCCTGCATGCATCGCAAGCACCATGATGGCGCCCAGCAATATGAATAGCGCATCACTACTGACCTTCAATTCTTCCATCTCATTCTCCGAAAAAGTGCAAAACGCAATGACGCATGCAAGCAATGTGCCAGCACATACTAATATTGATTTATAAGCAATAAATATCTTGCCTCGCACGAATCAGGAGATTTCGTACGCCATTACGGTGCATTGCGCACCATAACGATGCCTTATTCTGGTGCGCACCAGCCTTCCTTTAGCACCTTTTCCAGCCAGAACAGACCGATGATGGTCTTGCTGTCGGTGATCTTGCCGGTTCGTATCCATTCCATCGCTTCTTCAAGCGAAAGTTCGAACACTTCGAGGAACTCGCCTTCGTCCAGTTTGCTGCCCTGATGGGTGAGTCCGCGTGCGACGAAGTATTCCATGCGCTCGTCCGAATAGCCGATGCAAGGCGCGGCCGTAGCGAGATGTGTCCATTCGCTGGCGACATAGCCGGTCTCTTCCAGCAATTCACGTTGCGCGGTCACGAGGATGTCTTCGCCCGGATCGATCTTGCCTGCCGGCAGCTCGATGAAATCGCAATGCCACGGGTAGCGGTGCTGGCGTTCCATGAGCAGCTTGCCGTTGTCAAGGATCGCCAGCATGGCTACCGCACCAGGATGCGTGAGATATTCGCGCGTGCTGGTGCTGCCATCCGGCAATTGCACAGTGTCTTTCAATACTTCCAGAAAACCGCCCTCGTACACCACACGCGAGTCGATCTGTTTTTCAGTGAGGTCCATAGTATTTTCCTTCATTCGAGTCGATTTGCCTTGCTGAAATGAAAACTCCCGCCGTAGCGGGAGTTTCCTTCGGAGTCTCTGTCGATCAGGGCAGCAGCAGCGACTGCTGCACCGATGCGGCGCAGATCGCCATCAGTGTATTGGGCATGATGCCGAGCATCAGCACTGCCAGACCGTTGATGGAGATGAGCAGTGTGCTGTCCGGCTGCATGTACACCTTCTCGTGGCTTTCCGGTGCATCGAAATACATCAGCTTGACGATGCGCAAGTAGTAGAAAGCGCCGATCAGCGAGAAGATTACCGCTGCGATGACCAGCGACAGATGTCCGGCCTGCAGCGCCGCGTTCAGCACCGAGAACTTGGCATAGAAGCCAACTGTCGGCGGCACGCCGGCCATGGAGAACATCAGCAGCAGCATCATGAAGGCCAGCCACGGGCTGCGCTGGTTCAGGCCCTTGAAGTCGTTCAGGTTGTCGGCCTCGAAGCCCTCGCGCGACAGCAGCATGATCATGCCGAAACCGCCCAGCGTCATCAGCACATAGATCACGGCATAGAACATGGCCGAGCTGTAGCCGTCCAGCGAGCCGCTTAACACGCCCAGCAGCAGGAAGCCCATGTGGGCGATGGTCGAGTAGGCGAACATGCGCTTGATGTTGGTCTGCGCGATAGCGGTGATGTTGCCCACGCCCATGGACAACACGGCCAGCACGGCCAGCATGCCTGCCCAGTGGATCATCAGCGGTTGCAGGGATTCGACCAGGATACGCATCACAAAAGCGAAGGCAGCCAGCTTGGGGGCAGAGCCGATGAACAAGGTCATCGCAGTCGGCGCACCGTGGTACACGTCCGGCACCCACATATGGAAAGGTACTGCGCCCAGTTTGAAGGCGAGGCCGGCCACCAGGAAAGCAAGACCGAATACCAGCAGCATGTCATTGCCCTGGCCATTCGCGATCACTTGCGAGATGACCTGAACATCCAGCGAACCGGTACCGCCGTAGATCATGGACATGCCGTACAGCAGGAAGCCGGAAGCCATCGCACCGAGGATGAAGTACTTCATCGCGGACTCGGTCGCCACGGAAGAATCGCGCTGCAAGGCAACCAGTGCATACAAACTGAGCGCCAGCACTTCCAGACCGATGTACAGCGTGACGAAGTTGCTGGCGGAGATCATCACCATCATGCCCAGCGTGGAAGTCAGCGTCAGCGACAGGAACTCGCCGGTGAACAGGCCGCGCACGATCAGGTAGCTGCGCGAGTAGACCAGCATCATGGATACCGACAGATAGGTCAGCAGCTTGAGCACGTCGGACATCAGGTCGTCCACGAACATGCCGGTGAACAGGTGCGCGACGCCGTTCGTATGGGTAGCAACCGTGATCAGCGAGCAGCCGAGCAGCGTCACCTGTGTCAGCAGATAGGTGACGGTACGTGTCTGGCTGGGCAGCATCAGGTCGGCGATCATGATGACGCCGATCATGCACAGCAGGAAGATCTCGGCGTAGGCAGGAAACAATGTGGAGATGTAGCTCATAACTTCCTCTTAGATTTTGGAGCGTGCCATGTGCACCAGCAGGTCGTTCACCGAGGCGTGCATGATTTCAGACAAAGGCAGCGGGTACAGACCCATCACCAGCACGGTGATCGCCAGTACCAGCATGATCAGTTTTTCGCGCGCGCCGATGTCGTGCAGATGGCGCACATGGTCGTTGGCGATGGCGCCGAACACCACGCGCTTGTACATCCACAGCGTATAGGCCGCGCCGAACACCAGTGTGGTGGCGGCAGCGAAGCCGTACCAGAAGTTCACTTTCACGGCGCCGAGGATGACCATGAACTCGCCCACGAAACCGGAGGTACCGGGCAAGCCGCTGTTGGCCATGGCAAACAACATGAAGAAAGCGGCGAAGATCGGCATGGTGTTGGCCACGCCGCCGTAATCCACGATCTGGCGCGAGTGCACTCGGTCATACATCACACCGATACACAGGAACAGCGCGCCGGACACGAAGCCGTGCGAGATCATCTGCAGCAATGCACCTTCCATGCCGTAGGCGTTGAAGATAAACATGCCGAGTGTCACGAAGCCCATGTGCGAGATGGAGGAGTAAGCCACCAGTTTCTTCATGTCGGACTGGGTCAGCGCGACCAGGCCGATGTACACCACCGCGATCAGCGACAGCGCGATCATCAGCCAGGCCAGTTCATGGCTGGCGTCCGGCGCGATCGGCATGGAAAAGCGCAGGAAACCATAAGCACCCACCTTCAGCATAATCGCGGCCAGCACCACGGAACCGCCGGTAGGCGCTTCCACGTGTGCATCCGGCAACCATGTGTGTACCGGGAACATCGGCACCTTCACTGCGAACGCCATGAAGAAGGCGATGAAGATCAGGATCTGTGCAGTCATGCCCAGCGGCAACTGGTGGTAGTCAAGGATCTCGAAGCTGCCGGACTGGAAGTACAGGTACAGCAGCGCCACCAGCATCAGCAGGGAACCGAGCAAGGTGTAGAGGAAGAACTTGACCGCCGCATACACGCGGTTGGGGCCGCCCCACACGCCGATGATGAGGAACATCGGGATCAGCATCGCTTCCCAGAACACATAGAACAGCACCGCATCCAGCGCGGCGAACACGCCGTTGATCAGGCCGGACATGATGAGGAAGCAGGCCATGTATTGCGCCACGCGTTTCTCGATCACTTTCCAGCCGGCGATCACCACGATCACGGTGAAGAATGCATTGAGCAGGATCAGCAGCATCGAGATGCCGTCCACGCCGAGGTGGTAGTGGATGTTGAACTGGGAGATCCAGTTCTTCATCTCGACGAATTGCATGGCGCTGGTCATGCGGTCGAAACCGGTATACAGCGGCAAGGTCACCAGGAAGCCGAGCACCGCGCCGACCAGCGCGATGATGCGTGCCAGCGGAGCGTTGCGGTCGTTGCCAGTTGCCAGTACCAGTACGCCGAAGACGATGGGCAACCAGATGACGACGCTTAACAGTGGGTATCCGAAAATCATGCTTGTTCCTTCTGTTCTTCTCTAGTGTTGCCTTATTAGAACCAGGTGCGCACGGTCAGCAACAGCGACACACCGAGGATCATCCAAAACGCGTAGTGGTAGACGTAGCCGGTCTGGAAGCCGCGCAGTACGCCGGAGAACATCCCCACCATCTTCGCGGAACCGTTGACGAAGAAACCGTCGATCAGCTTCACATCACCGAACTTCCACAGCGCGCGACTCGCACCGCGCGCGCCGCCGGCGAAGAACCAGTCGTTGAAGCGGTCGAAGTAATACTTCTGGTCCAGCAGCGTATAGATGAAGCTGAAATGCTTGCGGATCGCCGCGGGGATCGCCGGGTTCTTCATGTAGAAGTACCAGGCACTCGCCACACCCGCCACAGCCAGCCAGAATGGCAAGGTAGTCAGCGCGTGCAGTGCCATGGCGAATGCACCGTGGAACTCTTCGTGCAACTCATGCATCGCCGGATGATGCTCGGCGATGAACACCGCATCACCGAAATATCCGCCGAACAGCATCGGCTCGATGGCGAAGAAACCGATCAGTACGGACGGGATGGCCAGCAAAATCAGCGGCACGGTCACCACCCATGGCGTCTCGTGCGGCTTCTGTCCCGGTGCCAGACCATGATGATGGTCAGACGAGACTTCCTCGTCGGCATGGTCGCCCTGATGGTCATGATGGCTCTTTCCGAAACGCTCCTCGCCGTGGAACACCAGGAAGTACATGCGGAAGGAATAGAAGGCAGTGATGAACACGCCTGCCACCACGCAAAAGTAGGCAAACCCGGAGCCCGCCAGATGCGACAGGCCGACCGCCTCGATGATGCTGTCCTTGGAATAGAAGCCGGAGAAGAACGGCGTGCCGATCAAGGCCAGCGAACCGATCAACGAGGTAATCCAGGTGATCGGCATGTATTTCTTCAGGCCCCCCATGTTGCGCATGTCCTGGTCGTGATGCATGGCGATGATCACGCTACCCGCGGCAAGGAACAGCAACGCTTTGAAGAATGCGTGCGTCATCAGGTGGAACACCGCTACCGAGTAGGCGGATGCGCCCAGCGCGACCGTCATGTAGCCCAGCTGCGACAAAGTGGAGTACGCCACCACGCGCTTGATGTCGTTCTGGATGATGCCGAGGAAGCCCATGAACAGCGCAGTGATCGCGCCGATCACCATCACGAAGGACAGTGCGGTATCGGACAGTTCGAACAGCGGCGACATGCGCGCCACCATGAAGATACCGGCGGTCACCATGGTCGCAGCGTGGATCAGCGCGGAGATCGGTGTCGGGCCTTCCATGGAATCCGGCAGCCACACGTGCAGGGGGAACTGCGCCGATTTACCCATGGCGCCGATGAACAGCAGGATACAGATCGCGGTGATCAGGTTCCAGCTCACGCCCGGGATGGGGGCGATGTCGTTGGCGTAGTTCTGCGCATTGGCGAACACGGAAGCGTAGTCCAGCGTGCCGAACACCATCAGCACCAGCGCAATGCCGAGCAGGAAGCCGAAGTCGCCCACGCGGTTGACCAGGAAGGCTTTCAGATTGGCGTAGATCGCGGTCGGACGGGTGTACCAGAAACCGATCAGCAGGTAGGACACCAGGCCCACGGCTTCCCAGCCGAAGAACAGCTGCATGAAGTTGTTGGCCATCACCAGCATCAGCATGGAGAAGGTGAACAGCGAGATGTAGCTGAAGAAACGCTGGTAACCGGGATCCTCTGCCATGTAACCGATGGTGTAGATGTGCACCATCAGCGACACGAAGGTCACCACCAGCATCATCATCACGGTCAGCTTGTCGATCAGGAAACCGACCTGAAAGCTGGTGTCACCCGAGGTCAGCCAGGTATAGACCGGACCGTTGAAGGTATGGCCGGCCATCACATCCTGATAGATGGCGACCGATGCAGCGAATGCCACGCCGACCAGTGCGATGGTGATGCGGTGCGACCAAGTGCGTCCCAGCATTTTGCCGAACAGGCCCGCCGCGATGGCGCCGACCAGCGGCGCAAGGGGAACGATCAGATACAGAGTATGCATGTCCATGTGCATCAACCTTTCAGGGTGCCGAGATCATCCACGTCGATGGTGCGCAGATTGCGGAACAGCACCACCAGGATCGCCAGACCGATGGCTGCTTCAGCAGCCGCCACGGTAAGGATGAAGAACACGAAGATCTGTCCGTGCACGTCGTTCAGATAGTGCGAGAACGCCACGAAGTTGGTGTTGACCGCCAGCAGCATCAGCTCGATGGCCATCAGCAGCACGATCAGGTTCTTGCGGTTGAGGAAGATACCCACCACGCTGATGGCGAACAGCACCGCCCCCAGCACCAGAAAATGTGAAAGATCCAGACTCGTCATGACTACTCCCTCTGTTAATCGGCTGCGTGGGCTTCATCCGCCCCGCTGGCTTCGTTCTTTTTGGTGGCGGGCATGGAGATGATGCGCACGCGATCGTTACGTTTGACGTTGACCTGCCAGCTCACATCCTGACGCTTGGAATCGCGACGGCGGCGGAAGGTCAGTGCGATGGCGGCAACCATCGCCACCAGCAGCAGCACGGCGGCCAGTTCGAACGGATAGACGTAATCGGTATAGATCAGACGTCCCAGTTCTTTGGTGTTGCTGTAATCGGCTGCATGCTTGACGGCCGTCATGCCGGCGGAGTTCGACTTGTCGCCCAGCACCCAGGTCATCTGCACCACGATCAGCGTGGCCAGCAGTGCACCGGCAGGCAGCCATTGCAGGAAATCCTTGCGCAGTTTCTCGATGTTGATATCCAGCATCATCACCACGAACAGGAACAGCACCATCACCGCCCCGACATAGACCAGTACCAGCGCGATGGCGAGAAACTCGGCTTCCAGCAACATCCAGATACCGGCGCTGCTGACGAAGGCCAGCACCAGGAACATCACCGAGTGCAGCGGGTTGCGTGCAGTGATCACGCGCAAGGCCGAGAACACGACCGATGCGGCGAAGAAATAGAACAATATGGTTTCGACGTTCATGTTTGCCTTCCCTTAGCGGAATTTCGCATCGAGTGCGCGGTCTTGTGCGAGCTGCGCTTCGTTCGCGTCACCCACGGCCAGCAAACGATCCTTGGTGTAGTACAGATCGCCGCGGTTCTCGCCGTGATATTCGAAGATGCGCGATTCGACGATGGCGTCGACCGGGCAGGATTCTTCGCAGAAACCGCAGAAGATGCACTTGGTCAGGTCGATGTCGTATTGCGTGGTGCGGCGCGAACCGTCTTCGCGTTCGGCCACCTCGATCTTGATCGCCAGTGCCGGACACACTGCTTCGCAGAGTTTGCAGGCGATGCAACGTTCTTCACCGTTCGGATAACGGCGCTGCGCGTGCAGGCCACGGAAGCGAGAACCCTGCGGGGTCTTCTCGTCCGGATATTCGACGGTGATGTGACGAGCGAAGAAATACTTGCCGGTCACGGACAGACCCTGGAACAGTTCCAGCATCAGGAACCGCTTGAAGAAATTGATGAGGTTTTTCATGTTCTATCCCCTGCCTCTCACCATACCCACAACGACGTCTGCATCCAGGCGGCAACGACCACCACCCAGATCAGTGTCAGCGGAATGAACACTTTCCAGCCGAGGCGCATCAACTGGTCGTAGCGATAACGCGGGAAGGTCGCCCGCAACCACAGGAACAGGAACAGGAAGATGGACATCTTCGCCAGCATCCAGAACAGTCCCGGCACCTGATCGGTCAACTCACCCAGCGCACCCCAGCCGTGGAACGGGTTCAGGTAGCCGCCGAGGAAGAACACCACGGTCAATGCCGCGATCAGAATCATGTTGGCGTATTCGGCCAGGAAGAACAGCGCGAAGCCCATACCCGAATATTCGGTGTGGAAACCAGCCACGATGGCGGACTCGTCTTCAGCCAGATCGAACGGCGCACGGTTGGTCTCGGCCACGCCGGCGAGGAAGTACACCACGAACATCGGGAACAGCGGTATCCAGTACCAGCCGAACAGGCCGTAGTTGCTTTGCTGGTGTTCCACGATCTCGCCCATGTTCATGCTCTGCGCCGCGAGCAGCACGCACACCAGCGCGAAACCCATCGCCAGTTCGTAGGACACGATCTGTGCCGCGGAACGCAGCGCGCCGAGGAAGGCGTATTTGGAGTTGGATGCCCAGCCCGCGATGATGATGCCGTACACGCCCAGCGAGGTCATCGCCAGCAAGAACAGCAGACCGGCATTCACATTCGCCAGCGCACCGCCTTCGAAGAACGGGATCACCGCCCAGGCTGCCAGCGCAGGCGTCAAGGCCATCACCGGCGCGGCCAGGAACAGGAACTTGTTCGCGCCGGACGGGATGATGAACTCCTTGAGCAGCAGCTTGATGCCGTCGGCAACGGGTTGCAGCAAGCCCCAGTAACCCACACGGTTGGGACCAGGACGAACCTGCATGAAGCCCAGCACCTTGCGTTCTGCCAAGGTGTAATAAGCGACGCCCCCCATGATGGGCAGCACGATGGCCAATATCTTCACGGCCGTCCACACCGGCAACCAGGCCGCGCCTAGCAGGCCTTCGCCCATTTGATGTACGGTTTGCAGCAATTCCATCATGCTCGCTCCACTGTGATCGTTCCAAACATCGCACCCAGTGTCGCAGTCGCCGGGTGACCGGCAGCCACACGCACCACGCCTTCGGGCAATCCATCATCGATCGCAACTTCGAGCAGCGCGCTGCCCTGCCCCTGTGCGACCTTGACCTGCACACCGGCAGCCACGCCGAGCTTGCTCAGCTCCTTGCTGTGCAACCAAGCCTTCGGCTGCATCGCATCCTTCGTTGCCTGCAAGGACACGGCGCGACGCACGATGGCATCGGTCGCGTAGATCGGCACATCGGCCACGCGCTGCAGACCGTTCACGGCAGCGGCACCGGTTTCGATACCGCTCACTGCATTGTTCAACCTGGCCGCGACATCGACGCCGTTCAGTGCTTCATCACGCACGGCCTGTGTAGTCTCGTAGCCGAAACCGTCCACCTTGAGCAGATTACCCAGCACGCGCAGCACCTTCCAGGCCGGACGCGCTTCACCCAATGGCTTCACGCTGCCGTTGAAGCTCTGCACACGGCCTTCGCTGCTGATAAAGGTGCCGGAGGTTTCGGTGAACGGCGCAATGGGCAGCAGCACATCGGCATATTCCGTCGCACCGTGTTTGTATGCCGACATGGCGATCACCAGATCGGCAGCCTGCATCGCGGCGATAGCCTGTTGCGCATCAGCACAATCCAGCTCCGGTTCCACGTTGAGCAGTACATAAGCCTTGCGCGGCGCAGCCAGCATGGCCGCTGCGTTCAGGCCTTTGCCTGCTGGAATGGCATTCACCAGATAGCCGCCGACGCCGTTGGCGGAGTCGCCGATAAAGCCGAATTTGCCGTTGGTGACATTGGCGATCTGTTGTGCCAGCGCCTGCAGTTGCGCGGCTTGCGGATGCTGCTGTGCGAAGTTGCCGAGCAGCACTGCCACGCGTTCGCCGCTGGCAAGACTGCCCGCAATGCCGTTGGAATGCTTGGATGCGGCATCCTTGGCCACTTGAGCCAGCGTCTCGACCATGGCGTTCGGTGCAACGATGGCTTTGTGCGCCACCTTCATCAACAGGTCATCGTCCGTGGCATGGATCACATTGATTTGTGCGCCCTGCTTCACTGCCTGACGGATGCGCGCCGCGAGCAGCGGATGATCCTTGCGCAGGAAGCTGCCGACGATGAGGATGCGGTCGGCACGGCCGATGTCCGCGATGGACATGCCCAGCCAAGGCGCGCCCTGTTGCTTGCCATCGGCGGAGAAATCGCTCTGACGCAGACGGAAATCGACGTTATCGCTGCCGATGCCGCGCAGCAGTTTCTGCAGCAAGTACATCTCTTCCAGCGTCGAGTTGCCGGTGGCCAAAGCGCCGATCTGCTCGGCACCCGCACCGTTGGCGATCTGGCGCAGACCATTCGCGCAGAACTCCAGCGCGGCTTGCCAATCCACTTCCTGCCACTGCCCGCCCTGCTTGATCATCGGCTTGGTCAGACGCTGCTCGCTGTTCAAACCTTCGTAGGCGAAACGGTCGCGGTCGGACAACCAGCATTCGTTGATCTCGTCGTTCTCGAGCGGCAATACACGCAACACGCGGTTATTCTTGGTTTGCACAGCCAGACCTGAACCCAGGCTGTCGTGCGCACTCACCGAGCGGCGGCGCGACAATTCCCAGCTGCGGGCCTTGTAGCGGAACGGCTTGCTGGTCAGCGCACCGACCGGGCACAGATCAATCATGTTGCCGGACAGTTCGGACTCGACCGTGCCGGACACGAAGGACATGATCTCGGCATGCTCGCCACGGAAGGCCTGACCCAGTTCCATCTGGCCGGCGATCTCCTGACCGAAGCGCACGCAGCGTGTGCAGTTGATGCAACGCGCCATTTCTTCCGCAGCGACCAGCGGACCGATGTCCTTGGCCAGCACCATGCGCTTCTCTTCGTGATAGCGCGAATGGCCCTGACCGTAGCCGACCGACATGTCCTGCAGCATGCACTCGCCGCCCTGATCGCAGATCGGGCAATCCAGCGGGTGATTGACCAGCAGGAACTCCATCACGCCCTTTTGCGCTTTGACAGCCTGCTCGGAATGCGTGAACACCTTCATGCCTTCGCTCACCGGCGTGGCGCAGGCGGGCAAGGGTTTCGGCGCCTTTTCGACCTGCACCAGACACATGCGGCAGTTCGCGGCGATGGAGAGTTTCTTGTGATAGCAGAAATGCGGAATGGCGATGCCGGCTTGATGCGCGGCTTCGATCACGGTGGAACCGTTTTCCGTCTGGATCTGCTTACCGTCGATTTCGATATTGATCATTGCTCACCTATTCCATTCAGATTCACACGAGACAACGCTTGTGCTCGATGTGATATTCGAATTCCTTGCGGTAGTGCTTGAGCATGCCCTGCACCGGCCAAGCTGCTGCATCGCCCAGCGCGCAGATGGTGCGGCCGGCGATGTTGTCGCAAAGTTCAAGCAGCAGATCGAGGTCTTCCGGCTTGCCTTCACCCTTTTCGATGCGATGCACGATGCGGTACAGCCAGCCTGTGCCTTCGCGGCAAGGTGTGCACTGACCGCACGATTCTTCGAAGTAGAAATAGGACAGACGCTCCAGTGCGCGCACCATGCAGGTCGTGTCGTCCATCACGATCACCGCGCCGGAACCCAGATAGGAACCGGCTTTCTGCAGCGAGTCGTAATCCATGTTGACGTCCATCATGATGTCGCCCGGCAACACGGGCATGGAGGAACCGCCGGGGATGACCGCCTTCAGCTTGTGACCGTGACGCACGCCGCCGGCCATCGCCAGCAGATCGCGGAACGGTGTGCCCATCGGCACTTCGAAGTTGCCGGGATTGTTCACATGCCCCGACACCGAGAACAGCTTGATGCCGCCGCTGTTCGGCACGCCGAGGTCGGCGAACTTCTTGCCGCCGTTGGCGATGATGTAAGGGATGCTGGCGAAGGTCTCGGTGTTGTTGATGGTGGTCGGCTTGCCGTACAGGCCGAAGCTGGCCGGGAACGGCGGCTTGAAGCGCGGCTGCCCCTTCTTGCCTTCGATCGATTCCAGCAATGCGGTCTCTTCGCCGCACACATAGGCGCCGTAGCCCATGTGGTTGAAGAGGTCGAATTCGAAATCGGTGCCGAGGATGCCCTTGCCCAGATAGCCCGCCTTGCGTGCATCTTCGCAGGCCTGCTCCATGACTTCGTAGGCTTCGAAGATCTCGCCGTGCACGTAGTTGTAACCGGCTTTCACACCCATCGCATACGCCGCAATGGCCATGCCTTCGATCAGCATGTGCGGGTTGTAGCGCAGGATGTCCCAGTCCTTGCAGGTGCCCGGCTCGCCTTCGTCCGAGTTGCAGACGATGTATTTGTCGCCCTCGTAGTTGCGCGGCATGAAGCTCCATTTCAGGCCGGTGGGGAAGCCCGCACCGCCGCGTCCGCGCAGATTGGATGCTTTGACCTCGGAGATGATCAGGTCGGGCGACATCTTTTCTGTCAGCACCTTGCGCAGCGCCTGATAGCCACCTGCCTTCACATAGTTGTCGAGATTCGCCAGACCGTCTGCTGAGGTGGCGAGGATGATGGATTTGCTCATGCCTTGCCTCCTTCCAGATCCGCCAGGATGCTGTCGATCTTCTCCGGCGTCAGCTTGCCGCACATCTTCTTGTTATTCACGTTCAGCAAGGGGGCGTCGATACAAGCACCCATGCACTCGCCTTCGCGCAAGCCGAACTTGCCGTCCGCTGTGACTTCGTTCATCTTGATACCGAGTTTCTGTTCCAGATAGCTCACCGTATCGCCGGCACCGCACAGCGTGCAAGACAGGTTGGTACACACGGTCAGCGTGTGTTTGCCCATCGGCTTCAGGTTGTACATGTGATAGAAGGTCGCCACTTCGTAGACGGCCATCTGCGGCATATCCAGATATTGCGCCACATCGGCCATATCCTCCGGCGCGATCCAGCCCTTCTCGTCCTGCACGAAACGCAAGGCAGCCATCACGGCAGACTGGCGCTGATCGGCGGGGTATTTCTTCAGCTCTTTGTCGATGAGCGTCGTGATCTGTTGCGACAACATCAGCGGTCTACCTCCCCGAAAACAATATCCTGCGTACCGATGATGGCCACCACGTCGGCGATCATGTGTCCGCGCGTCATCTCGTCCAGACTGGACAGGTGCGTAAAGCCCGGCGCACGGATCTTCATGCGGTAAGGCTTGTTGGCACCGTCCGATGCCAGATAGATACCGAACTCACCCTTGGGATGTTCGACTGCCGAATACACTTCACCAGCCGGAACGTGCATACCTTCCGTGAAGAACTTGAAGTGGTGGATCAGTTCTTCCATGTTCTGCTTCATCGCTTCGCGCTTGGGTGGTGCGTACTTCAGGTCGTCAGCCATGACCGGACCGGAGTTCTTGCGCAGCCAGTCGATACACTGGCGGATGATGCGCAGTGACTGACGCATCTCTTCCACGCGCACCAGATAACGGTCGTAGCAGTCGCCCTCGACACCCACCGGGATGTCGAAGTCCAGCTTGTCGTACACCTCGTACGGCTGCTTCTTGCGCAGGTCCCAGGCGATGCCGGAGCCGCGCAACATCGGGCCGGTGAAGCCCAGTGCCATGGCGCGTTCCGGTGTGACCACGCCGATACCGACGGTACGTTGCTTCCAGATACGGTTGTCGGTTAACAGTGTTTCGAACTCGTCGATATGCTTGGGGAAACGAACCGTGAAGTCCTCGATAAAATCGAGCAGAGAACCTTGACGGTTCTCGTTCATGCGCTTCACGTCTGCCGCGTTGTGCACCTTGCTCTCGCGATACTGTGGCATGACTTCCGGCAGGTCGCGATACACGCCACCCGGACGGTAATAAGCCGCATGCAGACGCGCACCGGCGACGGCCTCGTAGGCATCCACCAGATCCTCGCGGTCGCGGAAGGCGTAGAAGAACATGGTCATCGCGCCGAGGTCGATACCGACCGCGCCCAGCCACAGCAGATGGTTCAGGATGCGGGTGATCTCGTCGTACATGACGCGAATGTATTGCGCGCGGATCGGCACTTCGATGCCAGCCAGCTTCTCCACTGCCATCACATAGGCATGCTCGTTGCACATCGGGGACACGTAATCCAGACGATCCATATAAGGCATGGCTTGCAGGAAGGTCTTGTGCTCTGCCAGCTTCTCGGTGCCGCGATGCAGCAGACCGATGTGCGGGTCGGCACGCTCGACCACTTCACCATCCAGCTCCAGCACCAGGCGCAACACGCCGTGGGCCGCCGGGTGTTGCGGCCCGAAGTTCAGGGTGTAATTTTTGATTTCAGCCATTACTGTCTCTCTGCTCTTAGTTGCGACCGTACTGCTCTTCGCGCATGGTGCGAGGCGTGATTTCACGCGGCTCTACCGACACGGGCTCGTAAACCACACGGCGCTGATCTGCGTCGTAACGCATCTCGACGGTACCCGACAGCGGGAAGTCCTTGCGGAACGGATTACCGACGAAACCATAGTCGGTCAGGATGCGGCGCAAGTCCGGATGTCCCTTGAAGATCGTGCCATACAGGTCGAACGCTTCGCGCTCGTACCAGTTCGCCACCGGCCATACGCCGATCACGGAATCCATCATCGGCATCGCATCGTCTTCGGCGAACACGCGTACGCGCAAGCGGATGTTATGGGTGATGGAAAGCAGGTGGTAGATGGTGGCGAAACGCGGGCCTTTGTGTGGCTGGTCGGCCAGATAGCGGCCGTCCTCGCAGGTCTCGCTGCCATAAGTGGAATAGTCGATGCCGCACAGGTCGATCAGCTCTTCGAAACGCAGATCGGCATCGTCGCGCAGGCGGGTGAATACGCCGATCATGTCGGCCGCCTTCACCACCATCGTCAATTCACCCAGACGCTCTTCCAGACTCACTACTTTCGTGCCGAAAGCTTCATGCAGATTGGATTTCAGGATTTTGAGGTCGGTAGTCATGATCAGCCCCGGGCGATGGTGTTGGTACGCTTGATCTTGTTCTGCAACTGGATCACGCCGTACAGCAGGGCTTCAGCCGTCGGCGGGCAACCAGGAACATAGATATCGACGGGAACGATGCGATCGCAGCCTCGCACCACGGAATAGGAATAGTGATAGTAGCCGCCGCCGTTTGCGCAGGAGCCCATGGAGATCACCCAGCGCGGCTCGGCCATCTGGTCATACACCTTGCGCAAAGCCGGGGCCATCTTGTTGCACAGCGTACCCGCCACGATCATCACGTCGGACTGGCGCGGACTGGGACGGAAAGCACCGGCGCCGAAACGGTCCAGGTCGTAACGCGGCAAAGCGGCGTGCATCATTTCGACGGCACAACATGCCAGACCGAAGGTCATCGGCCACAGGGAACCGGTACGCGCGTAATTGATAATGGTATCGGCGGTGGTGGTCACCACGCCTTTTTCCAGAATTCCTTCAATGCCCATATGCTCCCCTCTTCATCGTGCACGACAACGCCCTACGGCGGTCGCGCATTCATGTTTTAGATACTCTCGCTGGCGTTCCGCGGCCTTGCTCTATACAGTTGAATGCAACAAACGCGGATGATCACATCCGCGTTTGCGTCGTTACTCCCATTCCAGTGCGCCCTTCATCCACTCATAGACGAAACCGACCACGAGAATGGCCAGGAACACCATCATGGAAACAAAACCGAAGGTGCCGATCTCTTTCAGAACGATCGCCCAGGGAAAGAGGAAGGCGATCTCAAGATCGAACAGAATGAACAGAATGGCAACGAGATAGAAACGCACATCGAATTTCATGCGCGCATCTTCGAAAGCCTCGAAACCGCACTCGTATGGAGATAGTTTTTTGTCGTCCGGACGATTCGGACCGGTAATGATGCCCAGAACCAGAGGCGCAACACCCATTACCAAAGCGATGCCGATAAACAACAGTACCGGAAAATAATTTTCCAACATGCTTGAGTCCCCTCCCTCTGTAGAACCCGCAATATAGCGGAGTGCAAAGCAATGCTCTAGTTTATGTTTCGGCCCTGTGCCGAATCAGCCAGGGCTCTTCTTTTTTGTATTGTCTGGTGCGGGGCATGGGACTCGAACCCACACGTCCTTTCGGACACAGCCACCTCAAGGCTGCGCGTCTACCAATTCCGCCAACTCCGCATACTACTTAATTATTGATTATCGCGGGATATCCTTTGCCTTGGAATCAGGCGCACCCGCCGCTGCCGGCGCTTCCACTTTCAGCGCATCAACATCCACACGATCCATCACCCCCGACTGCTTCGCAGGCTGGGCATACATTGATGTCAGCGTCAGGCTGGTAATAAAAAAGATGGTGGCGGCCACCGCAGTGCTACGGCTCAGAAAGTTGGCCGAACCGCTGGAGCCGAACAGACTGCCCGCTGAACCGGTGCCAAAAGCTGCGCCCATATCGGCACCTTTGCCGTGCTGGATCAGCACCAGACCGATCAACACCACTGCCGTTATTACATGAACTACCCAAACCAATGTTTCCACACTCGACTCCAGCTTTATTGTTGTGCGGCGCTACAGATCGCCACAAATTCTTCCGCCACCAACGACGCGCCCCCGATCAGGCCGCCATCAATATCCGTCATCCCCATCAGCTCTGCGGCATTGCCCGGCTTCATGCTGCCGCCGTACAGAATGCGCAAACCCTGTGCCACACCGCCATCCAGCTGCGCCACGCGCTGACGGATGAAGGCATGCACTGCCTGCGCCTGCTCCGGCGTTGCGGTCTTGCCGGTACCTATCGCCCAGACCGGCTCATAGGCAATGACCGACTTGGCCAGATCCTGCGCGGCGACGTGATTGAGCACCGCATCCAGCTGGCGCCCTACAACTTGCTCGGTTACGCCGCTTTCGCGCTCTTCCAGCGTCTCACCCACACAGAAGATAGGTGTCAAACCGGCCTTGATGGCCGCATCAAACTTGTCCGCCACGATCTCGTCGCTCTCGCCATACATGGCACGACGCTCGCTGTGCCCGACGATAACGTATCGACACTCAAAATCGACAAGCATGCCAGACGCCACTTCTCCGGTGAATGCACCCTTCGCATGCTGACTCAGATTCTGTGCACCCCACGCCACATTGCTTCCCTGCAACATGGATTGCAACTGGGCTAAATAAGGATAAGGCGCACATACACCAAAATCCGCTCCTTGCAGCCCCTTCACACCTGCCTGCACGCCCTCCAGCAAGCTCTTGTTGCCTGCCAGACTACCGTGCATCTTCCAGTTCCCAACCACTAATTTGCGTCGCATCAGACTATTCTTCCGACGTTTTGAGGTCGGCGATAGTAACGGCGAATCGAACTGCGGTCAATCCGCGTAATTTAGCCTCATCGGTGCCCCATATTTCCACCGGTGGCGGCATGCCAGAATGGCTTATGTAATAATCGTGTAACAATTCGCACATAGGATGCATCCCGCTGACACAAGTCGAGCAAAACGATCAATCCTTCGGAGAATCTTGAAATGAGCAAACTGAATCGAATCTTGAGCGGGCTCGGCCTGTCCTTGACACTGCTGGGTGCCACCGTGGCGCACGCGACCGACATCACCGGTGCCGGCGCAACTTTCCCTTACCCTGTCTATGCCAAGTGGGCTGAAGCCTACAAGAACAATACCGGCGTGGGCATGAACTATCAGTCCATCGGTTCCGGCGGCGGCATCAAGCAGATCAAGGCCAAGACCGTGGACTTCGGCGCTTCCGACGCGCCGATGAATGCCAACGAATTGGGCATGCTGGGTCTGACCCAATTCCCGACCGTGATCGGTGGCGTGGTGCCGGTCATCAATATCGAAGGCGTTGCTGCCGGTCAACTGAAACTGTCCAGCGACACACTGGTTGACATCTTCATGGGCAAGATCACCAAATGGAATGATCCCAAGATCGCCGCAGACAACAAGGGGCTGAACCTGCCCGACCAATCCATCACCGTGGTACACCGCGCTGACGGCTCCGGCACCACACACATTTTCACATCCTATCTGGCTGCAGTCAGCACCACCTGGATGCGTGAAGTCGGCGCCAACAAAGCCGTGAAGTGGCCCACAGGTACAGGTGGCAAAGGCAACGAAGGCGTTGCTTCCTATGTACAACGCATCAAGGGTGCAATCGGCTACGTAGAGTATGCATACGCATTGCAGAACAAAATGACCTATGCACAACTGAAGAACCGCGATGGTCACTTTGTCTCCCCGACCGCTGAAAGCTTCAAGGCTGCTGCCGGCAACGCCAAGTGGAAGGCATCGGAAGGCTTCGCCGAGATTCTGGTGAACGAGCCTGGTGCCGACAGCTGGCCCATCACCGGTGCCACGTTCATCCTGGTCTACAAGACTCAGGACAACGCTGCCGCCGGCGCTGAAGTACTGAAGTTCTTCGACTGGGCATACAGCCACGGCGACAAGATGGCTTCCGACCTGGACTACGTGCCGCTGCCGAACAATGTCACTGCCATGATCCGCAAGGCCTGGATGGATCAGATCAAAGACAGCCACGGCAAGGCCATCTGGCACTAAAAGCTAAAGCTGGAGTGCGCCGAACAGCGCGCTCAAGCTATAATTCGGGGGGCGCCATGCCCCCCAATTTCACTCAAGACACTAAATTACAACAATGAAATCGACGCTCCTGCACCAAGCCCGGCTCAAGCAACAGATCTGGCTGGACATGATGTTCCGCGGCCTGACCCGTCTGTCGGCCTTTGGGGTATTGGCATTATTGCTAGCCATCATCGCCTCGCTGGTAATGGGCAGTATGCCTGCCATCGAAGCGTTCGGTTTCCACTTTCTCGTCAACCCCGAATGGAACCCCGTCACCGATGAATACGGCGCACTGGTTCCTATTGTTGGCACACTGGTTACCTCCGGTATCGCATTGCTGATCGCCATCCCGGTCAGCTTCGGTATCGCCATCTTCCTGACCGAGCTGTCTCCGCGCGTATTGCGCCGACCACTCGGCATCGCCGTCGAACTGCTGGCGGGTATTCCCAGCATCATCTACGGCATGTGGGGCTTGTTTGTGTTCGCCCCGCTGTTCGCAGACCATATCGAACCGTGGATCAACGACCATATCGGCGCCATGCCGGTGATCGGACCGTTTTTCGCCGGCCCGCCTATGGGCATCGGCATCCTGACGGCAGGCATCATCCTCGCCATCATGGTGATCCCCTTCATCGCCTCGGTCATGCGCGACGTGTTCGAAGTCGTACCGCCGATGCTGAAAGAATCCGCCTACGGCGTGGGTGCCACGACCTGGGAAGTCGTGATGAAGATCGTGCTGCCCTATACGCGCATCGGCGTAGTCGGCGGCATCATGCTGGGACTGGGGCGCGCGCTGGGCGAAACCATGGCCGTCACCTTTGTCATCGGTAATGCCCATGAATTGAGCCAATCCCTGTTGATGCCCGGCAACAGCATCTCTTCGGCACTGGCCAACGAATTTACCGAAGCCGTCGGCGAGCTCTATACATCTGCGCTGATCGAGCTCGGCCTGATCCTGTTCTTCATCACTTTCGTCGTCCTCACTCTGGCCCGCCTGCTACTGCTCAAAATGAGCAAGCGCGAAGGCAAATCGACTTGATAACACTGCCATGCTGACTCTCTATACTCGTCGCCGCATCACCAACGCCGTCGGACTGACGGTCTCCATGTTTGCCATGGCCTTCGGCCTGTTCTGGCTGTGCTGGATCCTCATTACCCTGCTGGGACATGGCTTGCCCGCACTCGATGCGGCCGTGTTCAGCAAGATGACCCCGCCGCCGGGCAGCGATGGCGGCCTGCTGAACGCGATCGCCGGCACGCTGATGATGAGCTTGCTCGGCACATTGATCGGAACCCCGATCGGCATCCTGGCCGGCACCTATCTGGCCGAATTCGGACAGCGCGGCTGGCTGGCACCGATCACGCGCTTCATCAACGACATCCTGTTGTCTGCGCCGTCCATCGTGATCGGCCTGTTCGTTTACGAAGTCTACGTGGTGCACGTCAAGCATTTCTCGGGCTGGGCGGGCGCACTGGCGCTGGCCATCATCGTCATCCCGATCGTGATCCGCACCACCGAGAACATGCTGCGCCTGGTCCCCAATACGCTGCGCGAAGCGGCTGCGGCCTTGGGCGCCCCGCAGTGGAAGATCGTCAACTTCGTCACCCTGCGTGCTGCACGCGCCGGCATCATCACCGGCGTGATGCTGGCCATCGCACGTATCAGCGGCGAGACCGCCCCGCTATTGTTCACTGCCCTGAACAACCAGTTCTGGAGCGCAGACATGAACAACCCGCTGGCCAACCTGCCGGTCGTGATCTTCCAGTTCGCCATGAGCCCCTACGAAGATTGGCAACATCTCGCCTGGGCCGGCGCATTGCTGATCACACTCAGCGTACTGACACTCAACATCCTCGCGCGTGTGCTGTTCAGACAGAGCGCCACCACACATTGATATCGGGAATCGAAGAATTATGAACGCACCTCAGATCACCAATCCCAAGCTCATCGTCCGGGACCTCAACTTCTTCTACGGCAACTACCGCGCCCTGAAGGACATCAACCTCGATATCGCGGAAAAGATGGTGACCGCCTTCATCGGTCCGTCCGGTTGCGGCAAATCCACGCTGCTGCGTACCTTCAACCGCATGTACCAGCTCTATCCCAAGCAAAAGGCCACCGGGCAGATCATGCTGGACGGCGGCAACGTGCTCGACCCGAAGCAGGATCTCAACATGCTGCGCGCCAAGATCGGCATGGTGTTCCAGAAACCGACACCGTTCCCGATGTCCATCTACGACAACATCGCCTTCGGTGTGAAGCTGTACGAGAACCTGAGCCGCAACGAGATGGATGAGCGCGTGGAATGGGCACTGAAAAAAGCCGCGCTGTGGGCCGAAGTCAGCGACAAGCTGAAACAGAGCGGCACCAGCCTGTCCGGCGGTCAGCAACAGCGTCTGTGTATCGCACGTGCCATCGCCGTCAAGCCGCAAGTGCTGCTGCTGGACGAGCCGACTTCAGCGCTCGACCCGATCTCCACCGCACACATCGAGAAGCTGATCGACGAACTGAAGAAGGACTTCACCATCGTCATCGTGACCCACAACATGCAACAGGCAGCCCGCATCTCCGACTTTACCGCCTACATGTATCTGGGTGACCTGATCGAATTCGGCGACACCAGCACAGTGTTCACGAATCCGAAACGCAAGGAAACGGAAGACTACATCACAGGTCGTTTCGGTTAAACACCCGGCCTCACCAACAACAACGCCGGGCATTGCCCGGCGTTGTTGTTGGTGAGCGCTGGAAGCTGAGACTAAGCCGCAGCAGCCTTAACCGCCTCTGCGATCTTCTCCGCGCACAACTTCACCTTCGTGCCATCCTCGCCTTCCACCATCACGCGCAACAGCGGTTCGGTGCCGGATGGTCGCAACAACACACGCCCCTTACCGTTCAGCATGACTTCGGCGGTATCCACCGCATGCTTCACCTTGGGATGGTTCGACAAGTCTTCCTTCTTCGCCATCTTCACATTGATCAGCACCTGCGGGTACATATGCAGATCGCCCGCTGCCTCGGCCAGCGTCTGCTTCTTCATGCGCAAGGCATGCAACACCTGCAAGGCCGAGACGATACCGTCGCCCGTACTGTGCTTGTCCAGACAGATGATATGACCGGAATTCTCGCCGCCGAGTTGCCAATTCTGCTGCTGCAACAACTCCATCACATAGCGGTCACCCACTTTGGCGCGCATGAAAGGGATACCCAGATGCTGCATGGCATGCTCGAACGCGAGGTTGGTCATCAAGGTGCCCACCACACCGCCCTTCATGGTGCCTTCGGCATGATGCTGCCGGGCGATCACATACAACAACTGGTCGCCGTCATACAACTTGCCGGCAGCATCCACCATCACCAAGCGGTCGCCATCGCCGTCCAGCGCGATACCGATGTCCGCCTTGTGCTCGACCACGGCTTTCTGCAGGTTCTGCGGTTTGGTCGCACCATAACCGTCGTTGATGTTCTTGCCGTCCGGTTCCGCGCCGATGGCCACCACATCGGCCCCCAACTCATGGAACACATGACGCGCGATGTGGTAGGTCGCGCCGTGCGCGCAATCCACCACGATCTTCATGCCGCGCAGATCCATCTCGTTGGGAAAGGTACTCTTGCAGAATTCGATATAACGACCTGCAGCATCGCTGATGCGCTTCGCCTTGCCCAGCGCATCGGATGCATTGGTCTCCATCGGCTCATCCAGTGCCGTCTCGATGGCATGCTCGACGTCGTCCGGCAACTTGGTACCGTTCCCGGAAAAGAACTTGATGCCGTTGTCTTCAAAAGGGTTGTGCGAAGCGGAGATGACCACGCCGGCCTGCAAACGCAATGCGCGCGTCAGATAGGCCACTGCCGGAGTCGGCACCGGTCCGGCCAGATAAACATCGATACCCGCCGCAATCAAACCGGCTTCCAGCGCCGATTCCAGCATGTAACCGGAGATGCGCGTGTCCTTGCCGATCAGCACGGCGGGGCGCTCTCCCGGCAAATGTTCCGCCTTGGCCAACACCTTGCCTGCCGCGTAACCAAGATGCATCACGAACTGCGGCGTAATGGGATGTTCACCCACCCTGCCGCGCACGCCGTCGGTTCCGAAATATTTCCTGCTCATATCAGCCCTCATTCACTGCATTGATAATCTTCAAGGCATCCACCGTCTCGCGCACATCATGTACGCGCACGATGGCCGCACCGCGCTGCACCGCCAGCATCGCCGCCGCTACGCTGGCAGCCAGCCGTTCATTCACGTCGCGCCCGGTAACCGCCCCCAGCATGGATTTGCGCGACAAGCCTGCCAGTACCGGCACGCCCAGTGCTGAAAAACCCTGCAATTCGCGCAGCAAGTCCAGATTATGCGCCAGCGTCTTGCCAAAACCGAATCCGGGATCGATGACGATGCGATCACGCGCTATTCCCGCCTGTTCCGCAACGGCCACCCGCTGCTTCAAAAAGTCCGCAACCTCGGACACGACATCACGGTAATCCGGTTGCTGCTGCATGGACTGCGGCGTACCTTGCTTGTGCATCAGACAAACGGCCCCTTCCGTTGCCGCGACAGCCTGCAGTGCGCCGTCCGCCTGCAGGGCATTCACGTCGTTGACCATACTGGCCCCCGCCTTGATCGCGGCACGCATGACGACGGGCTTCCAGGTGTCGATGGAGATCGGCACGGAAATGCCGCGTAAACCTTCGATCACCGGCAACACGCGATCCAGCTCTTCCTGCTCGCCTACTTCTGCCGCGCCGGGGCGCGTGGATTCGCCGCCGATATCGAGCATGTCGGCACCGTCCTCGATCAGTTGATACGCGTGCTCGATGGCACTGGAAAAAGTGTCATAGCGTCCGCCATCAGAAAAGGAATCGGGCGTGACATTGACGATGCCCATCACTTTCGGACGGGACAGGTCGAGCTTGAATGAACCGCAAAGAAGTTGCATCGGGAATAAGTCAGACAAGGAAAGAGGCTTGTCACCAAGCCTCTCTCTGATACTGCATTCAGGTTTCCTGGGCAGGCTCGCCGGTTGCCGGCGCAGTAGGTGTTTCGTCCTTGGGTGGCTCCGCCGGCGATGTCATCGTGTTCGGCTTGGGAGGACGCGGTTCATGGCCCGCCATGATGTCGTCGATCTGGTCCGCATCGATGGTTTCCCATTCCAGCAAGGCCTTGGCCATCGCCTCGATCTTGTCGCGATTCTCTTCGATCAATTTACGCGCCAGCGCATATTGCTCGTCGAGGATGCGGCGTATCTCCGCATCGACCTTCTGCATGCTGGCTTCGGAGATATTCTTGTGCGTGGTCACCGAACGGCCGAGGAAGACTTCGCCTTCGTTCTCGCCGTACACCATGGTGCCCAGTGCATCGGACATCCCCCACTGCGTCACCATCTTGCGCGCCATATCTGTCGCACGCTCGAAGTCGTTGGAGGCACCGGTCGTCATCTGATCCATGAAGATCTCTTCCGCGATACGTCCACCGAACAGCACGGCAATGGTGGACAGGATACGCACCTTATCCATGCTGTAGCGATCCTCGGACGGCAGCTGCATGGTCAGACCCAAAGCGCGACCGCGCGGAATGATGGTGACCTTGTGCACAGGGTCGGTCTTCGGCATCAGCCGGGCGACCAGTGCATGGCCGGACTCGTGGTAGGCCGTGTTGCGTCGCTCCTCTTCCGGCATCACCACCGAGCGACGCTCGCTGCCCATCATGATCTTGTCCTTGGCGGATTCGAAGTCGTCCATATCGACGAAACGCTTGCTGCGGCGTGCCGCGAACAAGGCGGCCTCGTTCACCAGGTTGGCCAGGTCGGCGCCGGACATGCCCGGGGTACCGCGTGCCAGAATGTCTGCCTTCACGTCCTCTGCACACGGCACCTTGCGCATGTGCACTTTCAGGATCTGTTCGCGGCCGCGGATGTCCGGCAACGGCACCACCACCTGGCGGTCGAAGCGACCGGGGCGCAACAAAGCCGCATCCAGCACGTCGGGACGGTTGGTCGCGGCGATCACGATCACGCCGGACGTACCTTCGAAACCATCCATCTCCACCAGCAGCGCATTCAATGTCTGCTCGCGTTCATCGTTGCCGCCGCCCAGACCAGCACCGCGCTGACGACCGACCGCATCGATCTCGTCGATGAAGATGATGCATGGAGATTGCTTCTTGGCCTGCTCGAACATGTCGCGCACACGTGCTGCACCGACACCGACGAACATCTCAACAAAATCGGAACCGGAGATGGAAAAGAACGGCACCTTGGCCTCGCCTGCGATGGCCTTGGCCAGCAGCGTCTTACCGGTACCGGGGCTGCCCACCATCAGCACGCCACGCGGGATACGCCCGCCGAGGTTCTGGAACTTGGAGGGATCGCGCAGGAAGTCGACCAGTTCGGAGACTTCTTCCTTGGCCTCGTCGCAACCGGCCACATCGGCGAAAGTCACGCGCTCTTTGGAATCATCCAGCATGCGCGCCTTGCTCTTGCCGAACGAGAACGCACCGCCGCCCTTGCCGCCCTGCATCTGGCGCATGAAGAAAATCCACACGCCGATCAGCAACAGCATGGGGAACCAAGAGATGAACACTTGCGTGAAGAAGCCCTGCTCCTCGTCCGGCTTGGCTTCCACCTTCACGCCGTATTTCAGCAGGTCGGATACCAACCAGATGTCGCTCGGCGCATAGCTGGTGATGCGCTTGCCTTCCGGCGTGACGGCCTTGAGCGTACGGCCTTCGATCGTGACCCTCTCGATCTGGCCCGAGCGCACCGCTTCGAGGAATTGCGAATAATCCAGTTGCACATGCGCCGACTGCTGCTGGCGCGCATTGAACTGATTGAAAACGGTCATCAGCACCATGGCGACGACCATCCAGATTCCGATACTCTTGAACAGATTATTCACACTTGCTCCTCAAATATGAGCGAAAACGAAGGCACATTAGACTACGGAAGCACCGATTACTCAAGCTTTCCAAGGCCCACAAGGTACTGCTCGCTGCTGCGGTCGCGTGAGGCTTTCGGCTTGCGTGCGACCACTTTTGTAAAGTGGTTACGCATAGATTTTATGTAATCCTCGAACCCTGCCCCCTGGAACACCTTGACTGCAAATGCACCACCGGGAGCCAGGTGATTGACAGCAAAATCCAGCGCCAGTTCTGCCAGATACATGGCCCGCGCTTGGTCAGCCGAAGTCACGCCACTGATATTGGGGGCCATATCCGAAATTACAAGGCCGATCGGCCGTCCGCCCAGCTTTTCTTCCAGCTGCGCCAATACGCTCTCTTCGCGGAAATCGCCCTGGATGAATTCCACGCGCGGCAAGGGGTCCAGCGGCAGCAGGTCCAGTGCGATGATCCTGCCCTGATCGCCCAGCTTCTTCGCCACGACCTGGCACCAGCTGCCGGGTGCAGCACCCAGGTCGACCACCACCATGCCAGGTTTGATCAGGTGGTCGCGTTCATCCAGTTCCAGCAGTTTGTAGGCTGCGCGTGCACGATAACCATCCTTCTGCGCCATCTGCACATAAGGATCGTTCACATGTTCGCGCATCCATTGCTTGCTGGTTTTTGATGCTTTCATTGATTCCTGCCCGATAAGGGTGATGTATGCAGATTAGCGCACTAAATAACGAACAACCGATTAATTCCACAGGAATCCGTAATTTATGCGGACCTGCCCCTGTTTTGCTAGAATGCGCGCCCAATCTGGAGTACACATGCTAAATCTCACTATCGCCCAACGCTTGGCACTCAAAGGCCGCGCCCATGCCCTCAAACCTGTCGTCATGATCGGCAATGCCGGCTTATCACCAGCGGTGCTGGATGAGATCGACCGCAGCCTGAAAAGTCACGACCTGTTGAAGATTAAGGTGATGAGTGACGACCGTGAAGGCCGCGAAGCGATGCTGCAGGAGATCTGCGCCATTCTGAAAGCCGGCGCGGTACAACATATCGGCAAGACGCTGGTAGTCTATCGACCGCTGGAAACACCCATCGCGAAGGCACCGAAACGTCGCAAGGGCAAACCACTCACCAAGAAGCAGCTCGCCGCCCGCAGCAGCTAGATGTACTGAACCTCGACGACCTCGTATTCGCGCACGCCGCCCGGCGCCTGCACTTCAGCAATATCACCTTCCACCTTGCCGATCAGCGCACGCGCGATCGGCGAGCTGATGGAAATCTTACGGTGCTTGATGTCTGCCTCGTCCTCACCCACGATCTGGTAAGTCACGACATCGCCATTGTTGGTGTCTTCCAGCACCACCGTGGTGCCGAACACGCAGCGGCCATCCGCCGCCAATGCCTTCGGATCGATGATCTGCGCACTGCCCAGTTTGAATTCCAGCTCGACGATACGGCCTTCAACAAAAGACTGGCGCTCCTTGGCGGCTTCATATTCCGCATTCTCCGACAAGTCTCCTTGCGCGCGTGCTTCAGCGATCGCAGTGATCACGGAAGGACGCTCGACGGTCTTCAAGCGGTGCAACTCTTGACGCAATAGCTCGGCGCCGACGACAGTCAATGGGACTTTGCTCATAAAACTCTTCCTTAATTGAAACGACGGTGCAGGGACTGCACGTCATAGACCTGCAATTCGGCCAGATGCTGCATGCCGATGCAGGCAGCGCGCGCGCCGGAGATCGTTGTGTAATAGGTGACGCGGCCCTGCAAAGCGGCATGACGGATCGAATAGGAATCGCGCATCACGGAAGGACGGCTGTCCACCGTGTTGACGATCAGGCTGATCTCGCCGTTCTTGATCATGTCGAGGATATGCGGGCGCCCCTCGGCGACCTTGTTCACGATGGCCACTTCCACACCAGCAGCGGAGATGGCAGCTGCCGTACCGCGCGTTGCCACGACCGAGAAACCGAGCTGCACCAGCGAACGTGCCACTTCGACTGCGCCCGCCTTGTCTTCCTCACGCACGCTGACGAACACCTTGCCGCTCTTGGGCAGCTTCACGCTGGCTGCAAGCTGGGATTTCACAAACGCTTCCGCAAAGGTGTCGCCCACGCCCATGACTTCGCCGGTGGACTTCATCTCCGGCCCCAGGATCACGTCCACACCGGGGAACTTGATGAACGGGAACACGGCTTCCTTCACCGAGAAATACGGCGGAATGACTTCCTTGGTAACACCCTGTGCCGCCAGCGACTGACCGGCCATACAACGCGCCGCCACCTTGGCCAACGGCACGCCTGTCGCCTTGGACACATAGGGCACGGTGCGCGATGCGCGCGGGTTCACTTCCAGCACATACACGGTCTCGCCCTGGATCGCGAACTGCACGTTCATCAGGCCGACCACATTCAATTCCTTGGCCATCGCCATGGTCTGGCGACGCAGTTCATCCTGCATCGCGGCAGACAGCGAATAAGGCGGCAGCGAACACGCCGAGTCACCGGAGTGCACGCCGGCCTGCTCGATGTGCTCCATGATGCCGCCGATGATGACCTGCTGGCCGTCGGACACCGCATCCACGTCCACCTCGATCGCATCGTTCAAGAAGCGGTCGAGCAGGATGGGCATGCGTTCTGGCCAATCCTTGGCCATCTCTTCAGCATCGCGCATGTAGCGTTCCAGGTCAGGCTGCGCATGGATGATCTCCATCGCACGCCCGCCCAGCACGTTGGAAGGACGCATCACCAGCGGATAGCCGATCTCGTTCGCCCCCGCAATGCCGTCCGCCACATTGCTGGCCGTGCGGTTCGGCGGCTGTTTCAGGTTCAGCTTGCGCAACATGGCCTGGAAACGTGCGCGGTCTTCCGCGCAGTCGATCATGTCCACCGAGGTACCGATGATGGGCACGCCATTCTTGGCCAAGCCATGCGCCAGCTTCAGCGGCGTCTGACCGCCGTACTGCACGATCACGCCGACCGGCTTCTCGACGGCCACCACTTCCAGCACGTCTTCCAGCGTCAGCGGCTCGAAATACAGACGGTCGGAGGTGTCGTAGTCGGTGGAGACGGTCTCGGGGTTGCAGTTGACCATGATGGTCTCGTAGCCGTCCTCGCGCATCGCCAGCGCGGCATGCACGCAACAATAATCGAACTCGATGCCCTGGCCGATGCGGTTCGGACCGCCACCCAGCACCATGATCTTCTTGTTGTCGGTCGGCTGCGATTCGCACTCTTCTTCGTAAGTGGAGTACATGTAAGCGGTATTGGTGGAGAACTCGGCCGCGCAGGTGTCGACGCGCTTGAATACCGGCCGCACATTCAATGCATGACGATAGGCGCGCACCGAAGCATCATCGATGTCCAGCAAGGCCGCCATACGCGCATCGCCAAAGCCGCTGCGCTTCATCGCGCGCAACTCGTCGGCGGAGACGCTCTCCAGTGTACGACCAGCCAGGCTTTGCTCTTGTTTGATGATGTCAGCGATCTGCACCAGGAACCACGGATCGATCTTGCTGATATTGAATACTTCTTCCACGCTCATGCCGAAACGGAAGGCATCGCCCACCGCCCAGATGCGTTCCGGTCCGGGGTTGCCGAGTTCAGCACAGATTTCGTCGCGGTCGTCGTATTTGCTGTCCAGACCGTTCACGCCTACTTCCAGACCGCGCAAGGCTTTCTGGAACGACTCCTGGAAAGTACGGCCGATCGCCATCACCTCGCCCACGGACTTCATCTGCGTGGTCAAACGGTCATTGGCTTGCGGGAATTTCTCGAACGCGAAACGCGGGATCTTGGTGACCACGTAGTCGATGGTCGGCTCGAACGAGGCCGGGGTCGCGCCGCCGGTGATGTCGTTCTTCAGCTCGTCCAGCGTGAAGCCCACAGCCAGCTTGGCTGCAACCTTGGCGATGGGGAAACCGGTGGCCTTGGAGGCCAGTGCGGACGAACGCGACACACGCGGATTCATCTCGATGACCACCATGCGTCCGTCGACCGGGTTGATGGAGAACTGCACGTTGGAACCGCCGGTCTCCACGCCGATCTCGCGCAGCACCGCCAGCGAGGCGTCGCGCATGATCTGGTATTCCTTGTCGGTCAGCGTCTGCGCCGGTGCGACAGTGATGGAGTCACCGGTGTGCACGCCCATCGGGTCCAGGTTCTCGATGGAACAGATGATGATGCAGTTGTCGTTGCGGTCGCGCACGACTTCCATCTCGTATTCTTTCCAGCCGAGCAGAGACTCTTCGATCAACAGCTCCTTGGTCGGCGATGCCTCCAGGCCGCGCTCGCAGATCTCCACGAACTCTTCGCGGTTGTAAGCGATACCGCCGCCGCTACCGCCCATGGTGAAGGACGGACGGATGATGGTCGGGAAGCCCATCACCTGCTGCACCTGCAGCGCCTCTTCCATGGAGTGCGCAATGGCGGAGCGTGCCGACGACAGACCGATCTTGGTCATCGCCTGCTTGAACTTTTCGCGATCTTCCGCCTTGTCGATGGCGTCGCGCGAAGCGCCGATCATCTCAACGTTGTGTTTTTCCAGCACGCCATGCTTGGCCAGGTCGAGCGCGCAGTTCAGCGCGGTCTGCCCACCCATGGTCGGCAGGATGGCATCCGGCTTTTCCTTCTCGATGATCTTTTCCACCATCTGCCAGGTGATCGGCTCGATGTAGGTGGCGTCGGCCATGTTGGGGTCGGTCATGATGGTGGCCGGGTTGGAGTTCACCAGGATGACGCGATAACCCTCTTCGCGCAGCGCCTTGCAGGCCTGTGCGCCGGAGTAGTCGAACTCGCACGCCTGGCCGATAACGATGGGGCCGGCGCCGATGATCAGAATGCTTTTAATGTCTGTACGCTTTGGCATTACTTCTTCTCCATCATCGCCACAAAGCGATCAAACAAAGGGGCGACATCGTGCGGACCAGGGCTCGCTTCGGGGTGCCCCTGGAAACAGAACGCAGGTTTATCGGTCAGCTCGAAACCTTGCAAGGTACCGTCGAACAGAGAGATGTGCGTGACGCGCGCATTCTTAGGCAAGGTCGCCGCATCCACCGCGAAGCCATGGTTCTGGCTGGTGATCATCACGCGCTTGGTGGTCGTATCCTGCACCGGATGGTTCGCGCCGCGATGACCGAACTTCATCTTCACGGTCTTGGAGCCACAGGCCAGACCCATGATCTGGTGGCCCAGACAGATGCCGTACATCGGGATGCCGACTTCGAGGAATTTCTGTGCTGCCGCGATAGCGTAATCGCAAGGCTCCGGATCGCCGGGGCCGTTGGACAGGAACACGCCATCCGGATTCATCGCCAACACATCGGCAGCAGGCGTCTTGGCCGGCACCACGGTGATCCTGCAACCGCGTTCGGCCAGCATGCGCAGGATGTTGCGCTTCACGCCGAAGTCATAGGCCACCACATGGAACTTCGCATCGCTCGCATCGCTATAGCCTTCGCCCAGCTTCCACTCGCGCTGCGTCCATTCGTAAGGTTTGTCGCAAGTCACCACCTGCGCCAGATCCATGCCGGCCAGACCGGCAAAGCCCTTGGCCGCAGCCAGCGCCGCCTCGACGTCATCGCCGCTGGCGATGCAACCGTTCTGCGCGCCCTTGGTACGCAGGATGCGTGTCAGCTTGCGCGTATCGATACCGGCGATGGCGACGACATTGTTGGCCTTGAGATATTCCGGCAGCGATTGCGTCGCGCGGAAGTTGCTCACCGTCTGCGACAGGTCACGGATGATGAGACCGCTGGCGAACACCTGGCTGGATTCAACGTCTTCGGGATTGCAACCGACGTTGCCGATATGCGGATATGTCAGGGTGACGATCTGGCGGCAATAGGAAGGATCGGTGAGGATCTCCTGATAACCGGTCATCGAAGTATTGAACACCACCTCGCCGACGCTGCTGCCATCTGCCCCGATAGAAATGCCGCGAAATACCGTTCCATCGGCTAGGACTAGGATGGCTGGTTTCGTTTGCGACACGTGTAACTCCTTGATTGGCTGGCTGTCAGTATGCTCGAGCTGGATTGCGAGCGTACCTATAAAGAAGCGGGACGAACCCAATGTTCATCCCGCTCATTTGCGGGGCGCATTATAGCCGAAGAGCAATGACGTATCAAATTCAGCCCGCCTCCCCCATATAATCCGCTCCTTTTTCACACAACACCGGAGCATCGCAACATGCTGGAAGTCATCATCCTCGCCATCGCCCTCAGTATGGACGCCTTCGCCGTCTCCATCGGACTCGGCTCAAAAGGCGACACAAAAGGCCTGGGATTGAAAGCCGGACTCTACTTCGGCACCTTTCAGGCACTCATGCCTTTCATCGGCTATCTCGGCGGCAAGGGAGTGCTTGGCTGGGTCGAGGATTATGCCCCCTGGATCGCCTTCGGCCTGCTGGCGTTGATAGGCGGCAAGATGATCTACGAAAGCCTGCAGGAAGGCATAGAAGAAGACATCGCCGCCCTCACCCACAAAATGATGCTACTGCTTGCCATCGCCACCAGCATAGACGCCATGGCCGCCGGCTTCAGCCTCACCCTGCTCGAAGTCGACGCTTACCTCGCCTGCACCATCATCGGCGTGACGACCTTCGCATTCAGCTATGCGGGCGTGCAGATCGGCAAGAAGAGCGGCACCTGGCTGGAGAGCAAGGCGGAAATGTTTGGCGGGGTGGTGTTGATATTGATCGGGGTGAAGATGTTGGTGGTGTGATCCCCCCGTTCGTCCTGAGTAGGCGTAGCCGTATCGAAGGATGAACAGGTTCGGCGCGCTTAATCAAATTCAAAAGCAAAACCGTCGGGGGTAGCCCGACAGCTAGTCACTTTTTCTTGCGTCGCCAAGAAAAAGTGACCAAAAAGAAGGCGACCCCACTGCGCCGCCCACTTCGTGGGTTCCCTGCGTTGCTCGAACGGCCGGGCCTCCTCATAAACTCGCACGATCCGCTGCGCGGCCACGTGCTCAAACATATTCGTCGGACTACCCCCGCCCGTCCTGCGCTACTCGGCGGCGCACAGGGGATAGAAAGTCAAAACCCCAAAACCAAAATCAAAAGCCAAACCGTGAGGCGGGCATGGCCCGCCTCACCAACAAAAATCAGCGTGCGCAAAGCGCACACAAAACCGCAGTGGATTTTCTTTCCCTTGAGCGCCGCCGAGTAGCGCAGGCGAGTCAGGGGTA
>JAQUAD010000013.1 GCA_028687425.1 Sideroxydans sp.
GCAGGGGTGTGCCTTCGACCACTCGGCCACTTCTCCGAAGGGCGCGAATACTAATGTAATCGCCCCGCTTCGTCAAACTATCATGCGTTTTCTTGATCCAGATCGAACGCCTTGTGCAAAACACGCACGGCCAGCTCGAGATACTTCTCGTCGATGACCACGGAAATCTTGATTTCGGAGGTGGAAATCATCTGGATGTTGATGCCTTCTTCCGCCAAAGTGCGGAACATCTTGCTGGCGATGCCCACATGCGAACGCATGCCGACACCAACCACGGAAACCTTCGCGGTCTTGTTGTCACCGACGACATTGCGCGCGCCGATGTGCGGCTGCACCTGTGTCTTCAGCAGGTCCATCGTCTTGTTGAACTCGTTGCGATGCACCGTGAACGAGAAGTCGGTGGAACCATCCACGCCGACGTTCTGAATGATCATGTCCACGTCGATGTTCGCGTCGCTGACAGGCCCCAGCACCTGATAGGCGATGCCCGGCTTGTCGGGAACGCCGAGTACGGTGATCTTGGCTTCGTCGCGATTGAAGGCGATACCTGAGATGATGGCCTGTTCCATTTTGTCGTTTTCCTCGAATGTGATCAGCGTACCCTCGCCTTCCTCCTGGAAGCTGGAAAGCACACGCAGTTTGACTTTGTATTTGCCGGCGAACTCGACCGAGCGGATCTGCAACACCTTGGAGCCCAGGCTCGCCATCTCCAGCATCTCTTCGAAAGTGATGCTCTTCAGGCGACGCGCTTCGGGTACCACGCGCGGATCGGTGGTGTAGACACCATCCACATCGGTGTAGATCTGGCATTCGTCCGCACCCAGTGCAGCAGCGATGGCCACACCGGTGGTATCCGAACCACCGCGTCCCAGCGTGGTGATGTTGCCGTCTTCATCCATGCCCTGGAAGCCAGCCACGACGACGACCTTGCCTTCCTCCAGATCGGCGCGGATGTTCTCCTCATCGATACTGACGATGCGCGCCTTGGTGAATGCGCTGTTGGTGAGAATCTTGACCTGGGAACCGGTATAGCTCTTGGCTTTGAGTCCTGCATCGATCAGCGCCATGGAGAGCAGACCGATCGTGACCTGCTCACCGGTTGAGATCACTACATCCAGTTCGCGCGGATCGGGATGCTTCTGGATCTCGTGTGCCAGCCCGATCAAGCGGTTGGTCTCTCCGCTCATCGCCGACACGACAACAACGACTTGATGGCCTTGCGCCTTGAATCTTGCCACACGCTGCGCGACGCTCTTGATGCGCTCCGGACTACCCATCGAAGTGCCGCCGTATTTCTGAACTATCAGTGCCACAATATTGCCCGCATTGGAATTTTGAGTGGCGCGCATTCTACCCGAGTTGCAGGGAAATTACGATGTCTGCTCTGCTACACTCCGGGCAAAAGAAGCCCAGATATCATGACAAGAATCGACACCAGAACTTACCCGGAAATCACAGCAAAACAACTTGCCGAATCCGGCATTTCTCCTTTGTTGGCACGCATTTATGCCGCGCGTGGCATCGAGCATGCGGAGCAACTTGAGATCGACCTGAAGAAGCTGCTGCCGTACACGTTACTGAAGCAAGCAGGCGCCATGGCGAGCGCTTTGGCCGATGCCATCGCTGCCGGCAAAAAACTGCTGATCGTGGCCGACTATGATGCCGATGGCGCGACCGCCTGCGCGGTGGGCATGCGCGGCCTGACCGCACTGGGGGCCAGGGTGGACTTCATCGTGCCCAACCGTTTCGAGTACGGTTACGGACTGACGCCTGAGATCGTCCGGCTGGCCGCCGGGATGTCGCCGGATATCCTGCTTACCGTGGATAACGGCATCGCCAGCGTGGACGGCGTGGTCGAGGCACACAGGCTCGGCATGCAGGTGCTGGTGACCGACCACCACCTGCCCGGCGATTACCTGCCGGATGCGGAATGCATCGTGAACCCCAACCAGCCCGGCTGTGAATTCCCCAGCAAGAATCTGGCTGGCGTGGGCGTGATGTTCTATGTATTGATGGCATTGCGTGCGGAGCTGCGCGCGCGCGGCGCCTTCGCCGACAAGCCGGAACCCAATCTTGGCAACCTGCTCGATCTGGTCGCGCTCGGCACGGTTGCCGACGTGGTGAAACTGGATGACAACAACCGCATTCTGGTACACCAGGGTTTGCAGCGCATCCGCGCCGGGCGTGCCTGCCCCGGTATCCAGGCATTGCTGCGCATCGCCCGTCGTCCCGCCTCGCAAGCTTCTTCCTATGAACTCGGTTTCATCGTCGGCCCGCGCCTGAACGCGGCCGGACGACTGGAAGACATGAGCCTCGGCATCCGCTGCCTGCTGACCGATGACGACGACGAAGCCAACGAGATCGCTGCCAAGCTGGATACGCTCAATCAGGAACGACGCAGCATCGAAGCCGATATGCAGGACACCGCATTGGCAACGCTGGATACTTTCGACCCAGCTGAAAGTTATGCGCTGGCCCTGTTCAATGAAGATTGGCATCAGGGTGTGATCGGCATCCTCGCCTCGCGCCTGAAAGACCGTTTCCACCGGCCAGTGATCGCCTTCGCGCGCGCCCAGACCGGAGAGCTGAAAGGCTCCGGGCGCAGCATCCCCGGCCTGCACCTGCGCGACGCACTCGACCTCGTTTCCAAACGGCAGCCCCACCTGATCCTGAAGTTCGGCGGCCATGCCATGGCCGCGGGACTGAGCATCCGGGAAGATGCGCTGGATGCGTTCCGCATCGCCTTCGAGGCGGTCGTACAAGAGATGCTGGATAGCGAAGCACTGGTGCGCAGCATCGCCACCGATGGTGAATTGCAGGCAGAGGAGTTCTCGCTGCGCATGGCGCGCGAACTGCAAGCGCAAGTGTGGGGACAGGGATTCCCGGACCCCTTGTTCGAAGGCGAGTTCCGCGTACAGTCGCAGCGCATCGTGGGAGAGAAACATCTGAAGCTGAAGCTCGCCTCGTCTGCCGGCAGCTTCGATGCCATCCGTTTCTTCCACGCCGACGCCGCACCGGATACCGTGCATGCCGTGTACAGCCTGAGCATCAATGAATACAATGGTTCCGAGACGCTGCAACTGATCGTGCGCCACTGGTAACAGGGAGGAACGATGGAATTCGCTTTTCTGCAGAACAACAGCATCGAGCTGTTACCGAAATTCCTCACCAGCGTCGCCATCGGCCTGCTGATAGGACTGGAGCGCGAACGGAATCCATCGGCCAAGGCAGGTCTGCGCACGTTCGCGCTGGTCGCGCTGCTCGGTAGCCTGATGGGCATGCTGGCTGATCAACTGGACACCCCCTGGCTGGTGATCGGCGGCTTGCTTGCCGTCGCGCTGACCATCATCGCTGCTTACCTGGGCGACGAACCAGACAAACCGGAAGCCGACCCCGGCACCACCACCGTGGTCGCACTGATTCTGAGTTATGCGCTGGGCGTGATGATCTGGCTGGACATGTCGGAACTGGCGGTGATGTTGGCCATCGGCATCACCGCCCTGCTCTATTTCAAGCCGGAATTGCGCGGTTTCTCGCAACGCATGACGCGACGCGACCTGGTGGCCGTGCTGCAGTTTTCCGTGCTGACCTTCATCGTGCTGCCCATCCTGCCTGACCAGAATTACGGCCCGTATGGCGCGTTCAATCCGCACCAGGCATGGCTGATGGTGGTGCTCATCTCGGGTTTGAGTCTGGCCGGCTATACAGCGTTGCATATCGTCGGCACCCGCCATGGCGCTACGCTGCTGGGCTTTTTCGGCGGCCTGGTGTCCAGCACCGCTACCACCCTGATCTACTCCAAGCACGGCAAAGCCAGTCCGGCGCTTGCCAGCCTGGCTGCGATGGTGATCGTGATCGCCAGCATGGTCGTGCTGTTGCGTTTGCTGGTCATGAGTTCCATCGTCGCCTTCGGCGCTTTGCCCGGTCTCGCACCAGTTTACGCGGGCGGTTTGATCGCGGGTCTGCTGGCTTCCTTCTACGCATGGAAACAAACCAGCCAGGGACAGCAACTGCTGCTGCCCGAGACTTCGAATCCGGCTGAATTGCATACCGCCATCGGCTTCGGTCTGCTATACGTGGTGGTACTGATCGGTTCGGCATGGATGTCAGATCTTGCGGGCAGTCAGGGTCTGTATGCGGTCGCGCTGGTGTCAGGATTGACCGATGTGGACGCCATCGTGCTCTCCAGCTTGCGCCTGTTCAATCTGGGACAGCTCAGCGAACAGCAGACGGTCACCGCCATCGCCATCGCCTTCCTGTCCAACATCGCATTCAAATTCGGCATGGTCCTTTTCATCGCCGGTACAGCGCTGGCCCGTCAGGTCGCGATCGGCTTCGGCGCCATCGCCTGCGGCGTTCTGCTGGGGCTGTTTGCGCTATAATCGCGGCCTTTTAAAAGCAGCGATAGACAGAGCCGATCATGGAAGCAGAACAACTCAACGCCCTCACCGCCAAACTGCAAGATTTGAGCGCCCGCAACCTCGAACTTCGGAGGTATCTTTGACTTCGATGGCAAGCAGGAACGCCTCGCCGAAGTCGCCGCGCTAGCCGAAGACCCTGCCATCTGGCAGGACGCCAAGCGCGCCCAGGAACTGGGCAAGGAACGCAAGATGCTGGAAGGCATCGTGCTCAATCTGCAAAAGATCAGCCAGTCGGTCAACGACAACACCGAACTGATGGAAATGGCGCTGGCCGAGAACGACGACGAGAGCCTGCTGAGCATCGCCAGCGACATCGAGGAAATCGAGAAACTGGTCGCCGATCTGGAATTCCGCCGCATGTTCTCCGGCGAGCTGGATGCCGCCAATTGCTTCCTCGACATCCAGGCCGGTTCCGGCGGTACCGAAGCGCAGGACTGGGGTTCCATGCTGTTGCGCATGTACATCCGCTACGCCGAGCGCAAAGGTTTCACCGTCGAAGTGCTGGAACAGTCCGATGGCGAAGTTGCGGGCATCAAGGGCGCCTCGCTGAAGATCAGCGGCGAATATGCCTACGGCCATCTGCGCACCGAGACCGGTGTGCATCGTCTGGTACGCAAATCACCGTTCGACTCCGGCAACCGTCGCCACACCTCTTTCTCCAGCGTGTTCGTCTACCCGGAGATCGACGACTCGATCGAGATCGACATCAATCCGGCCGACCTGCGCGTGGATACCTATCGCGCATCCGGTGCGGGCGGACAGCACATCAACAAGACCGACTCGGCGGTGCGTATTACCCACATCCCGACCGGTATCGTGGTGCAGTGCCAGAACGACCGCTCGCAGCACAAGAACCGTGCTGAAGCCATGTCCATGCTGAAGTCGCGCATGTACGAAGAAGAACTGCGCAAGCGCAACGCGGAGAAGCAAGCGCTGGAAGACACCAAGTCCGACATCGGCTGGGGTCACCAGATCCGCTCCTATGTGCTCGACCAGTCGCGCATCAAGGACCTGCGCACCAACTACGAAGTAGGCAACACCCAAGCCGTGCTCGACGGCGACCTCGACGATTTCATCGCTGCCAGCTTGAAGCAAGGCGTTTAACCAGGAACACATCATGACTACCGAACAGAACATCCCGCAAGTAGACGAGAACCAGATCATTGCCGAGCGCCGCAGCAAACTGAAGGCGATCCGCGAGCAAGGCGTCGCCTTCCCCAATGACTTCGAGCGCAAGAACATGGCTGCCGACCTGCACGCAGCTTTCGGCGAGAAGTCTCACGATGAACTGGAAGCCGAGCAGGTACCCGTTTCCGTAGCCGGTCGCATGATGCTCAAGCGCGTGATGGGCAAGGCGAGTTTTGCCACCATCCAGGACGTGAGCGGACGTATCCAGCTATTCATCAGCAACGACATCACCGGTGAAGATGCGCATGCCGTGTTCAAGCATTTCGACCTCGGCGACATCCTCGGTGCTACTGGCGTGCTGTTCAAGACCAAGACCGGCGAATTGTCCGTGCGCGTCACCGAGGTGCGCCTGCTGACCAAGGCATTGCGTCCGCTGCCCGAAAAGTTCCACGGCCTGACCGACCAGGAACAGAAATATCGCCAGCGCTATATCGACCTGATCACCAACGAGCAGACTCGCAAGACGTTCATGATCCGCTCCAAGATCGTGCAGGCCATCCGCGAGTTCTTTGCGCGCCACGATTACCTTGAGGTCGAAACGCCGATGCTGCACCCGATCCCGGGCGGTGCATCGGCAAAACCTTTCGTCACGCACCACAATGCGCTGGATATGGAGATGTATCTGCGTATTGCGCCTGAGTTGTATCTGAAGCGCCTGGTGGTCGGCGGTTTCGAGAAAGTGTTCGAGATCAACCGCAACTTCCGCAACGAGGGGCTGTCGACGCGGCACAACCCGGAATTCACCATGATCGAATTCTATGAAGCCTATCGCGATTACAAGTATCTGATGGACTTCACCGAGCGACTGTTTTCCGAGGTGGCGCGCAGGGTACTGGGTACCACAGTTATCAGCTATCAGGGCAAGGAACTCGATCTGGGCAAGCCATTCCATCGCTTGACCATGGTGCAGGCGATCCAGAAATACCATCCGCAATTCACCGATGAGCAGCTGAGCAACCGCGATTTCCTGATCAACGAACTGCAAGATCTGAAGGCCAAGTACAAGCCGGAAGACGGCGTAGGCGGTCTGCAGCTCTCCCTGTTCGAGGAGTTGTCCGAGCATCTGTTGTTCGAGCCGACCTTCATCGTTGATTACCCGGTCGAGGTATCGCCACTGGCGCGTGCCTCGGACAAGAACCCCGGCATCACCGAACGCTTCGAGTTATTCATCGTCGGCCGCGAGATCGCCAACGGCTTCTCCGAGTTGAACGATTCGGAAGATCAGGAAGCGCGCTTCGATGCGCAGGTTGCGGCCAAGGAAGCCGGCGATGAAGAAGCGATGTTCAAGGACGCGGATTACATCCGTGCGCTGGAACATGGCCTGCCGCCGACCGCCGGCGAAGGCATCGGCATCGACCGTCTGGTGATGCTGCTGACCGATGCCGCGAGCATCCGCGACGTGATCCTGTTCCCGCACATGCGGCCGGAATAAACTGAGGCCGATGCCAGCCAGCGATAACAAACGGCTGCTTGAACGCTACCCGCTGTTAGGCGAGCTGGCGCCGGCGCGTTTTTCGGAACTGTTCGACCACAGCTCTGTGATGCGCCTGCCAGCCGGCACGGTGATCTTCGATGAGAACCAGCCATGCCAGGGTTTCCCGCTATTGCTCTCGGGCAGCGTGCGCGTCATCAAATCTTCTGCAAATGGGCGTGAACTACAGTTGTACCGTGTAGGAGAAGGCGAAAGCTGCATCCTCACCAGCAGCTGCCTGCTGGGTCACAGCAATTACCAGGCGCGCGGTATCGTCGAACAGGATGTGGAAATGATCATCCTGCCTCCCGACTCTTTTCGTACCTTGATGGCCGATTGCCCGCCTTTTCGCGATTACATCTTCAGCCTGTTTGCGGAGCGCCTCACCGATCTGATGGAATTGGTCTCGGCTGTGGCATTCCAGAAACTGGATCAACGTTTGGCGGCCCTGCTGCTTTCACGTCCCAGCCCGCTCCGTTCGACGCATCAGGTAATTGCTGATGAATTGGGTAGCGCACGCGAGATGGTGAGCCGCCTGCTCAAGGGCTTCGCCGATCAAGGCTGGGTCAAACTGGGACGGGAACAAATCGAAGTGATAGATCGCAGCGCATTGAATCGCCTGGCATCGAGCTGATTATCTCGATTTCAATACAAACGCCATCATCGAACGCAGTTTTGCCGGACGCACCGGCTTGTGCAGCAAATGCATGCCCTTATCCGCTACGAGTTTCAGCACTTCCGGAGACGTATCGCCACTCACGAGTATGAAGGCCGGTTTGTGCGCGCTGCGGCCATTGATCTTCTCCGCGAGTTCCACACCCGTCCCGTCGGGTAAACGATAATCGCAAATCACCAGCTCGAATTGCGACTGCTCGAATCTCTGCTCGACCTCAGCCAGACTGTCCGCCACCTCGACCTTGCAACCCCAAGCCTCAATCAGCCCTGCAGTGCCATTACGCACCAGCTCATCATCATCCACCACCAGAACATGCCTGCCTGTAAATGAGCCTTCAGTTTTTGCAAGTGGTGCAGATCTGATGGGAGTGCCCTGAGCCAGCAGATCTTTCAGGTCAGGGATACGTGGCACTTCAAGCGCAAAGACGGAACCTCTGCCAGGTGTCGAGCAAAGATACAGAGGGTGATTCAGTAGTCTGGCAGAACGCTGAACGATGGGCAGGCCCAAGCCCAAGCCCTTGCTTCTGTCGCGGGCTGAATTCTCCAGTTGCACGAATTCCCTGAAGATATTCTCCTGTTCGCCAACCGGGATGCCTGGGCCGTTATCACGCACCTCAAAGCGCATGCGGTCACCCCGCTTCCGGCACGCCAGCAATACAGTGCCGTGATTCTGCGAATATCTGATCGCATTGCTGAGCAAGTTCATCAGAATGCGTTCAAGCAGTATCGGGTCGCTCCTTACTCGTGACTGGGTTGTATGTATTCGCAAGTTGATGGATTTGGCCCTTGCCATTGGCTCGTATGCCTCAGTCAGTCGTCGCAACAATGTAGATATCTCGATTTCCTGCACCTGCGGCACGATGACACCCGCATCCAGCTTGGAAATATCCAGCAGCGAATCAAGCAGGCCCGACATCGCCGTCACGGACTCCTCGACCTTTTCCACAATCTTGCGTTGTTCCGGGGTTTCAATACGATTTTGCAACTCACCCATGAACAGCCCAAGCGCATGCATGGGCTGGCGCAGGTCGTGACTGGCAGCAGCCAGGAAACGGGTCTTATCAAAGTTTGCTTTTTCCGCCTGCTCTTTCTGACTGCGCAACGCTGTCGTTGCGTCTTCGATGCGCTGTTGCAAAAGTGCGCGCTCTTGCTGTAACTGCGACGCCATCTCATTGATGCCTTGCGCCAATTCGTTCAGTTCGATTACTTGCATCTCTCCGATACGCGTATCCAGCCTCCCTGCTCCGATATCTCGTACCGCAGTACGCATACCCATGATCGGCAGCGTGATTCTGCGTGCAACGCGCATTGCTACAAGAACTGCGAGTAACAACACCATGGCCGTAAGGATCAGATTCACGACAATCATCCGAATTTTTTCGTTATTGAGTCGATGCTTACCCAGTACCAGAAAGACCCCTCCCAGTGAACTTCCCATGTTTGGCGTAGTAGAGACTTCCGTGTCATCCAGTGACAATTGGGTCGTTACAATGGCGCGGTAAACCGCAAGTGAATGACTATCCTCACGCAGTGTTTGCCCGGATCGCCAATCGGGTGCAATGATTTGCTGGTCCGTCACACCGTTCGCACTCGCCAATACCTGGCCTTCAGCGCCCAAGATGAATACCCCTGTCACATCCTGTTGCGCGAGAGCTACTTCCGCCTGTTGCTGCAGCAGAACACGATTCCCGGAAAATGCCGCGTACTCGCTGGAGGATGCAAGTTGACGTGCAATCAGGCTGGCTCGATCCTTTAATGCCCGATCAAGATCCGCCATGCGTGACAGGATGTATGAAGTTTCCAGCAGTACGGCCAATATCAATATGGGAATTAGCGCGACCGCCATCGCCTGACGCTCAATACCGTAGCTTTTCATATCCCCCCTCGATCTTGCTGCGCAGTTGTTCTGCGCTTGTTATTGTCACCCCGAGTGAGCGGGCGACTTGCGTGTTCACTGCCACTTCAAATTGCCAAGGATGCTGATAGTCGGGAAGCTTCCTCGTCTTGGCAAATTGAGTAACGATCTGCGCGGCCTGGTTAGCCATTTGCAACGGCGTACTATACACAGCGCATAACGCCCCTGCTCTAACGTAATTTTGCGACAGGCCGACCATCGGCACATGCTCCCGGTATGTCTCCAATAGTATGTTGCGAATAGTATCTGAACGGTAAATCTCTGCATCGGGCAATACCAGCAGCACATCGCTGTCGCTCAATACCTGCTCCAAACTATCCGCAAGCTGATCCAGTTCCCGCACTTTCCGAATGCGCAGGTTCATTCCCAAGTTTGTCGACAGTTTTCTCAGTGAAACCAATTCGGGCGTTTCATTAGAAATCAGCACACCAATGGATTGGGCCTGTGGCAATGCCGCGCGTAAAAGCTGGAATTGACGCTCAGTTGGCTGGTCCAGATAAATACCGGAAGATGTTTGCACCGTGTCACGCTTTATCTTTTCCAGTTCGGTGCGGCTGACCATAACGTTCAATACCGGTATGGATGAATTTCTGAAGCGGGCTGCAGCCTTGGCACCGATCGCCACGATCAGCTCTGCTTGCATTGCATCAGCTGCGGGTAATATCTTGATGTCTTGCCGAGATTTCAGTGCACCTAACAGACCTGCTTCAAAAGCGAGGTAAGCCTCTCTCCCGCTGCTCGACTCAAATACGACTTTGAGAGGCGTGGCTTGGGCTGGATATGAACAGAATATGCCGCAAATCAGTAGCAGAAACCGGGTCAGTATCACCCGGAGGAGGACGCTCGCCGGGCGCGCGAGTCTAGTAATGGAAGGTAGCGAGCAGATAGGCACGTCGATCGAGGAATGGGCTACCTTGTTGAGGGATGCTCGAATATTCCGTGTGAGTATCCCGGAACAGATTCTGCACCACCAAAGAAACCTCTCCTCCACCAACTTCATCCCGCTTACCAAAGGTACGGGTTATTTTTATATCGACCCTGTGCATCGGGCTCTGTACATATTGTGCATCCAGCACCTGCACTTCATCCTGGAAATAATATCCGGCACTGACCGAAAACTCGGCATTGATCCTGTGATCCATCAGCAAACTGCCGCTGTTCAGCGGGACAATCTTTGGGCAGCTACGCAGCATCTGGTTGTAGGCATCCTGAATGACAGGCAAGGCAATAAAGGTAGGAAGTCCATCCGATGCACAATTCGCATGCTGACGAGCATAGTTGAATGTCAGCGAACCATTTTCATCCCAGTGGTACTTCAGCGTATTTTCCCAACCCGCGAATTCCAGCTGATACATGTTCTTGAAACTGTTGTATACATTTGCATTGATCAGCACCGGATCGACAAAGATCACCTTGCTCAGATGATCAACATAGACACGAGTATCAACTGACAGCCCATACTCAGGAAATTGCCCCATATAGCCAATCTCTCGGGAGACCATGCGCTCGGGCGCGACACCTCCCTGAGCCCAAATCGGATGGTCAGCGGTGAGGCCCGTATTCCCATACTCCTCACCAAGGGCTGGATTTCGGTACGCAAGCGAAGTGCCGATACGCACTGTCTGATTCTGTTGCAGGTGGTAGTTGAGCGAGATGCGAGGCGAGACATTGCTATGTCCCATCGCATCGTCCTCCCACATCGCTCCTGCGTTCACAACAGCCGACGTGCCGATTCGCAATTCTTCATGCGCAAAAACTCGCGGCTGAGTCAGTCTTGGGGCTGGAATCATAAAGACCTGAGGCGAAGTCCCTTCATCCGAGCGGACGCCGACTCCCCATACCAGCCTGTTGTCAGGAGACAGCTGATTGATATTTTGAAACTCGATGTCATGCCTGTTGGATTTATATGATTCCGGTATATACGTCTGGTAATCACCAAAGCTGGAATGGGTATGCTGATAATTGATGCGCACCTCTCCCCCCTGCATCCAATGAACGGGTCCATATCAGCTGTTGATAATCGTAACTTGATTGCGTTTCACGGAATGGACTCGTTGCGCGTCCCACAACACCTTCACCCCGGTTCGCCTCGCTATACCCCATTTGAATATCGAAATTATCCGTGGCATTTGGATGATAGTTTCCGCGCCAGCTAAGCATGCGTGTGCGATTGCTGTCATTGATCAAAGGCCAGTTATAGCCCTGATCCGCGCGATAGCCGACACTCAGCTTCTGATCCAACACGGATGAACTCAGGCCAATCGTCGCAGAAAGATCTGACACGCCATTCCCGCCTTGCGCTACTGAAATCCGTCCCGGCGTAAGTACCCCGGGATCACGTGTGATGATATTGATGACCCCTTGGGTCGAATTCGCGCCGTGCGACGCAGCTGAAGGACCACGTACCACTTCAATACGTTCGATATCCTCCAACAGTACGGGAATATCATCCCAGATCACCGTGCTATTGGGCGGCAGGTAGACACTGCGACCATCTACCAACACCTGCATGCGGCGTGCATAGTTGTCTGTCGTGCCGTGATACGAAACAAATGAGGCATGACCGTTCTGGCTTCCCACATACATGCCGGGCACCAGGCGAAAAAGTTCGGATAGTTTCCTGAAGCCCGCAGCACGAATCATCTGCTGATTGATGACGGTAATCGCATTTGGTGATTCATCAAGAGGTTGCTTGAGTCGGGATGGTGTCAGCACGACTGGCACATCAAGGAAGTAGGCCTGTTCGGAATCAGGAATTTCGGCCGCCAGCACTGCACAAGAAAGTGGGAGTAAGGCCGTTATGGCGAATATCGCTTTCAGCAATTCACGTGAAGAATATGTCAATCCACCATGCCCCATGCAGGTCAAACAATACTTAATATGTAGAAGTATAAGGTAATTATAAGAAGGACTTGCGAAAATATAGCCACGCGGCTTCAGTTTAACTATGCGCCAAATGAAAAATCCGGCAAAGCCGGATTATCGTGTCACTACTTGTGTCCTGGTCGGGGCGAGAGGATTCGAACCTCCGACCACCTGCACCCCATGCAGGTACGCTACCAGGCTGCGCTACGCCCCGAGGGCGCGGATTATAGCAGAGCATATTTAATATGTAGCGCGATTTGAATTGAAATTAGCGTTCAAGTTCGCAACATTCTGAGAATGTCGCTCAACTCACGACGCAACTCGGGAATGGCCATGACAGTCACCGCAGAATTTGCATGCACCTCATGCGCCACATCTGCTACTTGAGCATGAGCTTGATCAAGCCTGCTACGCGCACCGCTGATGGTAAATCCTTCCTCGTACAACAATTGCCTGATGCGCCTGATCAGCAGGACTTCATGATGCTGGTAATAGCGACGATTACCGCCGCGTTTGAGCGGCTTGAGCTGGGTGAACTCCTGCTCCCAGTAGCGAAGCACATGTGCCTTTACACCGCATAGCGCACTGACTTCACCAATCGTGAAATATCGCTTTGCGGGGATAGGCGGTAAGCCGGAATCAGTTACCTGCAGTTCCATGATAGGTCGTCTCTACCATGCTCTTCAGCTTCTGGCTGGGATGGAAAGTAACCACGCGGCGAGCCGTGATCGGAATCTCCTCTCCGGTCTTGGGATTGCGGCCAGGACGCTGCGGCTTATCGCGCAACTGAAAGTTGCCGAATCCTGAAAGCTTGACGCTGTCTCCCTGAGCAAGTTGCATCCTGATCTCTTCAAAAAATGCCTCGACCATATCTTTGGCTTCGCGCTTGTTCAGACCAACCTTCTCGAACAGCAAATCCGCCAGTTCGGCCTTCGTCAATGTAGATGTCATCATTTCCCCCTCAACTTCGCGCCGATTTTATGCAATGCATCAAGCAACATGGCAATGCTCGGCTCTATCTCTGAATCTGTAAGTGTTTTTTGAGTATCTTTTAACAACACACGGAATGCAAGGCTTTTTTTCCCTTCCTCGACACCCTGCCCTCGATACACATCAAACAGGGCCAGCTCTGTCACGTAGGGAGCTTTCTGGTTTTTCATTGCATCCAGCAGAACCTGCACATCGATCTCATCGTCGACCAATACGGCAATATCCCTTCTAACCGCAGGGAATCTGGATATTTCTTCGGTTTTGGGAACTGCAGCCTGCACCAAAGCACTTAGCTGTACCTCGAACCAGGTCGCCGGCAATGGCATGTCGTACTGCTGCTGCCATTGCGGATGCAACTCACCCAGCCAACCGATAGCAACCCCATCAAGCAGAATACGCGCGGATCGCCCTGGATGAGAAGCTGGATGCTCAGCAGCCTGGAAGCTCAGGATCCGAGGCGCGAACAAAGCCTCCAGATCCCCTTTCACATCATAAAAATCGACGTTGCGCGCCGCTAGCCCCCATTGCTCGGAGACTGTGGCGCCATATGCCAAACAGGCCAAACGTTCCTCCTGAGAATAGCTTCCCGCTTCCGCCTTGAAACAGCCGCCGATCTCGAATATCCGGACGCGCGCTTGCTTGCGCGCAAGATTGGTGCGCAAGGCACCAAGCAAACCGCCCAGCAGGCTGCTGCGCATCACGCTCATCTGGCTGGCAATCGGGTTCATCAAGGTAACTGGTGCGGGGTTCGCGCAAAGGTCGCGTTCCCACTCTGCTTCGACGAACGAGTAGTTGATGGTTTCCTGATAATCACGCAACACCATGGCTTGACGCACTTTCGCCAAGGGGCGCTCTGCCTCGAAATCAGGCAGGATGGACATGTTGGCCTGGATGGACGCAGGTTGAATCTGCTCATAACCATGTACACGGGCGACTTCTTCGATCAGATCCTCTTCGATAGCAATGTCGAAGCGATAGCTCGGCGGAGTAACATTAAAATCATTACCACTCTGCTGAAATGACATGCCAAGGCTGGAGAGTATCCGCGCGATCTCATCAGAATTCAGTCCAATGCCCAGGATGCGCAGCACGCGCGAACCACGCAAAATCACAGGCGTGCGAGATGGCAAATCACCTTGTACTTCGGTCACCGACCCCGCCTCTCCTCCGCAAATATCGAGGATCAATTGCGTGGCACGATCAAGTGCTTGCCGCGTTGCAGCAAAATCAACACCGCGCTCGAAGCGATAGGACGAATCAGAACTGAAACCAAGACGACGGGATTTGCCCACGATCACACTGGGTACGAAGAAGGCACTCTCCAGGAAGATGTCCGTGGTCGCGTCATCGACCGCAGAATCCGCTCCGCCCATCACGCCAGCCAGCGCAACCGGCCCTTTGCCGTCCGCGATCACCAGCATATCGTCTTGCAGCTCAACCATCTGCTCGTTCAGCAAAGTCAGCTTTTCGCCAGCTTGCGCAAAACGCACATCGATGTCGCCGTTCAGTTTGTTCAGATCGAAAGCATGCAAGGGTTGCCCCAGCTCAAGCAGCACATAATTGGTCACATCGACCAAGGCGCTGATGCTGCGCAATCCGCAACGCTCCAGACGCTGCACCATCCATGAAGGTGTAGCAGCCTTTGCATTCACCCCGGAGATCACACGGCCCGTGTAACGCGGACAAGCGGTCGGCGCAGACACTTTCACACTTCGTGTCGCACTGCCCGATTGCTTGAAGCCTGTCGATGCAACCGACTGCAAGGAGGCCCCAGTCAGAGCCGCCACTTCGCGTGCGATGCCGTTCAGCGACAGGCAATCACTACGATTCGGGGTGAGTTTTAATGTGATCAGATGATCATCCAGATCAAGATGTTCGCGGATGCTTTGTCCGACGACAGCTTCATCGGCAAGCACCATCAAACCAGCACTCTCCTCTGCCAACCCCAGTTCTTTTTCGGAACACATCATGCCGAAGGAAGCCACACCACGCACTTTGGCTTTCTTGATCTCGAATTCAGGCAATCTGGCACCGACCAACGCACAAGGTGCTTTCATCCCCACTGTCACGTTCTGTGCACCGCATACGATAGTCAGCGGCTCGGCTTCGCCTACATTCACGGTCAGCACGTTCAAGCGATCCGCATCGGGATGTTTTTCTTTCGTTAACACCTGTGCCACGACGACCTTTTCGAAGGCTGGGGCGACAGGCGTCATCTCTTCCACTTCCAGACCAGCCATGGTCAACAGATGGGACAGTTCCTCGCTCGACAGCGAGGGATTCACTAAGGTACGTAACCAGGATTCGGAAAATTGCATGTTCAGTTGAATTGTTTAGTGGTCGTTTTAGTTACGGCATAACGCGGCCTTGTCGCATTAGCCTCCACTGACAACAACCCGTGCGGGTTGTTGCGGCGCAGACTAACCTGCCGCAGGTAGGTTATGTCGTAGCCAAATGTTTTCCTTCCTTTATGCATCATGAAAACTGCTTTAGGAATTGAAGATCATTTTCGAAGAACAACCTGAGGTCATTCACGCCGTAGCGCAGCATCGCCAGTCGCTCTACGCCCATACCAAATGCGAAACCGATGTATTTCTCGCTATCAATGCCGACATGCTTGAGTACATTCGGATGCACCATGCCGCAACCACCGATCTCCAGCCAGCCGCCCTTCCAGCTCATATCCATCTCAGCCGAAGGTTCAGTGAACGGGAAGAACGAGGGACGGAAGCGTACCTGCATGTCTTTGGTCTCGAAGTAATTCTGCAGGAAGTCGGCAATCACGCCTTTCAGGTCTGCGAAGCTGACCTTTTCCCCCACCCACAAACCTTCCACTTGATGGAACATCGGAGAGTGGGTGGCATCGGAGTCCACCCGGTAGACGCGCCCCGGCGCAATGATGCGGATGTCCGGCATCGTCGCCAGATGCTTGTACTTCTCCATATGCGCTTGCATGTAGCGGATCTGGATAGGTGAGGTATGCGTGCGCAGCACATGCTGCTCGTCTATGTAGAACGTGTCGTGCATTGCTCGCGCTGGATGATCCTCCGGGATATTCAGCGCGGTGAAATTATAGAAATCGTTTTCGATCTCCGGCCCTTCGGCTACATCGTAGCCGATGGAATGAAACAGATTTTCGATCCGTTCCAGCGTGCGAGTTACCGGGTGCAAACCACCAACCCCCATACCGCGCCCGGGTAGCGTTACATCGAGTGATTCTGCAGCCAGTCTTGCATTCAAGGCATGCAGTTGAATAGCTTCACGCTGTGCCTGCAATGCGGCCTCGATCTGCTGTTTTACCTGATTGATACGCGCGCCAGCAGCGGGCCGCTCTTCGGCGGATAGTTTGCCTAAGCCCTTCAGCAACGCGGTCAAGCTGCCTTCTTTGCCCAGGTAACGAGCTTTGATGTTCTCCAGTTCGGCTGCATCATCAACGGCAGCGAAACTTTCCAAGGCTTCTGCGAGTATGGTTTGAAGTTCTTGCATCGTATGTTTCGTTTAGTCTTAAAACAAAAAAGGAGGCTTTCGCCTCCTTTTTTATATAGCGCGATAATTACGCGCCGAGGCTGGCTTTAGCTTGCCCGACGATCTGCGTGAACGCAGCCTTGTCGAACACGGCCAAATCGGCCAGCACTTTGCGGTCGATATCGATCGCAGCCTTTTTCAGGCCGTTCATGAACACGCTGTAGCTCAGACCCTGCTCACGTGCAGCGGCATTGATACGAGCGATCCACAGAGTGCGGAACTGACGCTTCTTCTGACGACGGTCACGATAGGCATATTGACCTGCCTTCATCACCGCTTCTTTGGCGATGCGATAGACGTTCTTGCGACGACCGCGGTAACCCTTGGCCTTGTCGAGGATCTTCTTGTGACGCGCGCGCGCCGTTACACCACGTTTTACTCTTGGCATTTTCTAACTCCTTATGCGTAGGGCATCATGGCGCGAACGGACGCCGTGTTGGTTTCATGGACACCGGTAGAGCCACGCAGTTGACGCTTGTTCTTGGTGGTTTTCTTGGTAAGGATGTGGCGCTTGAACGCTTGGCCGCGCTTGACGCTGCCACCAGCGCGAACGCGGAAGCGTTTCTTCGCACTGCTCTTGGTCTTCATCTTAGGCATAACAACTCCATTTATTTGATGACGCCGGGAGGTTCCTGACAGGAACACTTAACAACCCGAAATCACTTGTTTGGGGCACTTTGCACAACCACCGCAACGACAGCCCCTTGCTCCGTCACGATGCTACTTATCTGTCAGGCCTTTTTCTTCGGCGCAATGACCATCACCATCTGACGGCCTTCCATCTTCGGAAACTGCTCCACTACGCCATGCTCTTCCAGATCGGCCTTGATGCGCTCGATCAAGCGCATACCGATTTCCTGGTGAGCCATTTCCCGACCACGGAATCGCAATGTCACTTTGGTTTTATCGCCATCAGCCAGGAAGCGGGTCAAGTTGCGCAACTTGATGTTGTAATCGCCTTCGTCCGTACCCGGACGGAATTTGATTTCCTTGACCTGAACCTGTTTCTGCTTAAGTTTGGCTTCGTGCTGTTTCTTGCTTTCGGCATACTTGAACTTGCCGAAATCCATGATGCGGCAAACCGGCGGTTCCGCCAAAGGCGCGATCTCCACCAAATCCAGTTCCGCTTCATCAGCCATGCGCAGTGCTTCTGCAACTGCCACGATGCCAACCTGCTCTCCCTCCGCGCCAATGAGCCGCACCTGCGGTGCTGTTATCTGCTCATTCAAACGCTGCGACTTATCCTGTGCTATTGCAATTACTCCAATAAAAATTAAACCGCGCTTCCCGCATGCAGTTCGGAGTTCAAGCGTTCAATCAACGCTTCCACCGACATCTGCCCCAGGTCTTCACCTTGGCGGTTTCGCACGGCAACGAGGCCCGCAGCCATTTCCTTATCGCCCACAATCAGCTGGTAAGGCAACTTCTGCAAGCTATGTTCGCGGATTTTATAGGTAATCTTCTCATTGCGCAAATCGGATTGCACTCTGAAGCCCGCAGCTCGCAACTTTTCAGCCGCCTGTGCGGAATACCCCTCTTGAGCCTGAGAGATATTCATCACCACCATCTGCACCGGCGCCAGCCACAACGGCAGGGCTCCCGAGTGGTTTTCCACCAGGATACCGATGAATCGCTCCAGCGAACCAAGTACAGCACGATGCAGCATTACCGGGGTTTTGCGGGTATTGTCCTCATCCACATATTCAGCCCCCAGGCGGCCCGGCATGGAGAAATCGACCTGGATGGTGCCGCATTGCCATGAGCGCCCGATGGCGTCCTTGATATGGAATTCGATCTTGGGACCATAGAATGCACCCTCGCCCGGCAGCTCTTCCCACTCCATGCCGGAAGCACGCAGAGCAGCCCGCAATGCGCTTTCGGATTTATCCCAAATGTCATCCGAACCGACACGCCCTTCGGGACGCAGGGCAAGTTTGACCTTCACCTCATTGAAACCAAAGTCCTTGTAAACCTTGAGTACCAGCGCATTGAATGCCGTCACTTCGGATTCGATCTGTCCTTCGGTACAGAATACGTGTCCATCATCTTGTACGAAACCGCGTACACGCATCAGACCATGCAAACCGCCTGAAGGCTCGTTGCGATGGCACGAGCCAAACTCACCGTAACGCACAGGCAGCTCACGGTACGAGCGCAGATCCGAGTTGAATACCTGCACATGACCGGGACAATTCATCGGCTTGATCGCGTAGTCGTGCTTCTCCGACTCGGTGGTGAACATGTTGGCCTTGTAATGTTCCCAATGGCCGGACTTCTCCCACAACACGCGATCGATGATCTGCGGGCAGCGGATCTCCTGGTAGCCGTTATCGCGATACACGCGGCGCATGTACTGTTCGATCACCTGCCACATGGCCCATCCCTTGGGATGCCAGAACACCATGCCCGGTGCTTCATCCTGCATGTGGAACAGGTCCAGCTGTTTGCCCAACTTACGATGGTCGCGCTTCTCGGCTTCTTCCAGTTGATGCAGATAGGCATCCAGGTCTTCTTTCTTCACCCAGGCCGTACCGTAGATGCGCTGCAGCATCTCGTTCTTCGAATCGCCGCGCCAATAGGCACCGGCGACCTTCATCAGCTTGAACACCTTGAGCTTGCCGGTCGAAGGCACGTGCGGCCCGCGGCACAGATCGGTGAACTCTCCTTCGCTGTAGAGCGAAACCTCCTGGTCAGCCGGGATGGACTGGATGATCTCCGCCTTGTATTTCTCGCCGATGGAATTGAAGTAGGCAACGGCCTCATCGCGCGGCAGCACACGTCGAGTCACCGGCAGGTCGAGCTTGCTCAACTCTGCCATGCGCTTCTCGATTGCAGCCAGGTCTTCGGGCGTGAATGGGCGCGAGTAGGAGAAATCGTAATAGAAGCCGTTCTCTATCACCGGACCGATTGTTACCTGCGCCTCCGGGAAAAGCTCTTTTACCGCATAGGCCAGCAAGTGCGCAGTGGAATGGCGGATCAGGTCCAGACCCTCTTCATCCTTGCCGGTGACAATGGCGAGCTGTGCATCGCTCGCGATCTGGTAAGAAGTATCCACCAGATTGCCGTCCACCTTGCCGGCCAGCGCTGCACGCGCCAGACCGGCGCCTATGCTTTCCGCGACTTCGGCGACAGTTACAGGACCTTCAAAACTGCGTTGAGAACCATCCGGTAGTGTTATGACAGGCATTTCGATCCACTCTCAAAAAGCAAATGCGGCCTGCGCCGCACTTTCAATATGTTCAGGCGTACATACGCCACAGGGCGCGCAGTATATCGCAACTCACCATGTCATGTTCAGGTAGGCGATCAGCGCATCCAGCGCAAATACGAACAGCAGACTCTGCAAGACAGCCTTGATCGCCACCTTGGGCACATCCGTCACAGAAGGCTGCGCCTGCATACCGTTGTAACAAGAGATGCTGGAGATCGCCAGTCCGAACAGACAGCCTTTAAATGCGACCACCGCAAAATCGCCCAGCTTCACCGTCTGCAGGAAGCGCCCCACCTGATCCAGCCATGACACGTTCTGGAACAAGGCACTGATCGCCAAGCCGCCGCCGACAGCAACCAATTGGAAATAGATGGTCAAAGCCAGCACCGCCAGCGTCACACCGACAATGCGAGGCACCAGCAGATAGTCATGCGGCGATATTCCCATTCTCAGGAGACTATTCATCTCCCCCCGGGTCTTCATCAGTGCCAACTCTGAAGCGATGGCCGCACTGCTGCGGGCAACGATGATGATGGCCGCGAACAACGGCCCTACTTCGCCCACGACCGTCCAGATCAATATCTTCACTGCCAGGGAGCTGTCTCCGCCGATGAGCGAGGTCACTTGCGTGATGACCAGCGCTCCGCTCAACAAACCGAAGACCGCCACGATCCCGAGCGCCTCGACACCCGTGAAGAACAATTGCCGCTGAAATACAGCATTAACCGGAGGACGCCTTAAGACACGAAGGTTGTTGAAGGCATACCATAACAAAGCGAGCGCACCGAATACCGTCTTGCGCACTTGCCTCATCTGCAACCGCAGCAGCATGCGCTTCCAGAACACTTCCATCACAGCCCCTGAGAACGCATTAGGTGACACATAACAGCCTCACCTTACAACGATACGAGATGCACGCTCACGAAAGTGCTTGGCCTGCACTGCATTACCTTGCCCCTCATATGCTCGCGCAGACAGCAACAGATCCTGCTTGATCTTCTCAGGCAGCCCCAGGGTTTTGTCCAATGCCAGCGTATCACTTGCCAAACGCAAAGCCAGATCGAACTCACTGCGCGCGAGTCTTGCCTCGCTCATGTAGCGCATGGCATTGGCATGCTCCAGCGGGTCATCGCCCCGACTGGCAGAAGCTGCTCGCTCGGCCCAATGCAGCGCTCCGTCATAATCCTTCTCATGCAATGCCAACGCTGCGCGTGCATTGTCGATGGCACGCTTGAGACGACATTCAGACACGCACCATCCTTCAGCCTTGTCCAGCCATGACCGCACATCACTCGACTCACCTTGCTGCAACAGCAACAGGGCTTTCTGTGTCGCCGCAGCCGCCAGATAGGCTGACCCATATTGCACTGCCTCATCCTGCAGTAGCGCATCCAGATATGCATGCGCCTCCTGCAGTCGCCCCAGCTTCTGATTTACGCTGGCCAGATTCAGCATATCTATTGCGATGCCCTGAATATTCTCCACGGCGACATCCACCCGCATTGCCATCTCATACTGCCGCAGTGCAACAGCATAGTCTCCCCTGCCGAAAGCCCGCTGGGCACTCTGACTATGCTCTGCCGCCAACTCCAGTCTTGCGTTCCGCACAGGAGCGCTCTGCCCACATGCCGTCAATAACAGCAGGCAAGCAAATACCAACGAGGATGCGGGCAGAAGACGTAACGACATCAAGGTTTCCCTGGCGGCACATAGCCATCGACAGGCAAGGCCTGGGCTTCCGGTTTGTGGAACCAGCCACTGAAAGGCCAGGAGCGTTTCGCACCTTCCAGCATGTCCTGACTATCCTGCACCAAAGCATTGCTGTTATGGATGAATGACGGCAACTCTCCCGCCGAATCCGCAGCCAGACGGCGAATGTCGGAAGTGGCCGTCTGCACGTTGTCCAGCGTTGCCTCTGCCCTATCGACCAAACGCGGAACCGCCTTGTCCATCACGGCCAGATTGGCATTCACGCTATCCAAGGCCTTATCCAGTTTGCCATGCACGTTTTCCAGCTTCTGATTGCCACTGCTGGCCAATTGAGTGAACTGTTTCACTGTCTCCCGCAACTCACCCGTCACCAGAGTCAGGTTCTTCAGTGTCTTCTGGATATCGCCATCGGGGTTGTTGATGCTGCTGGTGATCTGGCGAATATCACTCAAGATCGGTTGCAACTGCGCAGCCATACTCTCAGCGATGCTACTAGCATCCTGACCTCGCTCGTACTGGAGGACGCTGTCCTGTGTCACCGGCTGCACCTGCTGCGAACCGGGAATGATCTCCACCACACTCTCACCCACCAGCGCTTCCTTGATCAATCGCGCCTTGGCATCCAGTCCGATTAGGTGCACATATTCGTTATCCAGCGCCACCTTCACACGCACGGATGCATTGGGCTCCATACTCACCGCTTTGACACTCCCTACCTTGAAGCCGATGAATTTGACCGCCATACCTTGATTGAGTCCCTGCGCATTCGGCGCAAAAAAATAGATAATCGTGCTACGAACCAGGTAACCCTGTTTGTAGGCGACCAACAAGACCACCATTAGCATCGCCCCGAGCGCCCCCAACATGAAACGCTTGGTACGCTGCTCGATATTCAACAGTCGCTGATTGTAGTTATTCAGTTTCATTGCGCCTCTAAAGGTGGATCACCAACTGATCCGGATTGCTCTTTCCCTTGCTCTCCTCGAAGCTCACCAAAGCAGAAGTGCGATGAGGAAAGTGCATGCGGAACACCTGCTCGAACTTGCTCTCCAGCTGCAATTCCTTATGCGACAGCCCTTCGTTCAATCCATCATAGACGATGAATTCCGGCTCCATCAGCATCGCACGCACGAAGCCGACCAGTCTTTTCTCATACAAGGTAAGTTGATCGGGCAGCTTGAGCATCAATGCCGACATCAATGTCTCGTCAGACATGCCACACTGATCCAGCAAGGTAGTCACATGAGCCTCGAGCCCGTCCGACAGCTCGATGCCATGATACTGCACCGGAAGGATGATGTTCTCCCAAACCCGGAGATTGCTGATCAGACCACCGTTGTGCGGCGCGATGACCACACCGGCCTGCGCCCCGAGTGCGTTGAGCACCGCAGCGCGCTGGGTTTCGGAACGGACGATGAGGCAGTAGGAACGCCCCGATTGAAGCAGGGCCTGCGTGCTTTCTTCTCCATTCAGACTCAATGTGAACATGAGCTTCTCGAAAAACGATAGTTAAGGAGAAGAAGAAATTGGTAGGCGCGATTGGACTCGAACCAACGACCCCCACCATGTCAAGGTGGTGCTCTAACCAGCTGAGCTACGCGCCTGTAAAAGGACGCGCATTGTAACCGAACCGCGCAAACGCGCAAATGAATTATGCAATTAAATGCGAATATTTTTTGTTCGCGGCCATTATTCCGTCCGCACTGTTACTCGCCACGAGATCTCGCAGCAATCAATACTGGTCTGGGGCGTAATTTTCGAAGCGTGTGAATTCGCCACGGAAGGTCAGCCTGACCGTACCGATCGGACCGTTACGCTGCTTGCCGATGATGATCTCGGCCATATTCTTGTCCGGCGTATCCGGGTTGTAGACCTGATCGCGATAGATGAACAGGATCAAGTCCGCATCCTGTTCGATAGCGCCGGATTCGCGCAGGTCAGACATGACCGGACGCTTGTTCGGACGTTGCTCCAGACTGCGATTGAGCTGGGACAACGCAATCACCGGCACCTGCAATTCCTTGGCCAGAGATTTCAATGAACGTGATATCTCGGAGATCTCCGTCGCGCGGTTCTCGCTGCCCTTGCCCGCCGGCGATGACATCAGCTGCAGGTAATCGATCACCACAAGACCCAAGCCATCGTTCTGGCGATGCAGACGGCGGGCACGGGAACGCAATTCCAGCGCATTCAGGCCCGGCGTCTCATCGATAAAGATAGGCGAATCATTGAGCAGACCCAGCGCATGCGTCATGCGCGTCCAGTCTTCGTCTTCCAGACGGCCGGTACGCAGCGTATGTTGATTGAGTCGCCCCACGGAGCCGATCATACGCATCGCCAATTGCGCCCCGCCCATTTCCATACTGAAAATTGCGACCGGCTTGCCTTCCAGCGCAACGTTCTCGGCGATGTTGATCGAGAACGCCGTCTTACCCATACTCGGGCGGCCTGCCACGATGACAAGATCACCCGGCTGCAGACCGGAAGTCATGCGATCCAGATCTGCAAAGCCGGTTGCTGTGCCCGTCACCTCGCTGGCATCTTCCCGGCCGTACAAAGTCTCGATGCGCTCGACCACCTGGGTCAGCAAGGGCGGGATCGCAATGAAACCTTGCTTGCCACGATCCCCTTGCTCGGAGATCTGCATGACCTTGCTCTCGGCCTCGTCCAGCAACTGGCCCGCATCGCGACCGCTTGGATTGTAGGCACTGGTCGCGATGTCGCTGCCGACCTCAACCAGTTTGCGCATGATGGCCCGCTCACGCACGATCTCGGCGTAACGACGGATATTGGCAGCGGATGGCACGTTCTGCGCGAGTGAGCCCAGATAGCTCAAGCCGCCCGCCTTATCCAGCTCACCGTTGCTTTCCAGCGATTCAGCCAGCGTGATGACATCGACCGGTCTGGCCTGTTCGTTCAGGCGCCCGATATGACGCCAGATCAAACGGTGCTCGCCCCGATAGAAATCCGTCTCGTTCAGCAGGTCGGTGACCTTGTCCCAAGCACTGGTGTCGAGCAGGATGCCGCCCAACACAGACTGCTCCGCCTCAACGGAATGCGGCGGGAGCTTCAGTGCTTCTAGCTGTGCATCGGCAACGGGAGCTGAATAATTCTGCATGATTCGGTGACAAATAACGGAGGGGGGATTCTACACTCTCCAGACAACAAAAAAGGACTGTCGCCAGTCCTTTCTTGTAACTACTTGAGCGAATGGAATTACTGCTCGCCCAACACCGAAACGGTCACGTCTACGACAACATCGGGATGCAGCGCGATGCTCACAGCATGATCACCGATCTGCTTCAGGTGACCTTCCGGCATACGCACTTGGCTCTTCTCAACCTGGTGGCCTTCAGCAACCAGTGCCGCAGCGATGTCGGCGTTGGTCACGGAACCGAACAGCTTGCCGTCAACGCCAGCTTTCTGAACCATCTGAATGGTCAGACCGCTCAGCTTCTCGCCGCGTGCCTGAGCATCGGCCAGCTTGGCAGCTTCGCCAGCTTCCAGTTCTGCACGGCGTGCAGCGAAATCCGCCACGTTGCTTTCTGTCGCACGCTTGGCCTTGCCTTGCGGGATCAGGAAGTTACGTGCGTAACCGTTCTTCACTTTGACCACATCGCCCAGTTGGCCGAGGTTGACCACTTTTTCCATCAGAATAACTTGCATGGTCTACTCCTTAGTGCAAATCAGTGTAAGGCAACAGGGCCAGGAAGCGTGCGCGCTTCACGGCTGTGCTCAGCTGACGCTGGTAACGCGCCTTGGTACCGGTGATACGTGCCGGGATCAGCTTGCCGTTCTCGGTGATGAATTCCTTCAGGATGTTGATGTCCTTGTAATCCACTTCCGCGATCTTCTCGGCGGTGAAACGGCAGAACTTGCGGCGCTTGAACAGTTGACGCGAAGAATTGTTCTTCTTGTCGTCTTTCTTCTTAAATACACGAGCCATTTTGTGCTCCTATCTCAATATGACGTTATCTATATGCAGAACCAGTTGCGTGCTCTTCATGCTGCGCTGCGCCAGGAAACCTTCAGCCCTCAATAGCTGACCGGGTTGCAACTTGCTCAACTTCTGAGCCGTTTCGCCGAATGCCAGTGCCTGAACCTCACACTGCACTTGACGCTGCATCCCTGCTTCCTGCTGCATCGAGGTATGGCGCATTCTGAACGCCAATCTCGCCAAACCTGCCGGGGTGTGTCGCAAGCCTTCCGACTCGATCACTTCCCCGTCGATCACACAACGGTTGCTGCTCAATCCAAATTACGCTGCAGCAGCCGGTGCCGGTGCCGCTTCCGCGGCATCGGTCAATGAACGCGACTTCTCTTCCTTCATCATCACGGAAGGTGCAGTCACAGCAACCTTGGTCTTGATGGTCAGGTGGCGCAGTACGGCGTCATTGAAGCGGAAAGCGTGTTCCAGTTCGTCCAGGGTCTCCTGGTCGCACTCGATGTTCATCATCACGTAGTGTGCTTTGTGGATCTTCTGGATCGGGTATGCCAGTTGACGGCGGCCCCAGTCTTCCAGACGGTGGATGTGACCGCTCTTGCCGGTCACCAACGTGCGATAACGCTCGATCATTGCAGGCACTTGCTCGCTCTGATCGGGATGCACGATAAATACGATTTCGTAGTGTCGCATTACATCTCCTTGTGGATTAAAGCCCCCCGGCACGCGATGGACGGTGGAGCAAGGTTAAAAACTCCCTTTTTCAGGGAGGCCGGCATTATAGGGATATTGAGCAGCGCGTCAAGCAGCAAGTCATTAATCTGCCGCGAGAATCCTCAGCGGGGGGCGTCTGGTCAACTTGCGCGTTGCCAGCCAGCCGGACAAGGACACGATCATGATGCCGCCGCTGATACCCACCAGCCAGATCAGCGGATTGAGACTTGCAGAAATCTCCAGTACGAATCGCGCCAGCACCCAGCCCAGCAAAACCGCACCGCCCGCCGCAAAAAAACCGCTCAGCCCACCCAACACAGCGAACTCGGAAAGATGTAGTCGACGCAAGTAGCGGCTGTCTGCACCCAGTGTGCGCAAAATCGCCGCCTCATGGCTGCGTTCATCCTGCGTGGACAACAATGCGGCATACAGGACGGCCAAACCGGTCAGCAGCGTAAACAGGAACACCGCACTCACCGTCTGCGCGATCTGGTCCATGATGCCGCGCACCTGTGCGATCACTGCGCCGGTATCGATCAGCAGCAGATTGGGAAATTCGCGCGCCAGTTCATCGCCGGCCTTCACCTTGTCGGGAGGCAAATAGAAGCTGGACAGATAGCTGGCAGGAAAATCCTGCAGCAATTCCGGCGTAGTGATCACAAAAAAATTCACCTTCATCGAATCCCATTCCACCTTGCGCAGACTGGTGACTCTGGCTGTAAAGCGGCTGCCCGCCACATCATAGGCGAGTAAATCGCCGAGTTTGATACCCAGCGTCTTGGCGATGCCCTCTTCCACCGAAAGCTCATCCCTGCCTGCTGCAGACCACCATTGCCCGCCCACCAACTGGTTCCAGTTTGGCATCTGCGTCATATAGGAAAGATTGAACTCGCGTTCCACCAAACCTCGCGCCCGCGGATCGGGATAACTATCGCCATTGACCGCACGACCATCGATCTCGACCAGACGACCGCGCACCATGGGCTGCATCTCGGGAACAGGCAGCGAGTGCCGCGGGAAGAAATCTGCTATCGCTTCCAGCTGATCCGGCTGGATGTTCACCACGAAACGGTTCGGCGTCTCCGGCGGCAACTTGCTCTGCCAGCCCTGCAACAGATCGCCGCGAACCAGTGTCAGCACCAGCAAAGCCATGCCCCCCAGACTCAAGGCCACCACCTGCACCGCCGCACTGCGTCCATGTCGCGCCAGATTATTGAAGGCATGACGCCACTGTGCATGCAACAGATGCCCATTGCGTGCCATGCCATGCAACATCAACCAGGCCAGCCAGCCGAAAAGCATCAAGCCCACCAGCAAGCCGCCGAGTACGGCCAACCCCAGCTTCAACGACCCGGCCTGCCACAAAAACAGCCCCGCAAGCACCAGCGTCGCCAAGCCATAGACTAGCCAGCCGCTGATCTCCGGCGCCCCCATCTCGCGGCGCAACACCCGCAACGGCGTGACCTTGCGCAGCTGCAGCAAAGGCAGGAAAGCAAAGCCCAACAACAAGGCGAAGCCGCTCACCGCCGCTTGCAGTACTGGTAACACACCCGGCAGCGGCAATTCTGCATCACGCATGCTGGCGATGCTCTGCACCAGCATCGCTTGCGTGCCATAGCCCAGCAGGCTGCCGAACAACACCGCGATCACCCCCAGCAAGATGAACTGATACAGGAACAGCCACAGCACCTGCCCCTGCTGCGCGCCCAGACAACGCATCACCGCACAGCCATCCAGATGGCGCGCCACGAAACGCCGTGCAGCCAAGGCCATCGCCGCCCCCGCCAGAATCGCGGCCGTCAGCGCAGCCAAGCCGAGGAAACTCTCTGCGCGCTCCAGCGCCGTGCGTATCTCCGGCCGCGCATCGCGCACATCTTCCAGCTTCTCGTTGCCGGACAATCTGGTTTGCAGTTCCACTTTCAATGCTGTGATCTGCTTCGCCTCGCCCGCGATCATCAAGCGATAGGACAAGCGGCTCCCCTCCTGCAGCAATCCCGTCGCAGGCAGATCGCCCTCATTCATCAGCACGCGCGGCGCGAAGCTGGAGAAACCGATGGACTGGTCGATGTCCTTCACGATGCGCGCCGCCACCTTGAATCGTCGCGCACCGATACCCACCTCATCGCCCACCTGCGTATCCAGCCGCCGCAACAATCGCTCATCCACCCACACCGTGCCCGTAGTCGGGATGGCCTGCGCCACATGCAAAGTCCCGTCGTCGATCTCTATCTTGCCGCGCAGGGGATACCCCGCTTCCACAGCCTGCAGTTCGCTCAGCAACACCCGCTCGCCATGCGACACCATGCTGGGGAAACTGCGGCTCTGCACCACCTGCAGACCGCGTGCAGTGGCCAGCTTGCGATACTCGGGAGAGAACGGACGCGTGGAGGTGATGCGCAGGTCGGCACCGATCAGACTTTGCGCCTGCTGCTGCAAAGCCTGCCGCACACGATCTGCGAACAGTCCGACGGTCGCCAGACTGCCCACCGCCAGCACCAGTGCCAGCAGCAACACGCGCCATTCACCTGCGCGCCAGTCGCGCCGCAGGAGATTAAATGAGAGACGGTAAAGCTTCATTGCTTCGCCATAGGGGTTGAGGGAAATTCAATTGACCAACTAAGAACATGAGATGCGGGAAGTGAAAACTTGATATTGGAATTAAGATACAAGATCTTTGAATGATTTTCACAAACCGCACCATCGTTAGCTTCTACTATTGTTTGCTCAGTAAACTGCGCTTTCCCCGTGCGATTTACGTTTGAATATTTCTCCGTCACACATTGAAGCTTGGACTCTTTTTCGCTTTTCAGCACTTGCTTCGCATCCCCAGACGAAGTGGCGGCCTGATTTCCCCCCTCTGCTCCCTGAGGCTTTATCCAATACTCATTTCCAATGCGCCACACAATCGTGACCGATGAAAGTTTACAGCTCGCCATTTTTTTCTGGGGATTCGCAACTGGCTGGTCAGTTGTGTATTGGGCAGCAATCTCGCACCCTTGCTCATCAAGCAGCAAGGTAGCGTTAGGGATATTCCCAATACTCAATAGCCGAACCACTCCACGAGGTATTAATGACCATTGTTGCGTAATATAAATAGCAAATAGCAACGCCACTACCGCACCAAGCAGCACTACCCACCATTTCTTTGCTCCTGCAACGATATGATTTGAGCTAACGACAGCAAGGACCATCAAGAGTATTGCGAACCACACATTGCCATCGTCCGCACCATTTCGGCTATATCCACTTGCAAATTGCAATATCAATAGCCAAGGCAAAGCGGCCAAAATTGTGGAAATGAAAAAAACAAAGAAAAGTGGCCTCCTTCCTTTGATTCTCTCTCTCCCAGCACTATCTATGCGTGGGTATGTACAGAACATAGTTATTAAGATCAGCAACAGAAAATAAACAATCCACAACCCTGAAGATAATGGCGTTGGTACTTGATAACTTGCCTGATAGAGGTAGACGCCAAAAAACATTGCGGTAACAAAAGCAGGAGCATCAAGCAAACGCAGTATTTCTGGACTAGCACCTATATCGATTGAGTTCTTTCTGAATTCTTCAGCCAGCATATTTTTATATACATAGCCCGGAATAATGAAATACAGGCCAAATAGTATGGACACCACAATCCCAACAATAGCAGCAGCGCCTAATAGCAAGCCAATCGATGAAGCCTCCATACCTGCAGGAAAGAACTTTTCATCCAGCATATATACCAACATGAATAGTCCACCGAAGAACGATCCAATGGCAGTTATCGTTCCCAGCAAATGTTCAAACATGTACTTCTTTAAAAGAGTAAGAACTGATTCCTGTTTTTTTCTTCTTGGCGAAGCATTCCATTGACAACTCTTCATCCCTATCCCCATTCCATTCAAAGGCTATTCAAACTTGAACCTGCCCCGCCGCCAAGCGCAACTGCCGCTTGCAGCGCGCAGCCAATTTGTCGTCATGCGTCACCAGGATCAGCGTCGTGCCCTGCGCACGGTTCAACTCCAGCATCAGTTCGATGACCTGCGCGCCGGTGGCTGCATCGAGGTTGCCGGTCGGTTCATCGGCAAACAATATCTTGGGCTGGGTCACAAAGGCGCGGGCGAGAGCAACGCGCTGCTGTTCGCCACCGGAAAGATGCTTGGGCAGGTGATGCGCGCGGGCACCGAGGCCGACCTGCTGCAGGGAATCTTCCGCACGCTGGCGCGCATCGCGCAGTCCAGCCAGTTCCAGCGGCAACATCACGTTCTCCAGTGCGTTCAGCGCGGGCAGCAACTGGAAGGACTGAAACACGAAACCTGCCAACTCACCGCGCAAACGCGCGCGACCGTCTTCGTCCAGCGAAAAGATGTCGGTACCGTTCAGGGACACGCTGCCACTGGTCGGCACATCCAGCCCCGCCAGCAATCCTAGCAAGGTGGACTTGCCGGAACCGGAAGCCCCTACGATGGCAAGGCTATCGCCCGATTCCACCGCGAAACTCACGTCATGCAGGATAGTGAGCGGACTATCGCCGCTTAACACTTGCTTGGTGAGCCCTGCTGCTTGCACAATCGTTGCCATGAACCTCATCCTCAAAGTCGTTTCACTGCTTGCAGCCCTGTCGCTGTCCAGCTTCGTGCAGGCCGCCAACAACATACTCGTATTCGGCGACAGTTTATCAGCCGGCTACGGCATCGCGCGCGAAGCTTCCTGGGCGCATCTGATGCAGCAGGAGTTGAATACAAGCGGCAAGCCTTACACCGTGGTCAATGCCAGCATCAGCGGTGAGACAACCGCAGGCGGTGTACGCCGCATCGACAAGGCGCTGGCGATTCACAAACCCGCCGTAGTGATCGTCGAACTGGGCGCCAATGACGGACTGCGCGGCTCGCCGCTGGCAGAAACCGAAAAGAATCTCGATGCCATCATCAAACGCGCAAAGCAGACAAAAGCCAAAGTGTTGCTGCTCGGTATCCAGCTACCGCCGAACTATGGCCCTGCTTATACGGAACAGTTCCGTAACATCTATCCCAGGCTGGCGAAAAAACACCGCATCGCCTTGCTGCCCTTCATGCTGGAAGGCATCCCGCCCGAGCAGTTCCAGCCGGACAACCTGCATCCGAACGCAACCGCACAGCCGCGCATCCTGCAGAGCGTGATGCAACACTTGAAACCTCTACTACGCTGATGACAAATCACCTTATCCACGAGACCAGCCCCTACCTGCTGCAGCATGCCGAGAACCCGGTGGACTGGCATCCGTGGACACCTGAAGTCTTGCAACAGGCGCGCGAGCAAAACAAACCCATCCTGCTTTCCATAGGTTACTCGGCCTGCCACTGGTGCCATGTGATGGCGCATGAGTCGTTCGAAGATGATGAGGTCGCGGCAGTAATGAACGAGCATTTCATCAATATCAAAGTGGACCGCGAAGAACGCCCCGACCTCGACCAGATCTACCAGAACGCGCACTACCTGCTGTCGCGCCGCAGCGGCGGCTGGCCACTGACCATGTTCCTGTCGCCGGACGGCACGCCGTTCTACAGCGGCACCTATTTCCCGAAGCAGCCTCGTTACGGCCTGCCCGGTTTTCCGCAGCTGCTGGTGCAGCTCGCGCAGGCTTACAAGGAGAAACACAAGGAACTCGCCGTACAGAGCCAGCAGATCATCAACGCCCTCGCTGCCTGGCAGCCGAAACCCGGCAACGATGAAATAACCTTCGATGACTCGTCACTTGCCAGCGCAGTGCAGCAGCTGAAACAGGATTGCGACCGCGTGAACGGCGGTTTTGGTGATGCGCCCAAATTCCTGCATCCGGCTGAACTCGATCTGCTGCTGCGGCAAGCCAAGACGCATCAGGACGAGGATGCACTTCATGTCGCGCTGTTCACCCTGCAGCAGATGGCGCTGGGCGGACTGTATGACCAGCTCGGCGGTGGCTTCTGCCGCTACAGCGTAGACGCCAACTGGGACATCCCGCATTTCGAGAAGATGCTGTACGACAACGGCCTGCTGCTCGGTCTGTACTGCGACGCATGGCAGAACAGCCGCGACCCACTGTTCGCAAACATCGTGGAACAAACCGCAGGCTGGGTGATGCGTGAGATGCAATCCCCGCAGGGCGGCTACTACGCCTCGCTGGACGCAGACTCGGAACACGAGGAAGGCAAGTTCTATGTCTGGCAGCGCAACGACATCCGCGCGCTGTTGACCGAAGATGAATACGCCGTCGTCAAACCCTATTACGGCCTGGACAGCACACCCAACTTCGAGAACCACGCTTGGAACCTGCGCGTAAGCCGACCGCTGAGCGAGATCGCGCAGTCGTTGCGACTCGATCAAGAACAAGCGACCGCACTGCTTGCATCTGCACGATCGAAACTGTTCAGCGCACGCGAACAGCGCGTCCGCCCCGGACGTGACGAAAAGATACTCGGCAGCTGGAACGGCTTGATGATTGCCGGTATGGCAAAGGCGGCACGCGTGTTCGGGCGCGACAACTGGCAAGCCTCTGCGCAGCACGCCATGGATTTCGTACGCGGCACCTTGTGGCAGGACGGCAAGTTGTACGCCACACACAAGGATGGCAAGACGCATCTGAACGCCTATCTGGACGACCACGCCTTCCTGCTGGATGCCGCGCTGGAATTGATGCAGACCGGGTATCGCGAGGCAGACATGCAGTTCGCGGTGCAACTTGCGGACGCATTGTTGGCACGCTTCGAGGATAGCGAACACGGCGGCTTCTACTTCACCAGCCACGACCATGAAGCGCTGATCCAGCGCAACAAGTCAGGGCAGGACAACGCCACACCAGCCGGTAACGGCATCGCCGCGCAAGCACTGCTGCGACTCGCAGAATTGACGGGCGACACACGTTACCGCGATGCAGCCGAGCGCTGCCTGAAGCTGTTCTATCCTCTGATGGAACAGGCGTCCAGCCAGTGTTGCAGCCTGAACACCGCGCTGAGCGAACTGCTGCAGCCGCCTTCCTTGCTGGTGTTGTGTGGAGATGAAATAGAGACAGCTGCCTGGCGGGCGGCTGTCTCTGAACACTATGCACCGGAGTTGATGGTGATCGCGCTACGCGGCGATGAACCGGGTTTACCTGAAGTCCTCGCGAAACCCAGCCAGGCATTGACCACCGCTTGGCTGTGTCGCGGCACGCAGTGCCTGCCGCCCATCACCGACCTGGCCGCACTGCAGGCCGAACTACCGTAGCGTCACACCCTCACCCTGTGCACCGAAGCCGGGGAACATGCTCGCCACCCCGGCACCCAGTTTCTTCGCCAGACGATCCGCGATGTTCTCGTGTGCAGTGAAGTCGACCACGGTTTCGGCCTTGATGATGTCGCGCGCCACGGAATCCACGCTGCCGATGCCGTCCGCCAATCCCATCGCGATTGCCTTGTCTCCGGTCCAGAACAATCCGCTGAACATCTCCGGCGTCTCATGCAAACGCTTGCCGCGTCCGTCGCGCACCACGGCGATGAACTGCTGATGGATGTCTTCCAGCAAGCCCTTGGTGAATGCCTCCTGCTTGGGATTGCGCGGCGAGAACGGATCCATGAAGCCCTTGTTCTCGCCCGCCGTCATCAGGCGGCGTTCCACGCCCAGCTTCTGCATGGTGCCCGTAAAACCGAAACCATCCATCAGCACGCCGATGGAACCGACGATGCTGGCCTTGTTCACGTAGATGTTCTCTGCCGCCGCCGCGATGAAATAACCGCCGGAAGCGCACATATCCTCCACAACCACATGCAAGGGGATCTCGGGATGCAGGGTACGCAGGCGCTTGATCTCGTCGTTCACCAGACCTGCCTGCACCGGGCTGCCGCCGGGACTGTTCACGCGCAGGATGACGCCGGCCGTGCGTTTGTCCGCATAGGCATCCTGCAGGCTGGAGATCAGGTTGTCCGCATTGGCCATGCTGTCGGCCGAGATGACGCCTTTCACTTCGATCAACGCCGTGTGCTTGCCGCCCACCAATCCGTCGCTGCTGTCGCCGGCGATATCCATCACCATCGCAAGCAGGAAGAACAGGTAAAGAAAGGTCAGCAGCTTGAAGAAAATGCCCCAGCGGCGTGTACGGCGCTGCTCCTGAATGGCGGACAGCGCCAGTTTCTCCAGTACGTTGCGTTCCCAGTTATTGCTCAGATCGGACATTGCGCTCTCCCTCTGTGATTCATTCAGGCATTGGCCTTCAGCCAGGCACGTAATTCATGGAAGTCATTCAGCAGCGCCAACGGTTTCAGCTCGCGCAGCTGCTCTTCCGGATGGGCGCCATAGGTCATCCCGACTGCATCCACGCCGGCATTGATCGCCATCTGCAGATCGTGCGTGGTATCGCCGATCATCAGCACCTGCTCCGGCTGCATGCCCAGTTCATCCATCAGCTCCAGCAACATGGCCGGGTGCGGCTTGGAGAAGGTCTGGTCGGCCGTGCGTGTGGCCAGAAAGTACGGACGCAGGCCGCTGCTGTCCAGCACACGATCCAGCCCCTTGCGGCTCTTGCCGGTCGCCACCGCCAGCACATGACCGGCTTCGTGCAGTTCTTCAATGGTCTCGCGCGCACCGGAAAACAGCGGAATGGCCTGGTCCTGGGCAAGGAAATAATGGCGATAGCGATCCGCCAGCGGCTCGTACATCTCCTCCGGCGCACTCGGCACCGCGTGCCGCAAAGCCTCTACCAGCCCCATGCCGATCACATGACGCGCATCCTCGTCGCTGGGAACCGGCAGCTCCAGGTCGCGGCAGGCCGACTGGATGGATGTGGCGATCATCGCCGTGGAGTCCATCACCGTGCCGTCCCAGTCGAAGACGATCAATTCATAACGCTTTTCCATCTTGCACCACCGAAAAATGAGGCGCGGATTCTAACACTTGGCTGCGCCGCAACTCGTATAATGCGCGCCCTCCTGCCCCGTTGCCATCATGAGCCTGATACACACCCTCGATCTGTGCGCTGTCGCCGTTTGCGCCATCACCGCCACGCTGGAAGCGCACCGGCGCGACCTCGACCTGTTCGGCGTGGCGGTGATCGCGGTCATCTCCGGCATCGGCGGCGGCACGGTGCGCGACATCCTGCTGGGCAGGCTGCCCGTGTACTGGATCAACGACCCGATCTATGTGGTGGTCGGCATCGCCGCGGCGATCATGACGTTCTTCCTCGGGCGCAGACTGCCCATCCCGAAGAACTTCTTCTTGTTGCCGGACGCGCTCGGCCTCGCACTGTTCACCGTGATCGGCACCACCGTCGCGCTGAACCTGCATGTACACTGGTTCATCGCGGCGCTGATGGGTGTCATCACCGGCGTGTTCGGCGGTGTCATCCGCGACATCCTGTGCAACGAAGTGCCGCTGATCTTCCGCACCGACATCTACGCCACCGCATCGCTGGTCGGTGCTTTGCTGCTGATCCTGCTCGATACACTGGGAATGGAACGCCCGCTGTCCATCCTTTTTGCCATGTTGCTCACGGTCTCGCTACGACTCGCCGCGATCCGCTGGCACATCCACCTGCCGCACCTGCGCTCCTACACATGATCGATCCCACACTCCCTGCCTGGCTGGTCTATTGCCGCCCCGGCTTCGAACACGACTGTGTCGACGAAACACAGGCCAAACCCGTCGAAGCCATCGAGAACAGCGGCTACCTGGTGCTGCAAGGCAAAGCCCGCCTGACCTACAGACAGCTCGCATTCGCACGCCAACTGCTCAAGCTGCACGACGAAGTACGCAACCTGCCGGAGCGCGACCGGCTCAGCCCATTGCTCGCCGCCCTCCCGCAGGAGCCCGCTCAATTCAGCGGTCTGTATCTGGAAGTGCCGGATACCAACGAAGGCAAAACGCTGTCCGGCTTCAGCAAACGTTTCCAGCCTTTGCTGGAACAGGCGCTGCGCGATGACGAACGGCTGGCCGATGACCCGAACCTGCCACGACTGCACATCTTCTTCCCGTCCGAGGATCGTGCCCTGATCGCCACCAGCGACCCGCGCAACAGCAGCGACGCGCTCAACGGCATCCATCGTGTCAGCATGTCCCCCGACGCCCCCAGCCGCTCCTATCTGAAACTGGCCGAAGCATTCGAGGTATTCCTGGACAAGCAGGAGCAGGAACTGTGGCTGAAACCGCGCATGACCGCCGTCGACCTTGGTGCCGCCCCCGGTGGCTGGACCTGGCAACTCGTGCAACGCGGGCTAAAAGTCACTGCCGTGGACAACGGCCCGCTCAAAGGCGCCGCCGCCGGCCATCCCGACATCAAGCATCTGCGTCAGGACGGCTTTCGCTTCCGACCCAAACGCCCGGTGGACTGGCTGGTATGCGACATGGTGGAGCAGCCGCAGCGCGTCGCGGCATTGATGACGGAATGGATAGTCGGCGGCTACAGCATGAATGCCATCTTCAACCTCAAACTGCCGATGAAGAAACGCGTGGAAGCCCTAAAGACTGCGCTCGATACGATACGCGCCACACTCAACAAGAAAGGGCTGCGCTACCGGCTGGACGCAAAGCAGCTCTACCACGATCGCGAAGAAGTCACCGTGTTCCTGCACCGGGAACGACGCTAGACCTTCACCCGGATATGCATGGTCGGCTCGCCCTTGCGCCGACTCCCGCTGCGGCGCTCCACCCCGGAACGCAACTCAATCGGCAACGACCGGATCGACTGGATGCGGCGGCAGTAATTCCGACGGTCCTTCCCCTTGCGCTGCCGGTCTTCGCGCATATATTCCCCAACGCCACGCTGCCCCACCGCCCCTGAAGGCTGCTGTCCGCGCGCGCTGGCAAGTGCATCCCCGGCAATAGGCGCTCCGCCCACGGCATGCGGGATCGTCCTGCCTTGTGTCAGGCTGGAAATCGAGTTCTGCGATGATTGAGACAGCGGCAGGTAACGCATACTTCGGCGACTTTCATGAAATTCGACCTGTTATCGGCAGATTCCACAAAATCTTTAGGTCTATTTATGCCTGACTATGCTTCTTCATCAATGTGATCAGATGTCCCCACCTCAAACAGATTGTGGCGGCGGCGGTCCAGCCCGGAACGCAATTCGATCAACACCTTCTGGTTATGGATGCGGCGACAGGCTTTGCGCCTGTCCTCCTGCGGCAGATGCCGCTCCGCCTCCTGCCTCTCGTTCGCTTCAGCACTCAACGTCACCGAAGTCGGCTCCACTTCCTCATGGACAGGTTTCAGCGCATGCACCGAAGTCAGCCCCTTCACCGCACGTGTAGTCGGCGTCGCAGCAGGCGGATTGATAGTAGGCACGAATCGCATGATGGCTCCTTTCGCAGCACAGTCACTTGATATATCGGCAGATTTTGGCGAAGGTTAACACCTGGCTGGACACAATGCGATGCTGACCCATTTGATGATATATCGGCAGATTTTGACTTAGCTTAACACCCGGCCAGACATAATACGTAGCTGACCCATTTGATTTTCATTGACCGGTTACTCCGCACGATGACAGACAGCCTCTATACGGTTGCCAAACGGGTCATAGAGGAAGGCACCGAAGTAGTTAGCGTGATAGTACGGACGGAGGCCGGGCATACCATTGTCCTTGCCGCCGTTAGCAAGACCGGCAAAATAGAAGGCAGCAACTTGGGCTCGTGCAGTAGCTTTGAAACACCAATGGCGCTTTTCGTCGAAATTGGCCGTAGTTGATTCATAGACTGCCAAGCAGGAATGAAAATCTTCAATGTCGTCACATCGTACGCCATAACCAAGTGCGCCAGGTCGGTCATAAACTTTGGCGATTCCAAGCGCGGCCATCACCGAGTCGTAAAATGGACGGGCTTTCTCGGTGCTTGGAACGGAAATGGATACGTGATCGAGTACGAGCACAGGAGGTCTAGCATAGGGATGAAGGACTGCGCGCTCTTGCGCAACCCCTATTGAATGCCGGGTTAGCCCCTAACACATGAATCCTCATTGCTTACGATCCATGGGATTCTCTCGAGTGGCTTGCTGCCCGAGCTGTTGGGCGAGACCGATGAGAATCCCTTCGGGCCCCCGGATGTAACAAAGCCGGTAGATGCCTTCATAATTGACAACTTCATCGACCAACGTCGCACCAAGCTTGCTGAGCCGGACGAGAGTATCGTCGATGTCCTCGACTGTGAACATTACACGCATATATCCCAGCGAGTTCACGGAAGCTGAGCGGTGATCTGACTCGATGGCGGGGGCGTCGAAGCGAGTGAGCTCGATGCGGCTGTGACCGTCAGGTGTGCGCAGCATTGCGATTTCCACGCGCTGGCCGTGCACTCCGGTGACACGGCCAGCCCATTCACCATCGATAGGCATGCGACCTTCGAGGGTAAGGCCGAGTTCAGTGAAAAACTGAATTGCGGCATCAAGGTCTTTCACCACGATGCCGACGTTGTCCATACGCTTGACTTTCATGATATCTCCTTGATGTCTAACCGACGTCTGTGCTGCCTCAATTTTCGGGGACGGCATTGATGTACAGCCTGAAGTGAGTAGTACGAACAGAATTGCATATAGGTTCTTCATGTGTACTCCTGATTGTCGGTAAGAGCGCTCGAATTCACCGGCGCAAAACGAAACGCAGACGAAACGGGTCAGCGTCGTTATTCCTTATCAGTCACTGACTTTCGCACGCTGAATCCTAGCCTGACTCCCCTTACCCTTCCAAGCAGAAAAAAGGCCTATATATTTTTCCAAATCTACTTCGGCGCCACATCCGGCAAATTAGGATGCGCGTCGTGCATGACGATGCGCGAGACGTACCACATGGCGAGCAGGTTGGCGGCGATGGCGATGTAGCCGACGTTCTCGTAGCCGACGATCTTGCCTGCCGCATCCTGGGTGATGACGAAGCCGCTGAGGGTGGCGGCAAGGCCCATAGCAAGGGATTGCACGGTGGCGTTGAGCGACATGAAGGTGCCGCGCAGTTTGGGCTGGGCGGCGGAGGTGATGATGGCCATGGCGGGGATGAAGCGGCCCGAGACCAGCACGAAGAACAGCGTGGTGAACACGACCCACAGCGCGAGCGAAGCGTGTCCGACCTGCGTCACCAGCAGGATGGGCAACATCGCACCGGTGGCCACGATGCGATAGACCTTCATCTTGCCGGCAGCATCCGCCCAGTGGCCGATGGCGCGCGCGGTGAACAGCGTGGCGGCACCGCCTGCAAGGTAGATGTAGGCGATGTCGTGCTGGCTGATGGCGATGTTGTTCACGGCGTACACGGTGATATAGGGGATCACGGTGAAGCCGGAGAAGATGATCATCGCGCTCAGACCCATGGCACGCCAGTGATTGATGTCGCGCATCACGGCGAACAGGTCGATGAAGGGATGGGCGCGTTTCTCCTGCGACAGGTGATGGCGTAACTCGGGCAACACGCGATGGGCAATGAACAGGAACACGCCCACCAGCACCACGATGAACACGAACGGCGCACGCCAGTGGAACAGGCTGGCCAGCCAGAGCGAGAGTGGCACACCCGCCACAGTGGAAAAAGAGAATGCCGCAGCCACCGTCCCGCTGGCCTTGGCGCGGCGCGCGAAGGGGATGGTGTCGCCGATGAAGGTCTGCACCAGTGCGCCCAGCACGCCGCCGAAGGCCCCGGCCAGACCGCGCGCGATGAGCAAGGTGGCGTATCCCGGCGCGATGGCGCAGGCCAAGGTCGCCAGTCCGAACAAGGAGAAGGTGACCAACATGAAACGCTTGCGCTCGAAACGGTCGACGAAGGTGGCGGCGAACAGGCCGGATGCGGCGGCGCTGAAACTATAGGACGCGACCAGCAAGCCGAACTCGTGCGTGGAAATGCCCAATTCGGTCATCAGCATGGGGCCGAGCGGCATCATGATCATGAAATCCAGGATGTGGCTGAACTGGATGGCAGCCAGTGTGAGCAGCAAGGCGCGTTCTGATTTGACGGGCTGGGTCATTGCTGCTTTTCCAATCGGTCTATGAAGCCTTGCAGTTCAGGCGCTAGTGGCGCGGTGATGGTCAATGGCTCTTCGGTCAGCGGGTGCTTGAAGCTGATGCTGTGCGCATGCAGGAACATGCGCTTGAGGCCCTGCTTCATCAATTCCTTGTTGCGGGCGAAGTCGCCGTATTTGTCGTCGCCGGCGATGGGAAAGCCGAGGTGCGACAGGTGCACGCGAATCTGGTGGGTACGTCCGGTCTTCAGTTCCGCTTCCAATAAGGTGTATCCCGGCCAGTTCTTCTGCAGGTTGAAGATGGTGTGGGCGCGCTGGCCGTCCTCGCGCACCATCACCCGCTTCTCGCCTTGCGGCGTATCGAATTTGTGCAGCGGCAGCTTCACATGCTGGCGGGCGTTGTGCCAATCCCCCAGCACCAGTGCGTAATAGCGCTTGTCGCTGTTGCCCTCGCGCATGATCTCGTGCATCCCGGTGAGCGCGGAACGTTTCTTGGCAACCAGCAGCACGCCGGAAGTCTCGCGGTCCAGCCGGTGCACCAGTTCCAGGAACTTGGCCTGCGGCCGCGCGCTGCGCATCTGCTCGATGACACCGAAGCTGACCCCACTGCCGCCATGGACGGCCGTACCGGCAGGTTTGTTGATGGCGATCAGCGCATCATCCTCATAAAGAATGGGGAATTCGACGGCTGGGACATATTCGCTCTGGGGTTTTTCGGCGACGCGGATGGGCGGAATGCGCAGGCTGTCGCCCAGCTGCAGGCGGTAGGTCTGGTCGACACGCTTCTTGTTGACCCGCACTTCCCCGCGCAGGATGCGGTAGATATGGCTCTTGGGCACGCCTTTCAGATGTTTGAACAGGAAATTGTCGATGCGCTGGCCTTCGCCGCCCTCATCAATTTCGACCCAAGTTACGGATTCTTTGCCTAAACCACTCATTATTGAATATACTCCGCGCCTCGCGTGTGCGCCTTCGTCGAAACGGGATGCAAATTCTTTTCCCCGTCCAACCCAAGGCAGGCAATCAAGCCGCCTACGAAGCAGCCCCGCCCGGTTAATCTCACTCACCGGAGACAAGCAGTGATGGTAATTGATTTGCGCGCTCTAAGCACGAAGCAGAATAGATTTTAGTATGTTGCCCAACTGATCGGCGACATACAGCAAAGACAAGCTAACAACGAGAACAAGCACTTGGACCATCGTCAGTTTCACGATTCGTACAACCACTTTCTCGCGCGCCGATAAGCGCGTAGCTTCGTCCTGCCCGTGTAGAGCGCGGGAGAAAAATAATGAAACGCATGTTATTCAATGCGACGCAACCGGAAGAACTCCGCGTCGCCATCGTGGACGGTCAGAAGCTGGTCGACCTCGATATCGAAACAGCCGGTAAAGAATCTCGCAAGAGCAACATCTATAAAGCAGTCATCACCCGCCTCGAGCCCTCTCTCGAAGCCTGCTTCGTCGAATACGGTGGCACCCGCCACGGTTTCCTCCCCTTCAAGGAAGTCGCACCGCAGTATTTCCAGCCCGGCACCACCAGCCGCTCCGGCATCAAGGAAGCGCTGAAGGAAGGCCAGGAACTGCTGGTACAAGTCGAAAAGGACGAGCGCGGCAACAAGGGCGCAGCCCTCACCACCTATATCAGTCTGGCTGGTCGTTATGTGGTGCTGATGCCGAACAACCCGAACGGCGGCGGCGTATCGCGCCGCATCGAAGGCGAAGACCGCAACGAGCTGCGCGATACGCTGGCGCAGATCGACGTACCCAAGGGCATGAGCATCATCGCCCGCACCGCAGGCATCGGCCGCAATGCCGAAGAACTGCAGTGGGACCTGAACTACCTCAAACAACTGTGGGACGCCATCGAAGGCGCTTCGCAGTCCGAGAAGGCCCCTTCCCTGATCTATCTGGAAAGCAGCCTGGTGGTGCGCGCCATCCGCGACTACTTCAACCCGGACATCGGCGAAATTCTGGTCGACACCGACGACATCTTCGAACAGGCGCAGGCCTTCATGAGCACGGTGATGCCGGACCACGTGAACCGCATCAAGCGTTATCACGACGACGTGCCGCTGTTCTCCCGCTTCCAGATCGAACACCAGATCGAATCCGCGCATGCGCGCGAAGTGCGTCTGCCTTCCGGCGGCGCCATCGTGATCGACCACACCGAAGCGCTGACCGCGATCGACATCAACTCCGCACGCGCCACCAAGGGCACGGACATCGAATCGACCGCCTTCAACACCAATCTGGAAGCCGCCGAAGAGATCGCGCGCCAGTTGCGTCTGCGCGACCTGGGTGGCCTGATCGTGATCGACTTCATCGATATGGAATCGAGCAAGAACCAGCGCGCCGTGGAAGACCGCCTGCGCGATGCGCTGCACTTCGACCGTGCGCGCATCCAGACCGCGAAGATCTCGCGCTTCGGCCTGCTGGAACTGTCGCGTCAACGTCTGGCCCCCAGTCTGGAAGAAGGCAACCACACTACTTGCCCGCGTTGTAACGGCATCGGCCACATCCGCGGCACCGAGTCTTCCGCTTTGAACATCCTGCGCATCATCCAGGAAGAAGCGATGAAGGACAGCAGCGCAGCCATCCACGCGCAAGTGCCGGTAGACGTCGCCACCTTCCTGCTGAACGAGAAGCGCGCCGACATCAATCGCATCGAGCAGCGCTTCAAGGTGCGTGTGATGCTGATCCCGAACCCGCACATGGAGACACCGCACTACTCGGTGAACCGTCTGCGTCTGGACGACATCACGCCGGATCACCTGCAGGCCAGCTACAAGCAGGTCGTGGCACCGGAAGAGACCAATCCTGTCGCTGCCAAGCAAGAGAACAAGGTCGCGCAGCGTCCGCAAGCCGCCGTGCGCAGCATCACCCCGACCCAGCCCGCACCGAAGCATACCGAGAAGGAAGAGAAGAAGACTTCCCTGTTCGGTTCGCTGTTCGGCTGGCTGTTCGGCAGCGGCGAAAAAGAAGAGAAGAAGGCAGAACCTGCCCGCAAGGGAGGCAACCGCAACAATGGCCGTCGCGAACGTGGCGACAAGCGCCGTGACCGCGGTGAGCGTGGCGAACGCAACGAAAACGGCAAGAAGGCACGCCGTGATGAAGCACCGCGTCCAGAAGCCAACGACAAGGAACAGCAAGGCAATCGCAAGGATCGCCAGCCGCGTCCGCCTCGTCCGCCCAAGGAAGAAAACAAGCCGGTACTGGAAACAGCGCCAGCCAATAAGCCGGAACAGCAGGCTCAGGAAGGACAGCCGCGCGAAGGTGGTCGCAAGCGCGGTCGTCGCGGCGGTCGCCGTGAACGTGAGCGTCGCGAGCAACTGGATACGGTGGAAACAAGCAACGCTGCAGTCTCCACACAAGCGGCACCTGCACCGGTTGCACATGAGACCGCAACACCGGCACGCCTGAAGCCTTCCGAATATGTGGCTTATCCGGCCGGCATGTCCCGCCCGGTGAAACCGACCGAGATCGTGTGCTTCCCGACCAGCAAGCCTGTCGTCGCAGCCCCGGTTGAAATGCAAGTTGCTGCCCCGGCCGTTGCTGTTGCCGAGCCTGCCGTCGCAGACAAGGCACCGATCGCAGTCGATCTGGGCGCCGCAGGCCTGACCATGATTGAGACCGACCCGAACAAGGCCGCCTCCGTGGTTGTACCGGCACCGGAAATGACCGCTCACGCGCCGCGTCGCCGTCAGCGTCCGCGCGAGATCTACACCATCGAAAACAGCGAACCGCTGCAACAGGTGGAGACCCGTTCAGGTAACTGATCGGCTTACTCGCCTCAAATAAAAACGCCCGGCATGCCGGGCGTTTTTATTTGCCTGAAAGTTTTCCTAACGCCCCAGCTGCATCTCTATCTGTTTCCGGTTTTCATCGCAGTCAATGTTCGATGTGGGTGCGCTACGGTAGTTGTCTCCCGAGGTCAGCTTGAAACTCAGATAACACTGCTGCGTTTCGGCCTTTCCCGGACGACCGACTTCAATGCTGTCGATCTGCCCTGTCTCAATATGCAAGGGCGCAAAATTGCTACCCGCGAAATGCAGCGTGACTTGCTGCCCGCTCACTTCCGCAGAGGCAAAACTCCCGTACTGCTCCTTGTAGGTAAGGATGCCGAACAACAAATAGAACAGGCAGCCCAGAATGACCGCCGTCGAATTCCGTATCTCGGATTTCGTTCCTTCCAGCGATGCCGTCAACAGCACGGTCGTGATCACCACTACCACTGCGCCCCAGAACATGGATATCTGAAAGGCATGCAGCAACTCCGCTTCATTTGCGAATTCCAGCAACATGTCAGCGTCCCAGTTGCGCGCGGATATGCTTCAGCAAACCGCGCGATGCATCCTCAACGAGATCGAGCACATGCTCGAAACCATCTGCACCGCCGAAATACGGGTCGGGGACTTCGCGTTCATTGTGCTGCTCCGCAAACTCGAGGAACAAGCCAAGGTGACTTGGCGCACCACGCGGCTGCAAGTCTTGCAGTATCGAAAGATTTGCTTCATCCATCGCCAGCACATAATCGAAACGGGTGAAGTCACCCACCCCTGCCTGACGCCCGCGCAAGTCGCTCATCTCATAACCGCGAAGCTTTGCTGCCCGCTGGGTGCGAGTATCGGGCGGTTCTCCGATGTGGTAATCGTGCGTGCCTGCCGAGTCGATATGAATGACATCCTCCAGCCCAGCTTCTTCCACGTAACGACGGAACACCGCTTCGGCGGTGGGAGAGCGACAGATGTTGCCCATGCAGATAAAAATTACGCTAATTTTTTCTTTATTTTTCATGTTGTTGCAATCATTTTTGTCTAAAAAATAGGCGCCTTTTGTTGCATATTGCACCGTTATTATTCAGATAGTTACAGAGGGTTTTACAAGAGCATGGATGGCTGTCAACGATTTACGTTTACCTGACATGAGTCACGCAAACGAACGACCCCTACCATGCTACCTCGCTAGAATTGTATCTCTATTTCCGATCAATCTTTTGAGGCCGAGAAATATAGGAAGATAGGGCGACGGACTGTTAATCCGCAGGTCCCTGGTTCGAGTCCAGGTCGGGGAGCCAAATAAAATAAGGCCAACAGCAATGTTGGCCTTTCTCATTTTGGTCCGCAATTCTGACCTTGGTCCGCAATTCCTCAAAATTGCCAGGTTCAGAGGTGTCTTTCTATCACCCAACAATTCATCCAAATTTCAAGTGCAATTCAGACACATCTCTGACCATTAACTACGACAGTTTTGGACAGGTGTTCGGCCAAAGCAGACACCAGAACATTAGGTGAAAATGACTGCTTTACACAACATACTGGATACTCTCAATGCTTAACCGAGCTAAGCTTTCGCCGGTAGCAAAATTGCCTGCCAACAGATCGTTGGCATAACCTCTATCTGACTCAACGCTTCAAAGTTCCGCAATCCCACATGCCCCGGATTAGTTTCGACGGCAAAGACTATGAGTTCTCTCGCACGAGGGAAGTCTCCCGCTGCGCGGTTTTGCTCCGCAAGCTTCAGTGTGAATGCTGCTTCAAGTATCCGCCCCAGATCAAACGTATTGGCGTGATGGCGCTCACGGAAATAGCGTGCGTGAAGCTCTTCCATCACCAGCAAGGTCCAGTCCGGATTTTGGTCTGTCAACAGATGCGCAACCAAACTGATGATGGAAGGCGTTTCAAAATCACTCTTGTAAGTCTCAATAAGGTTCGGGTACTCCGCGCTGCGAAAATCCTCCGGCGCGAAGAAGTTGAAAAGAAAATAAAGGGCCAACAACGGTAAACGCTGGGCGGGCTTTGCTAAACCAGGTACGAGCGTTTCAACCTTCTCCAGCACAGGCCGGATGTCCGTTAGCTTCGCTGACGGCTGCAATAAATGGCCAACAACCAGTCCCACAAAAGCAACGAGATATTGTTGAGCGGTGGCGGCTTCGAAACCCAGAGGATTGCCGATCCAATATTGGGGCGCCATCTGCATGGTCAGCTTCCCTGGCAAATCCATCCGCCAGTCGAACTCTTCCGTTTTCGTTTTCGGTGCTCGCTCCACAAAGGTCTTAATCACGTGACGTGCCACTCGCGCAAGGCCTGCAAAGGTCAAGGTGGGCTGTCCATCGATCACCCTAGTCTCGTGGAAGCCGTCAATACCGACGAGAATACGAGGAATCTCCTTGAGATGGTGCACGTAGCTTGAGCGGATCGAATAGGCTTGCTTGAGTGCAATCGAAAGGTCGGGCCGACTGACGGCATTGACGGTCGTATGCGTATCTTCGCGGAAGAAGGCGGGGCCAACATGCGCAAGGGCAAACTCACGGAAGCGCCGCCCAATGGCCACATGTTCGTTGGAGAGGACGGAAGCGCGCACCTTATCTGCGACGAGTTCGGGGGTTTCCCCAAGTGCATCGTCAATACGCCGCCGCTTGTTATGGTCGTAATCATCCCAAGTGGGCTCAAATCCATCGAATTTCTGCGCGAGGGATTCCATCGACATAACAAGTAACGCATAGGCTAAATTCACGTCGTCAGATATACGATGCCCGCCGATGACATAGCGTCGGATGGCCCGCATAGCCCCTTCGTAGCTCTTTCGCTCCAGTGCCATGAGGTTCGAAACAAAACGCTGGAGGTTCTCAACATCTCCAGGCTGCCAGTGCACAGTGCGATCAAACATTCGGGGTACGTATTTCTGAGGTACCAAGTCCGCGCCAAGGCTGGGCCGCTCGTTCGCCACCAAACGGCGCGCGAGATCGAGATCGGGCGTGCAAGTGACGTTTAGAACGAAGGAAACAATGGCTGCAAAATCATTGATCAAAGTATTTCCGCCTGTCGCGATGATTTCGCCGGAATATGGGCCACCGGGCATCTTCTCGATGCGTTCAATGATTTCACAGGTGAGCGCTCCCAGCCCATGCACACCGATAACCGGCTGGAGCGAACCAGCCTGTGTTTCGATAAGCTCGTCTTCCCGAAATATTTGGTAGTTCGTGTAATAGATTGCGCGCCGCAGTGTTTCGTACGCTTCGCATTTAAAGAACTTTCCGGTGCTGATTTGCAACATTGTGATGGGATCCCTCGGCGGTTCATAGGCAGAAAACTACCTGACGTTCAGTTTATCCCTTCGGGCGAAACCAGTCCAAAGCGAGAGTGTCCTGAATTTTGTGTAAAGCTGTCGTTGTCAGCTTTATAGTCAGACGTCAGCCCAAGGCCGAGAAGGTGACCTGGTCAGAAGTGCGGCCTTAGCGGCCAAACCAATTGATTGCGAATTTGACTGCTTATCTGATCAGAGCGGACATCAACCCTGAGCTAAATGGCGCAAAAGGAGCGCATGTGGAATTCGCGTCCATTTTGAGCGTCGTGTTATGCACTTCAGCATTCTTCTAACATCTGAGCGATCTTTATGATTTCGTCCACAATTGGTTGAATCTCATACCTAGTTCCGAGACTCTCAAAGACTCCAACGTCAATGTAGTAAGCGCGGAATACATGAAGCGGAATCCCGCCAGTGTTAGGAGAGCCGCCTACGTAAAATGGAATCACATGACCGGTGACCGGTTTATCCCACAAGTAGGTATCCAGTTTCTCGTCAAAGTGCTCTAAGTAGTCCCTGAGCCTTTTGTCTTTCAGCGGACTGTTGTCTTCGAGGCGGAACCTCGCCCGTAGCGTCTTCCCTCTTTCGGCGTGAAGGTTGTGTTTCCCGTCCCACACCGGCCAGAAATAACGACGGATTGCAGCTGCATTTGTAACTAAGTTTCCTAGATGATCTAGTACTGCACGACTTAACTCTGCTGTCTGATCGAAGTCGCCTTGAGTGTCATTCGTCATCTGAACGTAGTCGGCGAGATACTCAATCGACTGCATTGCAGATGAGCAGTGAGGCCTTATGGCTTCGATATAGAAAGCGTAATACATCGGCAACACGCCTCCGTACTCCTTGATCGCTGCTTCTCGATATTCTTCAAGCATAAGGTGGAAGCGAGCGGCCTGCGCGGTTTTTTGCACAGATACATTCGACTGAAAGGTTATGCGTCTGGCGAGAGTACAGGCAAGGCATCTCTTAGCTCCCCATTGTTCTCAATGATCTTGGATTGAACGTACTGGCAATACTCTGCGGGCACGTTGTGCTCATGAAGGCCAGCCAGGATATGACTGACGTAAGCCGCGGAAGTCTTCAAATTGGCTTGGCGGTTCTTCACGACGTAAGTCGTGGCACGGACGATTACTCCATCATTTGTAACAACGTTAATCATTGCGCGGACGTAGTTTGTGCCTTCACCTTCAATTGCATCGAGGGACTTTCGACCTTTCTCCTTCACCGTATCACGCGACAACAGGAAGTCAGGGATTTCGTACAGCACGCCGTAGACGGTTCTACCCGCATTGCTTGGCAGAAGATCAGCCGCCGCACAGTTGTTCGATTTGCTCCATACGGAAAAGACGAGTTCAAACGGCTCGATGGTCGTTGCGACGCAAACTACCTTTGCATCACCCGCAAGCCGGTCATCGCTGTTGAGTCGGGCAACCGACATGTTTGAGCCGTACTGGAACACTAGGGCCATTGTGGATTCGTCCGCTGACTAAGTCGCATAACGTTTGAATTCACCGGACTGCGCGGCTTTTCGCGCAGTCCGGTGGGATGATTGGTTGGGCATCTCGGCCGGTTGCGCACGATTCACGCCTCGACCAATTGACCATAAGACAACCCGGCAAACTGGTCGAATGATTCAAAGCCCTTTACCCAAACAGAAATGAGAGAGCCGTTCTTAACTACATCATCTGAATTCATGGAATCTGGAATGGTGATCGGTTCTATGACAGTCACGGCCTCGCTAGACGTTTTTGTGGCGTACGCTGCTCTATCACGAACACAATCCTCCACCGCAAGGGCGAAGAAGTAGTTGTTGGATCTGTCGATTACTATTCGTGATTGATTGATTAGGAGGCCAACGTCGAATTCAATTCTTGGAACCATGATGATTCCGTCATTGACTTCAATGCGTATTGGCACTTTGGGAGCTACGTTTACCTTTCCTCTAAGCAGAAATTTTCCGTCGTGACTACCGTTACGAAAGGCAACAGGCCGGGATGGGTAGAACTTACCCGCTGACTCTCGAGCTATCCGAGATAGATATTCTTCCAGAGTCTTTTCAGGATCGCCCTCTTTGAACATTGGTGTACGCGAGTCCGAATCGGGATTGCCAATAGTGATGTTCAGGCTTGGATTGCGTGGCTCAAAGCCCGAGAAGCTGAATGTGCCGAGAAGTTGCGGGTTGCCAACCGAAACGGAGTTAACTTGAAGAAAAAGGTCTACGACTTTTCCTGGTAGGCCCCATTCTTCGTCAGTAAGTTCTCGAACCGTAAAAAGCTCAATGTTGTCGTGAGCTGCTTGAGTGACCGCCCCCGACTGAAATCCCTTAGTTGAGAAAATTACGCCCTTTGCAGCACCTACCTCTTTGACTGTGGTTGCTAGCGCATCAACATGCAGGCGTTCGACTGCAGTATTCCAATACTTACACTCAACGACGACAAGATGCTCATAAAGCCCTTGTTTATGCCGCAGCAGAACATCAATTTGTCGAGGCGCGCCAGACCTTCCGACAAGATGCGCATTGTGTTCAACCATTACGTCTCCGGTTTCATGCAACGCGGCCACAAGTTTTTCAAAACCGCCCCAGTCCTTCACCAATTCGTGGATAGTTTTCATCTTCTTATATTGCCAAAGGAAAGGCATTCCGACGCCCAACGTTTGAGTTCAGCGGCTGCCGTAGGCAGTCCGCTGGAACGAATTGTTAGGCACAACCTACTCTGCATCAGAAGCGCCCACACCTTCATGAAACTCTCTCGCAAGCCTTTGGAGTTCTTCGGGAGTTGGTTCAAAGTCGCGGAGGGCGGCAATTTCTAGCTCTACCGCTAGGGGCTTTGGAATGCCGGCCTGTTTGCGTACCAGCTCTAAGAGTTCCGCTTCTCTATTAGCCCATTTGTTGCGACTCTGAGCTAAAGTTATTGTTGGATCGGCCTGTGGGTTTCGGCCAACCTCTGCGTGCCATGCGGCAGCGACGATATCCTGCTTCATGACAGCGAGTCCTGCGGCGAGATTTTTGCTGTCAGCATCTGGAGTTCCTTTATAAGCGGATGCGGCATAGAAAAAGAAGCTCGGGTGATTTGAAGCAATTACCGACGTACTCTCGGCTCCAGCTATCTTAATCGTAGCAACGTCGAGAATATTCAGGTTTGTCCCCCATAGACGCGCTATCCACTTTCTAATCGGCAGCCCGAGTGCAATCAGAGGTCTGCGGTCGCTGCTTTCCGACTGGTCAGAGAAAAGTTCAAGCAGTGGGATTGAATAACTGTCAAATGGCCCTTCATAGATACCAGATTGATCAAGATTCTTGCCATCGTTAGCCGGTGCCGCCACTGGAACGATATCCACGATGCATGAGTAGCGTGCAAGCTCTCCTTTCGGCACTCCGTTGAGCGCAAGCAGTTCCCACCAACGATTAGTCGTCTTGGAATTGAGGTAGTCCTGTTTTTTTATCAGAGAAAGTGGCGGGAAATCCATTATTTCGACAGCCCTCGCATATTCGAGCGGCAAGCCAAGTGGAAGCAGAAATTTCCATGTTTCACTCCACTTGCCAGTCTTTTGAAACTCTTGAGCAGCTTCGTGACCAGTCACACCAAGCTGAAAGAAGTGTTGATACCGTTCGGAAATTGCACTAATGATTTCCGCATCGGTGTGCTCGATTTCTAACGTGACCGTTTCACTTTTTATTTGAACAGTGGCAGCAAAAGAACCGACAGCCTCACGGGCAAGGCTGTCGGACATATAGTGTTTGATAGTCTCCTCGAGAGATTGCGCCTCGTGTCCATCATTCGGATATGCGAACAGTGTTGCTGCCTGTGCACGCGGACCAATCGTTATTGTTGCTTTCGCCATGTGAGTTCCTCAGTTACCTATGCGATGGCTGGTGTGCCTAACAGTTATTGTAGAGACCCATGGGTCCGGACATTTATTAATATAGAGACAGACACTTTTGGCACCTATCCTTATGAATATTTTTACTAATGAATTCCTGCGTCTCTTTATCACATTATGAAAAAGGAGACGCGCCACGCGAAAATCATTCAACCACAGTTTTGGGTTTGAACATATATGCCAAAAGATATAGATATTTCGGCCTCGCCTGGATGGATTGGGATGTCCGGAATGATGTGTAAAACAGTCTCTATTTTCATTTGTTGAAAATGACCGTTACGGCCGAATTACTGTCTGACGCATTCTCGGCCTGTGCGGACATTTGACATTACATAAAAACAAGGCAGCTATGGCGACCATTTCGGACAATAAAACTGAAAAGAATTTACTGGCCTAGGTCGATGCAGAATGATTAACACGTAATTCAACATGCATAGCTTAGTACCTATTCAAAACTCTCATCCACCCGGCGGTCTCGCTTTCGATCTTCTTCCATACGATTTTCAAGATGTACGATTTGTTTCTTGGCCCAATCCACAACCTGCGGATCATTGTGTGTTTGCATTTTCTTCGCCAAACCGAGATAAGGCAGGAGTACGTCAGCGAGCGAACCAGGCCAGCAACTCGGCTGAAATCGAGATGCGAATATGTCCAGAATCGCAAGCCGGTCGGGAGCCATCTCAAGAATGGTCAGTGCCAATGGGGACCATTCAGCTGTATCGTGTTCACCGCTACTTACAGATAAGCGCACTTCCTGCGCTAACAATGGCAAGCGCGCTCTTCGGCTTTTATTGGCCCATGCAATCAGAATTTCTGGGGTGGCTGCATTCACTGGGCTTTCTTTCCGGTCAAAGCTGAACAGGTAGGAAAGTGAATTCCTATACTGCCTGCTTTGCTTGCGTTCAAGGAATCCTTTGATGGCGGCAATAGGTTGGAGCCGAAATAACGTTGCCGCTAGCTCGCCATATTGCCTAGCTTCGGTACGATAATCTACCAAAGCGCGGGCTAAGTTTTTGGCAGTTGCTAATGCCTCCTCATATGCAGCATCGCTACGCAAACAGGCAGTAGCTATCTCATTAATGTGATAGGCATCATTCTGTTTGCTGCTACGGAAGTTGCACAGTGCCAACAAATGCCGTCCCAATGCCGCAGTTTCTTCATCCACCTCCATTTTGCTGGTCCTGATTGAATGAAGGCGCATCCCAAGAACATCAACAGCTACTTCATAACCATTTGTCAGCGATGCAACGCCCAGCAGTATCTGTCTGAAATTGGGCGGCGGTATCGGATCAGAAACCCGTCCATAAAGGCTCCTGAATCGCCTAACCTGCACACGGCCATACGCAATGGAAGAAACAAGCCGTCCTGCACCAGCCTCATCAATTGGTAGAGCAGTTTGAAGCATTGGAAAATATGCTCCAAGAAGAGGGTCAGTAATAGCGGCATCCAGAAGAATATTTGCTTTAACAGGGGCAAGCTCATTGACGGCTTCAATGAAGCCACACAACAAGGAAAGACCGCGGTCGTTTTCCTGGATGCCACCCAGCTCGGCACTGATCTGCTTCCAGATTTGTTCCAAATCTGAAGCTCCTTTTGCCAAGCCCCGGCCAAAGTGGAAATTCATGTGCCAATTGCCACTTAACAAGTTAGGCAACATGGTGGTCAGAATATCTGCAGATGTCGCCGCTTCAATTCCTAATTCTTCAACCGCTTTGTATGTCCGTGTTGTTGCCTGCTCAATGGCTAAATTACTGTCATCCCCCCCGGTCTCCATATCAATCAAGTCAAAAGGAAGGTAACTATCAGATAAAACATACGCCTGAATTTTTTGCGCCAATCCTTGTGGTCGCAGTTTAGATTCCAGTTCGCGTGTACGCGCAGCAAAATCAGATGACATCATGTTGATATCAAATTGAATGGTCTCGCGAAGTGCGAGCCAGCCATCCGGCCAGCCATCTTGAGAAGAAAAGACTCTCACAACGTTTTCCATTTCAGCGCAGATACCTGAATGACTCCACAGGACTCTGAAATGACGGGCAAGTATGGTTTTAATTTTATGTGCATGTAGTGAGTTGGCGACAACCTGGTTCTTGAGGAATGTAATAACCTCTCTGTACCAAGCTGATATGTCAGCGTTAGTTGCAGGTTCCCATCCAAAATCTCTCGGCCTTGCCCCGAAGCTGAAATCATGGCTTGAGGTGAAATGCATCACCTCAAGCATTGCTTCTAGTGCTTCCAGACCTGCACTATTCAGTGCAGCATCTTCAACCTCTAGCAGTTGACGTACTACCTCTAGCCTTTCACCAACCAATGCATGTGTGCCAGACAGATATAGATGAAACAGTTCCTTGAAGGAGTTGTTTGCGGAAGTGTGATTGAAATTGGCAGACAATTCAGCAACGTATTTTGCAAGCAATAGTGCTGCCCGACTGAAATATTGCGGCTCATATGCTATCGATCGCAACAAGCCGCACCATCCCCAACGATTCGAAGTGTTAGTTGGTAATAATGCCCTTCCATTTTCCTCCGAAGCGGCGGACTCAATTGCCTGGAGAGCCAGGTCCGGGGCAAGGGGAGCAATGTTCTTGAACAGGGAAAGGCCGAGAGAATCAAGCTTTGCGGGATTGCCCAGCCGACCCTGAGGACTTAACCAGACCTTTGCAATTTGCTGAGCTTGCTCGCAATCATGCAGATAGCCGAGTCTCCGGCTAAACGATTTCAGTAGTCTTTCGTTTTGTGAAAATGTGTTGATGAGTGTTTCGACAGGGATGTTGCTTAAGGCATTGCGTGCCAATCGGTTGGCAATGGCATGTGGCAACACAGCGCGCCATTTGCTCCGCTGCTGTATCAGATCACGGGAACGCAATTCACTAACGTGGCGGAATAATTCCCTGGTTTGAATTTCCGCCAAATCAGCTAGTGCAGGTAATTCAGCAGTGTCTCCATCAAGCGTTTCACCATCGAATGAATAGACAAGGGCGCAGACTTCCGCTGCACGCATTAAAACTTCGCCACTATCCTTACGCTGATTGAATAGCCGCTTGAATAATTCTGAGTCTTTCAGGGTGCCGAGGTTTTCACTGCGCTTTACTGTGCGGGCCAAGGCTAGGGCAATGCGAGCATTGCCACTTGAAAATTCGGCTACCCGGTGGCGGTCTGCTTGAGACAGATTAGGAGTTAGGCGTTCAAGAATTTCTTCGATAACCTTATCTGATGCGGGTTCAAGCCGAAATACCTGAGTCTCTTCCGGTACATCGTCTGATACGTCGTATTCGACTGTGATCAGGCTCAGCAAACCGCCTGCGGTGCTCACTGCCTGCGCCAAGTCCCTGTGAGTTGTTGGATTGCAATTGTCGACCACAAGGATGGCCCTCAATCCATCTGCTGCAAGCTGAGAGATCATGTCTCTGGCGGAGGGGGTCGGGGGTTGGTCGCTACCTTGATCTACATAAATGACTATGGAGCAATCAAGCGCATTGCTACCGACTTTTGAGTCAAAGAGTGCTTGAACCAGACGCGTCTTGCCTGTGCCCGAAAGCCCCACTAGCCGGATGATTCCCCCGGGATTTTCTAGGATTGTGCGCATGGCCTGAATGTTGAATTGCGTTTAAATCTGACCCACCAATTGCATTGAATTTTGACCCACCCTTGAATTATCTCTGAACCTTTCAGGTTGTGGATAGTTTTCTGTTTTTACCTCCCTTTCCGGTTTGCGTTGAGCTGTTTCTGAAGCGGTAACTGTCGTTGCCGGTCTCCACGATGTGGCAGTGATGCGTGAGCCTATCGAGCAATGCCGTTGTCATCTTGGCATCCCCGAACACGTTACCCCATTCAGCGAAGCTCAAGTTCGTCGTGATCACGAGACTCGTGCGCTCGTAGAGCTTGCCGATGAAGTGGAACAGCAAGGCACCACCGGCCTGGCTGAACGGCAGGTAGCCCAACTCATCCAGAATCACCAGATCGGCATACATCATCCGGTTGGCGAGCTGCCCCTGCTTGCTAGCCGCCTTCTCCAGTTCCAGTGCATTCACCAGCTCGATGGTAGAGAAGTAGCGCACACGACGGTGTTGATGCTGAACCGCCTGCACGCCGAGTGCGGTCGCCAGATGCGTCT
>JAQUAD010000108.1 GCA_028687425.1 Sideroxydans sp.
GCCGCGGAAACGGTGCAGCCTGATCATGAAGTCTGCCTCAATGTGTAGACCGGATAGCGCCACTTCCAGTTGGTCAGTTGCTCTTCGATAGGATGCATGCTGATGCAATCCACCGGGCAGGGCGCGAGGCACAGTTCGCAGCCGGTGCATTCCGAAGCGATGATGGTGTGCATCTGTTTGGCAGCGCCGACGATGGCATCCACCGGGCAAGCCTGGATGCACAAGGTGCAGCCGATGCAGGTCTGCTCGTCGATGAATGCCACGGCTTTGGGTTTGGGTTGTGAGTTCTCGCCGAAGGGTTTGAATTCCACGCCCAGCAATTCGGCCAGTTTGTGTATGCCTTCCTCGCCGCCGGGCGGGCACAGATTGATATCCGCTTCGCCCTTGGCGATGGCATCCGCATAAGGTTTGCAGCCGGGATAGCCGCATTGCCCGCATTGCGTCTGCGGCAGCACGGCGTCGATCTTCTCTGCCAGCGGATTGCCTTCGACGCGGAAGCGGATCGATGCATAACCGAGGATCATGCCCAGCAGCGCCGCGAGGGCGATCATGATCCACAGCGCAGTGATCATTTGACCAGACCCGAGAAACCCATGAAGGCCAGACTCATCAGCCCTGCAGTGACCATGGCGATGGCCGTGCCGCGGAAGATGCCGGGCACATCCGCGCCTTCCAGACGTTCGCGCATCCCGGCGAATAACACCATCACCAAAGTGAAACCGACCGCGCCGCCGAAACCGAACAGCAGCGACTCGATGAAATTATGTTTGGCCTGCACGTTCAGCAGCGGGATGCCCAGCACCGCGCAATTGGTGGTGATCAGCGGCAGGTAGATACCCAGCACCTGGTACAGCACCGGGCTGGTCTTCTTCACCACCATCTCGGTGAACTGTACGGTGGCCGCGATGACCACGATGAAGGACAGCGTGGTGAGATAAGCGAGGTCGGGGCCGAGCAGGTAATGATTGACCAGATAGCTGGAGCCGGACGCGATGGTCAGCACAAAGGTGGTCGCCGCGCCCATGCTGAGCGACGTCTCCAGCTTCTTGGAGACGCCCATGAACGGGCACAGCCCGAGGATCTTGACCATCACGATGTTGTTCACGAACACCGTGCCGATCAGTATCAGCAAATAATCAGTCATCGAAAAGAGCGCCAGGCGCGAAAAAACAGGGGCGGATTATGCGCCGGAACGGGGGTTGCTTCAACCGCAGACAGGCTATATCGATATAACGACAAGGCACATTCCGAGCCGGAAGGCCGGTGCTCTGGTGGCGGGATATGCGCCGGTATATAGGCCATTGGGCATATTGACCACTTGGTGCGCGCGGGATAGCGTGCGGGGGCTGTCAGTTCATGTGCGCTGTTGTGGGGAAAGCGAGTGTAGAAGAGGCTGGGCAGGCCGATGAAACGGCGCGACCTGAGTGGGCGAGTTGAAGCGCAGAGTGATTTTGGGTTTTGAACGGGGGAAGTGAGATGCGAAAACTTAATGCGAAGCTGCCACATTTGGCGTTGACGCTTTGCCTGATGTTGTTTGGCTTAACTGCCTGCACAGTGGGAGGAATCATGGATCAGGATAGTTACCCGGCACATACTTTTAGTTTCGATACATTACACGATAGTCCAGACGTTGATGTACTGGATTATCAATACAGTAATAGCAGACATCAAGGTGTTCGTCCTGAACGGGAACGAATAAATATGGGACAAACATTTTGTTGTAAAAATATCTATGGCTCTATCTTGCGAGGCGATTTTCTGTACGTGAAATGGCGAGTCAAGAAGCCCGGCACCCCAGAATGGGCGCCCGAATATCTTGGCACCTACGAGGATAGGGTCGATCTTCGTTCACGTTTACCAGCAGACATCACCAACCTGCGGATTCATTTCATCATTCGCGGATCGCAGTTGTATGTGTATTTGATCTGGCCAGGGCTTAAAGCCAACTCGATTCCAGAGGGGCCGATAAGGATGTATCGACATCAAAAGCAAGTCCAGATTTATCCAGATGAAAGCAAGTAAACATCACCATCATAAAATAACAAGAAGTCACGGGGTCAGGTCTTGCATTGCGACATTTCGAGCCAAATCCCAAATCAATAATACTTGGCCAAAATGTTTGACTACGCTGTTTGCCGCACCGCCGCCGCACATTCCGTTACCAGTTCCTGTCCACGATATACCAGCCCGCTGTAGACCTGTACCAGCGCTGCACCCGCCTGCATCTTCTCTACTGCGTCCGACCCTTTCAGAATTCCGCCCACGCCGATGATGGGCAGTGCGCCGTTGAGTTCGGCGGCGAGCTGGCGGATGACGGCGGTGGATTTTTCTCGTACCGGGGCGCCGCTGAGGCCGCCGGTTTCGCCGCCGTGCGGCAGGCCTTCCACGCCTTCGCGTGACAGGGTGGTGTTGGTGGCGATGACGCCGTCTATCTTGTGCTTGATGAGCAGCGCGGCGATCTGTTTGATCTGTTCGCTATCCAGATCGGGCGCGATCTTCACGGCCAGCGGTACGTATTTGCCGTGCAGTTGTGCCAATCTTTCCTGTTCGGCCTTGAGTTGTTCCAGCAGCGCATCGAGTTCGTCGCCGCCTTGCAGCTGGCGCAGGTTCTTGGTGTTGGGCGAGGAGATGTTGACCGCGACGTAGCTGGCGTGGGCGTACACCTTGCGCAGGCCGATCAAATAATCTTCAGCGGCTTTTTCGATGGGGGTGTCGGCGTTCTTGCCGATGTTGATGCCGAGTACGCCCTTGAACTTTGCACGCTTCACATTTTCGATCAACGCGTCCACGCCGTTGTTGTTGAAGCCCATGCGGTTGATCACACCCTGCGCTTCGGGGATGCGGAACATGCGCGGTTTGGGGTTGCCGGGCTGGGCGCGCGGGGTGACGGTGCCGATCTCGATGAAGCCGAAACCGAACGAGGCCAGCGCGTCGATCACTTCGCCGTTCTTGTCGAGCCCGGCGGCCAGTCCGACCGGGTTGGGGAAGGTCAGGCCCATCACCGT
>JAQUAD010000109.1 GCA_028687425.1 Sideroxydans sp.
GTGCGGGGGATGCAGGCTGCACATTGATGCGTGAAGTATGCTGCACCATCACACGGTTGGCACGATAAGGCTCCAGCCTGCGCACCCCGGCGGAATCCGGATTGCCGAGGCCGTCCAGATCCCATGCGCGAGTAAGCGCAGAGCGCTGGATATAGCGGTGTCCCGTCAGCTTGTCATAACAAGCGAGGCGCTCGTGCTCTTGTTCGATGGCGGCGCAAGTCTTCCAGTTGGGCGCCGCAGCATGCGCAGTGCCCGCGATAACGAGGGTGAGCGCGAGCAAAATGGGTTTCATGGCGCGTGTTTCGAGCCTGCTCGTTTCATCAACCAGATGCCAGCCAGCACCATCGGCAGACTCAGCCATTGCCCCATGCTCACGCCGAACGTCATCAGGCCGAAGATGCCATCATCGGGATTGCGTGTGAACTCCCCAAGGAAGCGGAAGCTGCCATAGCCGATCAGGAACAGCCCCGACACCGCACCGACCGGGCGCGGTTTGCCGGAGTACCACCACAGCAACGCGAACAGCGCGACGCCCTCCAGTGCGAATTCATAGAGCTGGGAAGGATGGCGCGCCAGACTGTCCACATGCGGGAACACCATGCCCCATGGCACATCGGTTGGTCGGCCCCATAGTTCGCCATTGATGAAATTGCCGAGCCTTCCGAAAGCCAGGCCAGGCGGTACCAGCGGCGCGATGAAATCCATCAGCGCCAGCCATTGCAGCTTGCGACTGCGCGCGAAGAGCGCCATCGCGACCAGCACGCCCAGAAAACCACCATGGAAGGACATGCCGCCTTCCCATACCGCCAATATCTTTAGCGGGTGGGAGAAGTAATAGCCGGGGGCATAGAACAGCACCTCGCCCAAACGCCCGCCCAGTATCACGCCCAGCACACCATAGAACAGCAGGTCATCCAGCAGCTTCGCATCCCAGCCGGGCCGATTTATCGCTTGCAAGCGTTTACGACCCAGCCAGATGAAGGCGGCAAAGCCGAGCAGATACATCAGGCCATACCAGTGGATGCCGAAAGGGCCGAGCTGCAGAGCGACGGGGTCGAATTGGGGATGAACGAGCATAGCCTTAGATAGGTTAGAATCAACGCTCTGATTATACGTTGCCTGAGAGGCTGAACATGCCGCAATACCGTTCCCGTACTTCCACGCACGGCCGCAACATGGCCGGTGCCCGTTCCCTGTGGCGCGCCACGGGTATGACCGAAGGCGACTTCGGCAAGCCCATCATAGCCATCGCCAACTCCTTCACCCAGTTCGTGCCCGGTCACGTGCACCTCAAGGATATGGGGCAGCTGGTGGCGCGCGAGATTGAGAAAGCGGGTGGCATTGCCAAGGAGTTCAACACCATTGCCGTGGATGACGGTATCGCCATGGGCCACGATGGCATGCTGTATTCGCTGCCTTCTCGCGACCTGATCGCCGATTCCGTTGAATACATGTGCAACGCGCATTGCGCCGACGCGCTGGTGTGTATCTCCAACTGCGACAAGATCACCCCAGGCATGCTGATGGCCGCGATGCGCCTGAACATCCCGGTGGTGTTCGTCTCCGGCGGGCCGATGGAAGCGGGCAAGGTCAACTGGCAGGGCAAGGTGAAGGGCCTCGATCTGGTGGACGCGATGGTGGCTGCCGCCGACAGCCGCGTGAGTGACGAAGAAGTGGATGCCATCGAGCGTTCCGCCTGTCCGACCTGCGGTTCCTGCTCCGGCATGTTCACCGCCAACTCGATGAACTGCCTGACCGAAGCCTTGGGTCTGTCCTTGCCGGGCAACGGCTCGTTGGTGGCGACGCATGCCGAACGGAAGCAATTGTTCCTGCGCGCCGGCCGCCTGATCGTCGATCTGTGCAAACGCTATTACGAACAGGACGATGCATCGGTGCTGCCGCGCAGCATCGCGACCTTCGATGCGTTCGAGAACGCGATGACGCTGGACATCGCCATGGGCGGCTCGACCAACACGGTGCTGCATCTGCTGGCCGTCGCGCGCGAAGCGGGCGTGGATTTCACCATGAAGGACATGGATAGACTCTCGCGTCATGTACCGACGCTGTGCAAGGTTGCGCCTTCTTCCGAGTATCACATGGAGGATGTGCATCGCGCGGGCGGTATCGCGGCGATCCTAGGCGAGTTGGACAGGGCCGGTCTGTTGCACGGTGAAGTCGGTTCGGTGCACAGCAAGACCTTGCGTGATGGACTCAAGGAATGGGACATCGCACAAACCCAGAGCGAGGAAGTGAAAAAGTTCTTCCGCGCCGCCCCAGGCGGCATCATCACCACCATCGCCTTCTCGCAATCCATGCTCTATCCGGAGCTGGATGCAGACAGAGCCGCCGGTTGCATACGCGACCAAGCGCACGCCTATTCCAAGGACGGCGGGCTGGCTGTGCTGCACGGCAACATCGCAGTGGACGGTTGCATCGTCAAGACCGCAGGTGTGGATGAAAGTATCTTGAAATTCTCAGGACGTGCGCGCGTGTTCGAAAGTCAGGATGCGGCCACGGCCGGCATCCTCGCCGATCAAATCGTGGCGGGCGATGTGGTCATCATCCGCTATGAAGGCCCCAAGGGCGGACCCGGCATGCAGGAGATGTTATACCCGACCTCGTATCTGAAATCGAAAGGGTTGGGCAAAGCTTGTGCCTTGCTCACCGACGGACGCTTCTCCGGCGGCACATCGGGGTTGAGCATCGGCCACGCTTCGCCTGAGGCCGCCAGCGGTGGGGCGATCGGTTTGGTGGAAGAAGGTGATCGCATCGAGATCGACATCCCGAACCGAACCATCGATCTGGCGATCTCTGATGCCGATCTGGCGCAGCGCCGTGCAGCGATGGAAGCGAAGGGCAGCACAGCATGGAAGCCGGTAGCAGAGCGTCCGCGCAAGGTGTCGGCAGCGCTGCGCGCCTACGCAGCGATGGTGACCAGTGCAGACAAGGGCGCAGTGCGCGACGTCTCGCAAGTGGAGAACTAGAAAAGGA
>JAQUAD010000061.1 GCA_028687425.1 Sideroxydans sp.
CATGCGATCGGCCTCGTCCAGCACCAGTATCTCGATCTTGGAGAGGTCGACGGTTTTCTGTTGTGCGTGGTCCAGCAGACGGCCCGGCGTGGCGACGAGGATATCCACGCGGCCGTGCAGCTGCTTGATCTGCGGATTGATGTTGACGCCGCCGAACATCATCATGGATTTGAGCGGCAGGTATTTGCCGTACAGGCGCACGCTCTCTTCCACCTGGGCGGCGAGTTCGCGGGTCGGGGTCAGCACCAGCGCGCGGATGGGGGCTTTGCCCTGCACGGGTTTTTCCATCAGGCGTTGCAGCAGCGGCAAAGTGAAACCGGCGGTCTTGCCGGTACCGGTCTGTGCGCCGCCCATGAGGTCGCCGCCTTTGAGCACGACGGGGATGGCTTGGGCCTGAATGGGCGTGGGTTCGGTGTAACCGCGCTCGGTGACGGCGCGAACGATTTCTTCGGACAAGCCGAGGGATGCGAATGACATGTTTTTCTTTCTTGTTGGTACAAACGGCCTGTCGCCCTGTCTGGGCGCCAGTCTGAGGCTGAATGAGGTGGGTGTTACGAACCGGGAACGGTGGCAATCACCAGACTGAGAGGAGATTGCGGCGCGCAGTGTAACAGAACACCACCTGTCTCCTGATGAGAATCACAGAGACCGGGCACATGGCACGGTCATTACGCGCTTCGATATGGCGAAGATCTGCGATTTTATGCATCATGTCCGCTGCGCATCTTGATAACAAAAACACAGGGAATATACAGATGGATTCAGAACTATCGCTCTCGGCCACGGAACACACTCTGAGCGGGATCTTCATCCCGCCCTGCCCGGCGATGCTGAATGAGCTCATGCGCGAGATAAAAGATCCGGAGAGCGATCTGGACAAGATCGCCAAGCTGATCAGCAAGGACGCCGGCATGCTCGCCCCATTGCTGAAACTGGCTAACTCGCCTTTCGTCGGCCTGCGTACCAAGGTCACATCGGTCTTCCAGGCTGTCAGCATACTGGGCCTGAAAAATGTCGTGAATCTGGTACACAACATCGCTCTGCGCCAAAGCCTTTCCGGCGAAGGACCAAGCTTCGACAAATTCTGGGAGCGCTCCAGCATCGCGGCCAGCGTCGCCGAAAGAATGGCGACAAGGTTCCCTACACTCTCCCGTGAAGAAAGCTATCTTGCAGCCTTGTTCCACGACTGCGGCATCCCGGTGCTGATGCAGAAGTTCCCCGATTATCGGGCAACGGTCATTACCGAGGGCGCCAAATGCATCCCGCTCTGCCAGATCGAGGATACGCACTTTTCCACCAACCATGCCGTGGTCGGCAACATGCTTACGCGCTCATGGGGCTTGCCCACCAGGGTCTGCACGGCCATCCGCTTTCACCACGATGATGCGATCTTCACCTCACCGAGCAGCCGCGCGGGCGAAGACGTGCGCGACCTGATCGGCGTGATACACATGGCAACATGCGTGACGGACGAGCATTTGCATGTGCGCGAAAAGGAGTGGGACGTCCATGGCGAGCATGTGCTAGCGCATTTTGAACTGACAGAACAGGAATTCGCGGAATTGAAGTGGGACATGCTGTCCTACCTGAACGGCGAATAAAACTGTCCTGAATGCACGAAGGCCAAGCCGGAATACGGCTTGGCCTTCGCGTATCGGAAGTACCTGCTTAGACGTTGAACAGGAAGTTCATCACGTCGCCGTCCTGCACGACGTAGTCCTTGCCTTCCACGCGCATCTTGCCCTTTTCCTTGGCACCCGCTTCGCCGCCGCAGGCGATGAAGTCGTCGTAGGAGATGGTCTGCGCACGGATGAAGCCCTTCTCGAAGTCGGTGTGGATCACGCCCGCAGCTTGCGGTGCAGTGTCGCCCTTGTGGATGGTCCAGGCGCGCACTTCCTTCACGCCTGCGGTGAAGTAGGTTTGCAGGCCGAGCAGGTCGTAACCGGCGCGGATCAGACGGTTCAGACCCGGCTCTTCCAGACCGAGGTCGGCGAGGAATTCCTTCTTGTCAGCGTCATCCAGATCAGCCAGTTCCTGTTCGATCTTGGCGCACAGGGCCACGACCGGGGCATTCTCTTTCGCGGCATGCTCACGCAGGCGATCCAGATAGGGATTGTTCTCGAAGCCGTCTTCCAGCACGTTGCCCACGTACATCGCAGGCTTGATGGTGAGCAGACACAAGGGCTTGAGCAGCAGCACGTCGTCCTCGTTCAGGCCGAAGGTACGCGCAGGCTTGCCTTCGTTCAGGTGCGGCATCAGCTTCTCCAGCAGCCCCACCAGCTTCTGCGCATCCTTGTCGCCCGATTTGGCTTTCTTGCCTTCGCGCTGGATGGTGCGTTCCACCACGGCGAGGTCGGCCAGTGCCAGCTCGGTGAGGATGACTTCGATGTCGGAGATGGGATCGACCTTGCCTGCCACGTGCACCACGTTCTCGTCGTCGAAACAGCGCACCACGTTAACGATGGCGTCGGTCTCGCGGATGTTGGCGAGGAACTGGTTGCCCAGACCTTCGCCCTTGGAAGCACCTGCGACCAGACCCGCGATGTCGACGAACTCGACGATGGCATATTGCATGCGCTGCGGCTTGACGATCTTGGCCAGCTCATCCATGCGTGTATCGGGCACTTCGACGATGCCGACGTTGGGCTCGATGGTGCAGAAAGGATAATTCTCCGCCGCGATGCCCGCCTTGGTCAGGGCATTGAACATGGTGGATTTACCCACGTTGGGGAGACCGACGATACCGCACTTGAGACTCATGGTTGTTTCCTTCTTAGTTGCTATGCAGCTTCAACATCGCTGCTTCGAGTTTGCCTTCGATGATCATGGGCGCGACATCCTGTGCGCGTTGCGATGCCTCATCGATCAAGGCCTGTTCTTCCTTACGCGGCGCATTGAGTACGAAATTCACCACTTCCGCGCGGTCTCCGGGATGGCCGACGCCGATGCGCAGGCGCCAGAAATCCTTGCTGCCCAGGTGCGCGATGATGTCCTTCAGCCCGTTGTGCCCGCCATGTCCGCCGCCCAGCTTGAGCTTGGCGCTGCCCGGCGGCAGGTCGAGTTCATCATGCACCACCAGCACCTGTGCCGGCGTGAGCTTGTAGAACTGGGCCAGCGCACCCACGGCACGCCCGCTCACGTTCATGAAGGTCTGCGGCTTGAGCAGATGGACTTCGTGTCCATGCAGATTCGTTTTGGCGACCAGACCGTGGAACTTGTTCTCGGACTTGAAACTGGCGTTGCTCAGGCGCGCCAACTCATCCACCCACCAGAAACCTGCATTGTGGCGAGTGGCTTCATATTCCTTGCCGGGATTCCCCAGCCCGACGATGAGTCTGATCTGCTCGCTCATAGGTGTTTTACGACTGTCCATAATGAAAAAACCCGCCATGCACCGTTAGATGACATGGCGGGTTTTTCAGGTGTTGCTTACTTCTTTTCTTCGGCAGCTGCTTCGCCTTCAGCGGCGGCAGCGGCAGCTTCTACAGCACCGCGCGGTACAGCGACGGTTGCAACAGCGTCACCGGCATGGTGGTGTGTCGCAACTTCCACGCCCTTCGGCAGCTTGACGTCGGAGATGTGGATGGAATGTCCCAGTTCCAGGCTACCCAGATCGATCTCGATGGATGTCGGCAGGTCCTTGGCCAGACATACCACGTCGAGTTCGTTCAGCACGTGAGTGATCTTGCCGCCGCCCAGCTTCACACCCGGAGCGATCTCGTCGTTCACGAAGTGCAGAGGCACCTTCATGTGCACCTTCTTCTTCGCGTCGACGCGCTGGAAGTCGATGTGTTGCACTTGCTGACGGAACGGGTGCATCTGGAAGTCGCGCAGCAGCACGGATTCCTTCTTGCCGTCCAGATCCAGAGACAGCACGGAAGCGTGGAACGCTTCGTCCTTCAGTGCGAAATAGACTGTGTTGTGATCGAGGTCGATCATGACTGCGTCGCCGGAGCCATAGACTACGCCGGGTACGCGATTCGCTTTGCGCAGACGGCGGCTCGCACCCGTTCCTTGCACTTGGCGTTTTGTTGCGCTGATTTCGATTGCCATTGTTACTTCTCCACTTCAAGTGAAACACTCCGCGACCAGAGCATTCCGGGTTGCGCGATGACCGACATGGTCACCGCAATTTCGTCAGTCCACGAACAGCGAACTGACAGATTCTTCCGCGTTGATGCGACGCAGCGTCTCGGCCATCAGCTCGGCGACGCTGAGCTGGCGGATGCGCGAGCAGTTGCGTGCATTCTCGTTGAGCGGGATGGTGTCGGTCACGACCAGCTCGTCGATGGCCGATTTCTCGATACGTTCGATGGCCGGACCGGACAGCACGCCGTGCGTACAGTAGGCAAGCACGCGGGTTGCGCCCTTCTCTTTCAGCGCATTGGCGGCTTCGCACAGGGTGTTGGCGGTATCCACCATGTCGTCCATGATCAAACAGGTACGGCCCGCCACGTCGCCGATGATGTTCATCACCTTGGCCACGTTCGGCTTGGGACGACGCTTGTCGATGATGGCCAGGTCTGCTTCCAGTTGCTTGGCCAGCGCACGTGCACGCACCACGCCGCCGACGTCGGGCGACACCACGATCAGGTTCTCGTAGTTCTGGCGCCACACATCCGACAGCAGGATGGGGCTGGCGTAGATGTTGTCCACGGGAATATCGAAGAAGCCCTGGATCTGATCGGAGTGCAGGTCCATGGTCAGCACGCGGTCAACGCCGGCGCTGCTCAGCATGTTCGCCACCACCTTGGCGGTGATCGCCACGCGAGCGGAACGCGGACGGCGATCCTGGCGGGCATAACCGAAATACGGGATGGCAGCGGTGATACGTGCAGCCGACGCGCGGCGCAAGGCGTCGACCATGACCATAACTTCCATCAGGTTGTCGTTGGTGGGAGCGCAGGTGGATTGCAGGATGAACACGTCCTTGCCGCGTACATGCTCAAGGATCTCCACCATCACTTCGCCGTCGGAGAAACGGCTGACGGTTGCGCGACCGAGATGGATTCCTAGATGCCGAGCTACGCTTTCAGCCAGCTTGGGATTGGCATTGCCGGTGAAAACCATCATGTCGCCGGACATCGAAGCACCTCTTTTAAAAAAATGAAAAGGGCGCGAACGCCCGTCGATACTTGAAGAAACTGGCTGGGGAGGTAGGGATCGAACCTACGAATGTCGGAATCAAAATCCGATGCCTTACCACTTGGCGACTCCCCAAAAACCTTATGCAGCGAATTCCCTGAGAGGGTGCTGTTGCAGGCCGTGCGCGACATATCCGCGCATATCCGGCGGCAACTGCTGCAATACCGCTTTTGCTTCCGCTTCCGTTGCGAACTCGGCAAATACACATGCGCCCGAGCCTGTCATCATCGCCGGGCCGAAATTCGCCAGCCAGGCCAGATGTTCCGCAACTTCGGGGTACAACTTGCAGGCTACGGCCTGCAGATCGTTATTCATACCTGCCTGTCGACCGGTCCGGAATGTTTCCCCCTTCGGAAGGGCGCGCATTGTCATCGAAATCGTATTTCGTGTCAATTCGGAATGCGTAAAAATCTTTGCGGTCGGCACGTGCACCGGCGGACACAGCACCACATACCATGCCTCCGGCAAAGCATACGCCTGCAGGCGCTCCCCTACCCCTTCGGCGAAAGCGTTGTCGCCGAACACGAATACCGGCACATCCGCCCCCAGCGTCAATCCCAGCGCCATCAGGCGTTCGCGACTCAAACCCAGTTGCCACAGCTTGTTCAACGCCAGCAAAGTGGTGGCCGCATCCGAACTGCCGCCGCCCAGACCGCCGCCCATGGGGATGCGTTTTTCGACCTCGATATCCACGCCCAGCGTGCATCCTGTTTCATACTGCAACAAACGCGCGGCACGCACGCACAGATCCTGCTCAGGCGGCACGCCTTGCAGCGCGTTGAGCCGTCGCACTTCGCCATCGTCGCGCAGGGTGAAACGCAGAGTGTCGTTCAGGTCGATGAAACGGAACAATGTCTGCAGCAAGTGGTAACCATCGTCACGACGTCCGACCACATGCAGGAACAGGTTCAGCTTGGCGGGGGCGGAACAAACGAGCGTGTTCATTGCATCTCCCATTCGTCGATCAGCACGCGCACTTCCATGCCTGCGCGTTGCAGGCTCAGGCGCAGCGGCAGCGCATCACGCGCTTCGCCGGCATAACGTGTGTAATGGATGGTCCAGCCCTGTTGATACAGCACCGACATTCTGCCTTGCGCATCCTGTTCGCTGCTGAATTCCTCGTTCGGCGCGGGCAAGGCCGCGACCCAGTAACGCAAGCCGGACAGCGGCAACTGCCAGCCCAGCAACTGTTGGGTGAGTGACTCGGCATCCGGCGCCATATGTTTCTCGCCATCGGCTTCCAGCATCACGCCCTGCGCATCGGCAGTGATGCGCGCCACGGCCTGCCCCAGTGGCGACAGCAACAGCACTTCGTCCGAAGCGGCGTCATGCGTCCAGCGCAGGCCGGCACTGTCGCGCCGGTCGGGCTGGATCATTGCGATACGACCGTTGATGGTGAATGGCGCATCCGCAGCAGCGGGACGCTGCACGATGACGGGCGTCGTCGCACATGCAGACAGCAACAGGGACAACAGGACTATAAGACGCATCTACGTTATGGCAGGAACTTGTGGATCACTTCGCGCAACAAGGTGTTGTCGGGATGCGCCTGCTCGCTGGCACGCCAGACTTTCTGCGCGGCTTCGCGCTCCCCTTTCACCCAGAGCACTTCACCCAGATGGGCAGCGATCTCGGGATCGGGATTGGTCGCGTAGGAGCGGCGCAGGAACTCCACGCTCTTGTCCAGCTGCCCCATGCGGTAGTAGCCCCAGCCCATGCTGTCGATGATGGCGGCATCATCCGGCGCCAGCTTGTAGGCTTTCTCGACCAGTTCCATTGCTTCCGGAATGCGGATGTTGCGCTCCAGCCAGCCGTAACCCAGCGCGTTGTAGGCATGCGCATTGTCCGGCTCGATCTTGATCAGTTTGCGGATCAACTTTTCGAAGGTGTCGTGCTTGTCCAGCCTGTCGGCCTGCAAGGCCGTCTGGTAAAGCAACTCCGGTTGCTCGGGGAATTTCTTCAGGCCACGCGTGAGCACTTTGAAGCACTCGGCATTTTGCCCTGCTTCACGCAGGAACTGCGCATCCACCATCACCAGTTGCACGCGCTGCGCATCGTCTCTGGCCTCCGTGCCGGCCAGCGTCTTGCGCGCAGCAGCCAGTTCGCCCTGTTTGTTTTGCAGGTAGGCGATACGCAAACGCGCCGGATACAGCCTGTCTCCGCCCCTGATCTGTTGATAGAACTGCAGTGCCGCAGGCCAGTCCTGTTTGGCCTCATACAACTGGCCGAGATAGAAACGCAGCGTGTCGTTGTCGCTCCCCTTGCTGGACAACGCCTGACGCAACTCCTGTTCGGCACGGTCCAGTTCGCCCATTTGCAGAGAGATCATGGCGATAGCGAACGCCAGTTCGGCACTGCCCGGACGCTGCTTCAACAGCTCGCCGAACTGGTCGCGTGCCGGCCGATATTGTTTCTGTTCCAACAACATGCGCGCATAGAACAGACGCACCTCGCTACGTTCGGGATGCGCATCCAGGAAGCCGGACAGCATGGCGAGCGCACGCTGCGGTTCGCTGCGCTGGGTCTGCTGCGCGACCAGCATCACCGCCAGATCCCAGCCCGGTCTCAGTTCGAGCGACTTTTTCGCTTCTGTCAGTCCCAGTTCCTGCTTGTCGGCAGCGATGGCAGCCTGCGCCTGCGCCCAGTGCGCTTCCGCGACGTCTGGATAGGGTTGTGCAACCTCGGTCAGCCAGTCCAGCGCGAGCGCCTTGTCCTGCACACGCGCCAGCAAGCCGTACAGGCTCATGAAAGCCCGCCCCTTCTGCGGTTCCGCAGCCAGCATCTCCACCACAAGAGGGCGCGCCTCTTCCAGCTTGCCGCCCGAAAGCTGCAAGGAGACCAGCATCTGTTTCGCCAGCGGGGATTCCGGTTCCAGCTGCTGCCACAACTTGAATGCCTCCAGCGACTGGTCGTATTGATGCGCCTCGAAGGTCAGTTGCGCGGCACGCCGTGCCACACGCGGATCGCGGGTGTTGCGCGCCAGATCCAGATAGGCCTGGGCGGCCAGTTCGGGACAGCCGCGTTGCGCGGCGATGTCGCCCAGCAGGAATTCGTACAGCATGCGGTCTGTCAGCGCGACATCCGGCAGGTTCGGCTGGGGCTCGGGGGCGATCTGCTCCAGATGGCCGTGATGCGCCGCCTCAGCGGCAGACTCCTGGGCAGAGGGTTTCTGCGCCGTATTGGCGCAGGCTGTCAGCAGCAGGATCAGCGGCAGCGCGAGGGTTCTTGTCGGAAAGATCATCTATGGCCCGAGTGTTTTGATGCGTGCCGACATATTAGGTTATATTCGTCGCAATTCAAAACCGCGCAGCACCTATCACACATGTCTGCTCCAACCACGCTTTCCGCAAAGAATCTGGTGCGCTTTCACGGCAAGCGCCGGGTGGTGGACGATGTCTCATTCACATTGCAGCGCGGAGAAGTGCTGGGCCTGCTGGGCCACAACGGCGCAGGCAAGAGCACCACGCTGATGATGTTGTCCGGCGCGCTGCAACCAAGCAGCGGCAGCGTCGAGGTCTGTGATTTCGATCTGGCGCAACGCGCCGACCTGGGCAAAGCCTGTCTGGGGTTCCTGCCGGAACATCCCCCGCTGTATCGTGACATGCGCGTGGACGACCAATTGCTGTTCGCCGCCCGCCTGCACAAGGTCGGCAAAGCGCAACTGGACGAATACCTGGAACTGACAAAGCGACGTTGCGGCCTGCTGGATTGGGGAAAACGCCTGATAGGCGAATTGTCCAAGGGCTACCAGCAGCGCGTCGGCATCGCACAGGCGATCATCCACCAGCCCGCGGTGGTCATCCTCGACGAACCCACGGTCGGCCTCGACCCGGCGCAGATCCGCGACATCCGCGAACTGATCAGCGAACTGGGCGACAGCAGCAGCGTGATCCTGTCCACGCACCTGCTGCACGAGGTCGAACAGGTGTGCGATCGCGCGGTGATCCTGCGCGAAGGACGCAACATCTTCAGCGGCAGTCTGGACGAATTGCGTGCGCACAGCGACATCGAATCCAGCTTCCTGCGCCTGAACGCCGCTACGGAAAGCGAGCAAGCATGATCCGCACCCTTGCCCGCAAAGACCTGCATACATTGTTCGCAGCGCCTTCGACCTGGATGATGCTGGCGCTGTTGCAATTCATCCTCGGCTGGTTCTTCCTGGCACGGCTGGACGATTACCTGCAGGTACAGACGCAGCTGGCGCAGATGGATGACGCGCCCGGGGCAACCATCTCCATTGCCGCACCGCTGGCAAACCTGCTCGCCTTGTTGCTGCTGATGCTGACGCCGCTGTTCAGCATGCGCCTCATCGCAGAGGAGCGTCGCAACCAGACCTGGCTGCTGCTGGCGACCTCGCCGCTCTCCTCCGTGCAAATCGTGCTCGGCAAGTTCACCGGACTGCTGATCCTGCTCTCCATCGTCATCATCGCCAGCGTGGCAATGATGTCGCTGCTGGCACTGGGCACACAGGCTGATCTCGGATTGATTCTGTGCAACCTGCTCGGATTGTGGCTGCTGGCTGCCGCCTACGCCGCGCTCGGCCTGTATTTTTCCGCGATCAATCGCCAGCCCGTGGTCGCCGCGTTCACAGCGCTGGCCGTGTCGGTCGCGCTATGGCTGCTGGATATGGCAAGCGGGATGCTGCGCGCCTTATCGCCCAACATGCATTTCCAGAACCTGAACTCGGGTTTGCTCAGCAGCGCTGACATCGTCTACTTCGTGCTGTTCTGCATTTTCTTCGTGATGCTCACCATCCATCACATACGACGCGAGCGGGGTGGCCATTGATGAAGCGCGCCCTGCTCTATCGCAGCCTGTTCTACATCGCACTGATCGCGGCCTGCATCGCGCTATACCAGCTCGCGGCAAGCTTCCCGCTGCAGCGCGACTTCACGCAGAACGAGTTGAACAGTCTGGAGGAAGGCAGCGTGCACATCCTGGCGCAGCTCGACCAACCGCTGGACATCACCGTCTACGCCACCGAGCAGGATGCGAAACAGGGCGATGTGCGCAAACTGGTGAGCGACTTCATCGCGCTGTACCAGCGCTACAAGCCGGACATCAAACTCAGCTTCGTCGATCCGCTGAAAGCACCGGAGGCCGTGCGCAGTTCCGGCATACGCGGCAACGGCGAGATGGTGGTGAGTTACGAAGGCCGCCGCGAACACCTGACCACCCTGAACGAGCAGACGCTGACCAGCGCCCTGATGCGCCTGGCCCGCAACCGCGAGCAATGGGTGATGTATGTGAGCGGCCATGGCGAACGCAAACTGGACGGCAACGCCAACCACGATCTGGGCGAATTCGGTCGCAGGCTGACGCAGAACGGTTACCGCGTCACCTCGCTCAATCTGACCGTGGCGCCGGAAGTGCCGGACAACATCAGCCTGCTGGTGATCACCCAGCCGCAGCACAAACTGTTCAAGGGGGAGAGTGCAAAATTGCAGCGCTTCGTGGAACGCGGCGGCAACCTGTTGTGGCTGCTGGACGCGGAACCCTTGCGCGGACTGGAAGGCTTGGCCGAGCAACTGCATGTCGACCCGCTGCCGGGAATGATCATCGACCCGGCGGCAGAACAGTTGAACGCCCCCAGAGACTGGACACTGGGCGGCGGTTATCCGCCGCACCCCGTCACCCGCAACTTCGACCTGATCACCGCTTTCCCGTATGCCGTGGCCCTGAATGCAGACGTAAACGCAGACTGGACTCAGCACGTGCTGGTGGAAGGCGCGATCAATGGCTGGGTGAGCCAGCGGCGCGACATGCGTTTCGATGCGGCACAGGACGTGACCGGCCCGTTCAACCTGGCCCTCGCCCTGCAGCGCAACGGTCCAGCACATGAACAGCGCGTCGTAGTGGTCGGCAGCGGTGCCTTCCTGTCCAATGCTTACTCGGGCAACGGTGGAAATCTCGATCTGGGCATGAACATGGTGAACTGGCTGGCGGGCGATGAGCAGTTCATCACCCTCGCTCCGCACACCGCCAAGGACGGCACCCTCGCTTTCAGCAAGCAGCAGCTGACTGCATTCACCTACGGCCTGCTGCTGGTCCTGCCGTTGCTGATGATCGCCATCGGCGGCTGGCTGTGGTGGCGCAGACACCGCGCAAGCTGATGCCCGAGCTACCCGAAGTCGAAACCACGCTGCGCGGTATCGCCCCGCATCTGCAAGGTGCGCGTGTGCAGGCTGCGGTCGTGCGCAATGCGCGATTGCGCTGGCCGATACCCGCCGAACTGCCGGCGCTGCTGCAAGGATACACAGTGCGCAACTTGCAGCGCCGCGCGAAATATCTGCTGATCGTCTTCGATCACGGCACGCTCATCCTGCATCTGGGCATGAGCGGCAGCCTGCGCATCCTGCCGCACGGCACGCCACCGGAGAAGCACGACCACTTCGACCTGGTACTGGACAACGGCAAGCTGATGCGCCTGCGCGATCCGCGCCGCTTCGGTGCGGTGTTGTGGCACACGGGCAACGTCGCAACACATCCCCTGCTGAAGACATTGGGGCCGGAGCCATTGAGCGATGCTTTCGATGCGGACTATCTGTATCGCGCCACACGCACACGCGGCATCGCGATCAAACTGGCGTTGATGGACAACCATCTGGTGGTGGGCGTGGGCAATATCTACGCCAATGAGGCGCTGTTCCGCGCCGGCATCCGTCCCCAACTGGCGGCGAAGAAACTGTCGCGGGCGCGCTGTGCCGCGCTGGTACAGACCGTGCAGGAAGTGCTGCGCGCCGCCATAGCGAAAGGCGGCAGCACGTTGCGCGACTTCATCCACAGCGACGGCTCCAGCGGCTACTTCCAGCAGCATTACTTCGTCTACGGGCGCGCCAGCGAGGCCTGCCACCGTTGCGGCACAACCATCCGCATCATCAAACAGGG
>JAQUAD010000110.1 GCA_028687425.1 Sideroxydans sp.
GTCTGGGGCAGTTGAAGATATTGCAGGAAGTCATCACACTCTCGATCTTCGTGCCCTTCGCCGTGCTGTACATGAACCAGCCGCTGAAGCTGGATTACCTGTGGGCGGGGCTGTGTCTGATGGGCGCGGTGTATTTTATTTTCAGGACGTAGCTTGTCATCCCGGCGGAGGCCGGGATCCAGCGTGGTTTTTGAAAATGCCGTTGGTTTTTGTTCCGCTTCGCGGAGTTTGTTTGATTACTGGATTCCCGCCTGCGCGGGAATGACGAAATTGGAAGAGACGATGAGCAAGCACATCCATATCCTCGGCATCTGCGGCACCTTCATGGGCGGCATCGCCGCCATCGCCAAGCAATCCGGCTATCGCGTCACCGGCTGCGACGCCAACGTCTACCCGCCGATGAGCACACAGTTGATTGAACAAGGCATCGAATTGATCGAAGGTTTCGGCATCGAGCAGCTTGAGCTGAAGCCGGACGTGTTCGTCATCGGCAACGTGGTGTCGCGCGGCAACCCGCTGATGGAAGAGATCCTCAACCGCAACCTGCCCTATGCCTCCGGCCCGCAATGGCTGGCCGATACGCTGCTGCGCGACAAGTGGGTGCTGGGCGTGGCGGGTACACACGGCAAGACCACGACGACTTCGATGCTGGCATGGATACTGGAACACGCGGGGCTGAACCCCGGCTTCCTGATCGGCGGCGTGCCGCAGAATTTCGGCATCTCGGCGCGCATCACCGAATCGCCTTTCTTCGTGATCGAAGCGGACGAATACGACACCGCCTTCTTCGACAAACGCTCCAAGTTCGTGCACTACCATCCGCGCACCGCGATCCTGAACAACCTGGAGTTCGACCACGCCGACATCTTCCCCGACCTCGCCGCCATCGAGACGCAGTTCCACCATCTGGTGCGCACCGTGCCGGGTAATGGGCTGGTGGTGTGCAACGGGCGTGAAGCATCCTTGCAGCGCGTGCTCAAACGCGGCTGCTGGACGCCGGTGGAGCAGTTCGGCAGTGACGAGGGCTGGAACATCGATGACAATGATGTCGTGTCGCTGAACGGCAAGCCGCAGGGCACGTTGCAATGGGAACTGCTCGGCGAGCACAACCGCATGAATGCGCTGGCCGCATTGTCTGCTGCGCGCCATGCGGGAGTGCCGGTGGCGCAAGGCCTGGCGGCCTTGGCCGAGTTCAAGAACGTGAAGCGGCGCATGGAAGTGCGCGGCACGGTGAACGGCATCACCGTCTATGACGACTTCGCCCATCACCCCACCGCCATCGACACCACCGTGGCCGGCCTGCGCCGCAAGGTGGGCAAGGCCCGCATCCTCGCCGTGCTGGAACCGCGCTCCAACACCATGAAGCTGGGCGTGATGAAAGACGCGCTGCCCGGCAGTCTGAAAGACGCCGACCTGACCTTCTGCTACGCGGGCAACCTCGGCTGGGATGCGCGCGGCGCGCTGGCCCCGCTGGGCGACAAGGCGGTGGTGAAGGACGATCTGAACGAACTCATCGAAGCCATCGCGAGTGCGGCGAAGTCAGGCGACCAGATACTGGTGATGAGCAACGGCGGGTTCGGCGGGATACACGAGAAGCTGCTGAAAAGCCTGGCTTGAGCCAGCTCAGGCGGTCCCGTCCACGTCCATGTGCAATTGCGTAATGCAGTCCACGGTCTTTTTGGACTGACGGGCGAAATCGTTGGTCAGCAATTGCTGGGCGCGCGCATCGTCACCGGCCTGATGTGCTTCGATCACTTTGGCGGCATGCAGGTGGAACAGCGCGTGTTCGGTGATCAGCGTCTGAAAGGCCGGGTATTCACCCAAGCGCGCACGACCGGCGCCGTGTATCCATTTGCCCAGCGCACATTGGTTGTCCTGACAGACCACGTCCGGCACCAGCGTTTCAGTTGCGGCACCGTCCAGATAGTTAGCCAGACGGCGCTTCCAAGTCACATGAGCCTCCACGGCCTGGAAGAAATCGATCTCTCTTCTGATCTCGGTACGGGCGCTGTCGCTCAGCCCGAAAATGGACAGGAACTTGCCTGTCAGTCCCTTGATCATGTGCGCTCCCCGCTATGGTGATCTTCGTTTTGAGGGCGCGCATTCTATGCATGCATCACACGTGGAGCAAATCACATCGGTCGGGTGCGTGGCTTGCGCGCCACAGGCGCAAGCAAGAGGTGCTCACTGCGACAGATATTCGATGACGTCGCCGCCCGCTTCGGCGAAGCTGCGGCCGAGGCAGATGGCACCGGCGCCATGCAGCACGATCTGCTGGTGATGCAGCTGGATGATCTGGCCGTCGCTGAAGCGGATGAAGGTGCCGTTCACGCTGTGGGCGGTGAGCAGGAATTTGCCGAAGTTGTATTCGATGCGCGCATGCTGCCGTGAGGCGAGGCTGTCCGGGATCACCAGGTCGCAATCGTCGGCACGGCCGAGCAAGGCGCTGCGGCGCTGCTCTCCCAGCGTCAAGACCTGTGTGCCATAGCGCAGCAGCAGCTCCTTGCGTGACAGGCTGGGCTTGCGGAAAGCCTGGATGCCGATGCGGGTGCTGGTCGTGTCTTCCTGTTCCCACAATACCTGGAACACTTCGAACTCCTGTGCTTTGCCGCGGAATTCGGTGCGCATCACCGAGCGTGTGCGTTTGAGCAGGGAGCGCGGCAGGGCATCGACCACGGCTTGCGAGGTGAGGATCTGCCGGGCACGGGTGATGGCGGTGATGCGCGCGGCGAGGTTGACCGTGTCTCCGAAGGCATCGTTGCGCTCAAGCAGCACTGCGCCGTAGTGCACGCCGATACGCACATAGATGGGTTGCTGGCCGCCCGGGTGTTGCTCTTCGATCGCTTGCTGCATGGCCATGGCCGAGCTGACCGCAGTTTCGGCATCGGGAAAGGAGCACATGATCTCGTCGCCGATGGTCTTGATCAGCTTGCCGCGATGTTCGAACGCGATG
>JAQUAD010000111.1 GCA_028687425.1 Sideroxydans sp.
AACTTTATTATGTTTTAGCAGACGGTACAAGTGTTCCTCTTGCTGATTTTGTAACATTTGAAAAAACTACAGGCCCAGTACAGATAACACATGAAAACGGCTACCGTAAAACAGTTGTGCAAAGTAATGTTGAAGGACGAGATTTGGTAGGGTTTGTTGAAGAGGCAAAAGAGAGAATTGAAAAAGAGATTAAAATGCCGGCTGGCTACTATGCGACATATGGCGGAGAGTTTGAAAATCAACAACGCGCAGCAAGCAAACTAATGATAATAGTTCCAATTGCGCTTTTTTTGATATTTATACTACTATTTGTCTCATTTAATTCCATTACACAAGCCGTGCTTGTTATGATAAATGTTCCGCTAGCTCTTATTGGAGGTTTTGCCGGACTTTATTTTAGTGGTGAGTATATCTCTGTACCGGCATCAGTCGGCTTTATTGCGCTTCTTGGTATTGCGGTACTTAATGGAGTTGTACTAGTGAACTACTTTAATTATCTAGTTAAAAATGGCTATAAAATCATAGATGCTGTACGCGAAGGTACCACAAAACGGTTCCGTCCTGTTCTTATGACAGCCACGATTGCCGCGCTTGGCTTGTTGCCGCTGCTCTTTGCTACTGGTCCTGGATCTGAGATTCAAAAACCACTTGCTATAGTTGTAATTAACGGTTTAATAAGCTCAACACTTTTAACTTTGATTATATTGCCGCTTCTTTATCTTAAGTTCACTAAGCCGTTTAAATAAGAGTAATTTTTATTTAAACGGGGAGTGAATCATTGCACTTTTGTTTGGCATTAAGTGCTGCAACGCTAGTTAAGAAATATCCCGGAGGCAAATATATTGTACCCCCGGGTATCAATTTGATTTGAATCGTGCTTATGTCCAATGCTCTTTATGCGCAGTAGTAGAGGAGGCCCATAAGCCAAACGCGCAGCATCTTACTATCTCGTGCTTGATTCCTGGTAAAAAATTCTCTCCACATTGGTTAACATAATGTAAATTCTCTTGAAAAATATTTAGATCTATTTTGCGTAAGTAAAGGGGTGTAAGTATGTAAAATTTGCATTGATATTAAAAAGTATCATTTGTGATTTAGGTACAGCATAAGCCGAAATACTAAACCCTATACTGCGGAGTTTAGGACTTAATTGTAACAACTTTACTATTGATATACGGTTACAATTCACCACTCTACTCTTCTTGCATATAGCTATTCTAAAAAACCCACCCCCTGTTGTCTATAAATGGTGTATAATCATACACATAAATAAGGAGTGACAAATGAATACAGTTAGACTAAACATTACATTACCTGCTTCAGTAAATGAAGATATGAATCGTTATGCTAAAGAATTAAATGAAAAGAAAAGTCATATCATTTCTTCTGCTCTTGATATGTATTTTGATTATTTAGATATTAGAGTAGCAGAGAAAAGACTTAATGATAATGAACCTACCATTTCTATGGAAGAAATGCGCAAAGAATTAGGGCTTTAATTTGTATATTATTGAATTTTTTAATTCTGCTAAAAAAGATTTAAAATTAATAGATATACAAAATCAAGCTTTTATACTTGATTCTCTTGAAGAGTTCGCACAAAGTTTTTCTTTTACTAATGAAAAATCACTTATGCACTCTGGTAAGATAAAAAAGCTCAAAGGTCAGAAAGAGATACTTTATCGCTTAAAACTTCGTTCTTATCGTGTTATTTATAAAAAATATGAAGATAAACTTGTTATTTTGGTTTTACATGTAACTACTCGTGAAGGTGCTTATAAATAGTAAGCGTTTATTATTTTTATCTTACACCTACAACTTTACACTACAGTCAAGTCCTAAGATAACTATATAGCATTATGCAAGTATTATAGCGTCTAAAAATGTAAATTTAGGAGCTAGTTTTTCTTTGTTTAATGATGGTGGCTGTTACACTACGGTTACAATTAGAAAATAGATAGTGAGTTAAGCCCTATAAATAGGCTTTGAAAATGAATAGGCACAGCATAAGCCGAGTTTTGTTTTCTAAAGAAACATTTTTGCAAAGCAAAAAGCGGTTCCCTTATTTTGATAGCATTAATCTACTTTACTATTTACATAGTAACTCTAGCGAAACAGTAGCATAAGCTCAGCAACGGGTTTAACGCCGCAGCCTTGCCCTTAAAGACGCTGACCATCTGTTTCTTGCTGCCATGTTGGGTTTTCAAGCTCTCTATATCGCTATAGAGACTGGTGGTCTCTTACACCACCCTTTCACCTTTACCGCTATAAAAGCGGCAGTCTACTCTCTGTTGCACTTTCCCTCGTATTGCTACGGCCATTAGTTAAATGGAACACTGTCTTATAGCAGCTCGGACTTTCCTCTTGAAATCATCAAGTAACTATCTGCTGTACCTGTGAAATAATACAAAAAAATTGCTTTAAAAATGTTTTTTAATGATATGAACAGTTGTTCTTTTAGTATTATAATAAAAAGAACAACTGTTCATATACTCTAAGTATAAATTAACAGTTGTTCATATATAATACTTTTAAAATTAACAGTTGTTCATACAGCGGAAAAGGTTATAAAATGCCCGAAAACACGACGATTACAAAGAAATCAAATACAAAGCAAAAAATTATAAGAGCCTCTGCTACTCTCTTCTCAGAGTATGGATATAAGGCGACAAGTGTGCGAAAGATTGCCTCAGAAGTGGGAATAAGAGAGAGTGCTTTATATAATCATTTTAAAAACAAAGAGGAGATATTTTTATGTGTCGCAAAAGAGATATTTACAACTCCATTCTCAGATGAGAGCAGTGATATAAAAGAGTCTGCATTAAAAGGAAAGGCTTTTTTACAAAAATTTGCAATGCAGTATAAGCTTCTTACCTTTGATAAGAAAAATGAGAATATGTTTAGATTACTCATGATAGAGCTGTTTCAAAACAAAGAGCTTAGAG
>JAQUAD010000062.1 GCA_028687425.1 Sideroxydans sp.
CGCCGCGCGCGAGATACTCCAGGTTCACCTGGTGCACGATGCCGATGCCGGGCGGCACCACCTTGAAGGTGTCGAAGGCCTGCATGCCCCACTTCATGAAGCGGTAGCGCTCGGTGTTGCGCTCGAATTCCATCTGCATGTTGATCTTGAGCGCATCGGGATTGTTGTAGCTGTCGATCTGCACCGAGTGGTCGACCACCAGGTTCACCGGCACCAGCGGCTCGATGACTTTCGGGTTCTTGCCCTGCTTGGCGGCGGCGTCGCGCATGGCGGCCAGGTCGGCCAGCAGCGGTACGCCGGTGAAGTCCTGCAGCACGATGCGCGCCACCACGAACGGGATCTCTTCGGTGCGCGGGGCGGTCGGCTTCCAGTTGGCCAGTTCGCGCACGTGCTGTTCGGTCACCTTCTTGCCGTCGCAGTTGCGCAGCACGGATTCCAGCACGATGCGGATGGAGACCGGCAGGCGCGAAATGTTGCCGATACCGGCCTTTTCCAGCGCAGGCAGCGAATACAGCGTGGCTTCCTTGCCGGAAGCGAGTTTGAAGGACTGGCGCGAATCGAACAGATTGTGGGACATGGCTTAAGACTCCAGAATGCATAAAATGAGCGAGGGGGCGATTATAGACCCAAGCCATGCCGTGATGCGCGTTCGGGAGCTTCCGTTAAAGGTTCTGCATGCGCGGCCGATGCAAGTCAGGGAGGCTGTCTTCGCGTATCATCGCGTCTGGAAATGCGGCACCTGCAATGCTTTACAGAAAATACTGTCATTCAAAAGGGATAGCGTGTCATTCATCTGGGATTCCCCGCTGATCGTTCTGTCGATCTTCATTGCCGTTATCGTTGTTGCCGGTTTGTTCATGGCGCTCGCAAGCGCGCACCTCAAGCTACGCATGAACGGGTTGAAGCTGACCGAGCTGGAAAACGAGAACCGGGAACTGCTGGACAGCAGCGCGCGCGACACACAAGTGATGATCTCGGCCTTGCGCGAAAGCGAGGAACGGTTGCGCATGACGCTGCAGAACGCGCCGGATGCGGTGTTCATCACCGAGCAGGACGAGCACATCGTCTATGTCAACGACAATGTGGTGCACCTGCTCGATTACACACGGGAAGAGCTGTACGCGATGTCCGTGTTCGATCTGGTGCCCGAGGATTGGCTCGAACGTTATCGCGAAGGCGGTAGACGCATCGTGAGCGAGAAAACGCGTCAGGTGATGGAGGTCAGGCTGGTCGCCCGCGACGGCAGCCTGATCCCCATGGAACTGAACGCCGTACTGTTGCCGAACGGACGGGTATACGGTTCCTGCCGGGATGTCCGCGACCGTAAATCCGCCGAGCGCGCGCTGCATGAATCGCAGCAGCAATTGCAGATGTTCATGGATTCCATCGCCGAGGGCATGTACGGCGTGGACACCGAGGGACGCTGCACCTTCGTCAATGCGGCACTGCTGCGCATTCTCGGCTATGAGCGCGAAGAGGAATTGCTGGGCAAGTGCCTGCATGAAATGATCCATTACGCCTATCCGGACGGCAGCCCATATCCGGCAAGCGCATGCCATGCCTATCAGGCCTATATCCGCGATGAAGCGACCCATTCCGCCGAGGAAGTGTTCTGGCGCAAGGACGGTACGGCGGTGGCGGTGGAATACTGGTCGCAACCCATGCACAAGCGCGGGCGCGCGATAGGTGCCGTGGTGACCTTCCTCGATATCAGCGAACGCAAGAAGAGCGAAGCCGCGCTGCAGGAGAGCGTCTCCTTCAACGATTCGCTGTTGCAGACCATGCCGGTACCCGTGTTCCACAAGGATACGCAGGGGCGTTATACCGGCTGCAACACCGCGTTTGCCGAGTTCCTCGGGAAACCGAAAATGGACATCATCGGCAAGACGGTGTTCGAGATCGCGCCCCAGCCGCTATCGGCCGACTACCGCGATCACGATCTGGACCTGCTGGGCTCGGCAGAGAGCGTGCAGGTGTACGAAAGCAATGTGAAGCATGCCGACGGCACCTTGCATGACGTGATCTTCCACAAGGCGCGGCTGAACGACAGCGGCGGCGTGCCGGTGGGTATCATCGGCGTCATCCTCGACATCACCGAGCGCAAGCAATCCGAGCGCGATATTCACCAACTCGCTTTCTACGATTCCCTGACGCAGCTGCCCAACCGCCGCTTGCTGCTGGACCGCGCCTTGCAGGCATTGTCGGTCAGTGCGCGCAGCGGTCGTTACGGCGCATTGATGCTGCTCGACCTGGACGACTTCAAGAAGGTCAACGACAGCAAGGGACACGATGTCGGCGACCAGCTGCTGTGCGAAGTGGCCCGCCGCCTGCGCCTGGCCGTGCGCGAAGGCGATACGGTGGCCCGTCTGGGCGGTGACGAGTTCGTGGTGGTGCTGGAAGAGTTGAGCATCAATTCCTCCGAGGCGGCGCCGCAGGCCGAGGCCGTGGCGGAAAAAATCCGCGACGCATTGAACGAGCCCTACCTGCTGGAAGGCAACCGGCATTTCAGTTCGCCCAGTATCGGTGTGGTGCTCTATCGCGGGCATCTGGAAGCGATAGAGAACCTGCTCAAGTACGCCGATATTGCCATGTACCAATCCAAGCAGGCGGGGCGCAACACCATCCGTTTCTACGATCCGGCGATGCAGGCCGCCATCGACAACCGCCTCGAACTGGAAAGCGAGCTCGACACCGCCTTGAAGGAAAGCCAGTTCCGTCTTTACTATCAGGTGCAGGTGGATGGCATGCGCCGACCGCTGGGGGCGGAAGTGCTGATGCGCTGGATGCATCCGCAACGCGGGCTGGTGTCGCCCGCCCAGTTCATCCCGTTGGCGGAGGAAACCGGGCAGATCGTGGCGATGGGGATGTGGGCCTTGCGCAGCGCCTGTCTGCAACTCAAGATCTGGCAGCAGCATGCGCAGACACGTCATCTCACGCTGGCGGTGAACGTCAGTGCCAGACAGTTCCGCAAGACCGAATTCGTCGACCAGGTGCGCCGTGTGCTGCTGGAGACCGGCGTGCGTCCCTCGCTGCTCAAGCTTGAGCTCACCGAAAGTACCGTGCTGCTGGACGTGGAAGACACCATCGCCAAGATGCGCGAGCTGAAGCTGCTGGGTATCAGCTTCTCCATGGACGATTTCGGCACCGGCTATTCCTCGTTGCAGTATCTCAAACGGCTGCCGCTGGACCAGATCAAGATCGACCAGAGCTTCGTGCGCGACATCGCCAGCGACCCCAACGATGCGGCCATCGTGCAGACCATCATCGCCATGACCGAAGCGCTCGGCCTGAATGTGATCGCCGAAGGGGTGGAGTCGCAGGAGCAGCAGGAATTCCTGGAACTGCGCGGTTGCCACAGTTTCCAGGGCTATCTGTTCGGCAGGCCGGTGCCGCTGGAGGAATTCGAAGCGGGATTGATGCAGTAGCGGGTACCATAAGCAGAAACAGGGGGAGATATGAAACAGTCAGGCGCATTCGAGTATTTGCAGCGGGTGGATGCCCAGGGGATCGATGCCATCCTGGCCCGTTGGCAAGCCGCCCATCCGCGGCTGGGTATCTGCGCCTTGTTGCCGGAAGCCGAAAAGGAAACACTGCCCATTCTGCAGGCTGCGTGCAGGAACAGATCCCTGCCGCTGGTCGGTGCCATCTTCCCGGCGCTGCTCGAGGGCGGGCAGTTCCGCACGGCCGGTGTCTGGTTGATGTGTTTTGCGCAGATGCCGCACTATTTGCTGCTTGACGCGCTGCCGGTCGAACCGGACGCGGTGGCCGAGCGTATCCGCGAAGCAAGCGGCACGCTGGTCAAACACCTGAACGGAACCGAAGAGGCGACCTTGTTCATGCTGTTCGATGCCATGCAGCCCAATATCGGTTCTATCCTGGACGAGTTCTATCTGAATCTTGCCAACCGCGTGCACTATGCGGGGGTCAATGCCGGCAGCGAAACCTTCCAGCCCATGCCCTGCCTGTTCGATAGCGAGCGCGTGATCGGCAACGGCGTATTGCTCATCCTGATCCCCGATCACAAAGGGGCGGTGCTGGAGCACGGCTACCACGCACCCGCCCGTACCGTTTACGCCACCTCCACCGAAGGCAACCGCATCTCGCAGATCGACTGGCGCCCGGCGTTCGAGGTCTACCAGGAACTGGTGCGCGACCAGTACGGGGTGGAGATCGACAAGGACAACTTCTACGAGCATGCCGTGCATTTCCCGTTCGGCATCGTGCGCGCCAACCATCATGTGGTGGTGCGCATCCCGGTCGTGCTGAACGACGATGGCTCGCTGTTCTGCGTCGGCGAAGTGCCGGCCAATTCCGTGCTGACCTTGCTGGAACGTCCCGAGGTCGACACGCACGAGACCCTGCGCGTGTTGATGAACGGCCTGCAGGCGATGGGCGGCAAACCGAGCGACGATCTGCTGCTGTTCTATTGTGCGGGCCGCCGCATGCATCTGGGACTGGAGCTGGCCACGGCAGAGCTGCAGGAGTTCGGTGCGCGTACCATGCCGGCCCATATTGCCGGCGCGTTGTCGCTGGGCGAGATCGGCGGCTCCACATTGCACGGTTATCCGCTGTTCCATAACGCCACACTGGTCGCCGCGCGTTGGTAGACAGGTTCATGCAGCCGCGCGATATCCTGCCGGTCCTTTACGATCTGTCGGTCACGATAGGGTCGGAGATCAAGCTGCATGCCCTGCTGCAGCGCACCCTGCAGCGCCTGCTGTACCACACTTCCTATTCCGCCGGATTCGTCTGCCTGGACATTCCTGTCTGCGAGCAGTCGCAAGGGATGATCGGGTTGAAGATCGAAGCGGCGGTCGGCGATTTCGATCTGGTGTCCATGACGGACAAGGTGGTCGAGATGCCGCGCGAAGTGATCTGCGGCGGCCCCTCCCAATCTGCGGAACGTGCGCTTTCGGCGCCGTTGCTCGGCGTGAATACGCCATACCGCTCGTTCCTGCGCTTGCCGCTGGAGGGAAATTCCCTGCTGGTGCTGCTGGCGATCGAGCGGCCCGATACGCAGCTGGAACTGCCGCTGATCCTGAAGCCGATCCTGGCGCAGTTGTCGAGGGCGATCCTGCTGTGCAAGAACAACGATGCATTGATCGCGGCGTCCGAAGCCAAACAAAAGCAGATTCAGCATTCGCTGCACCAGCTGGAAAGCGAGTTCCGCTCATTGGTCGAGCTGAGCCCTATCGGCGTAGGCTTCTCCAGCGATGGTCTGATACTCGACGCCAACACGGTATGGCTGGAGATGTTCGGCTATGCGAATATCGGCGAGTTGCAGGGCCGCGATTTGCTGGAAGCGATTGCGCCGTCATCCCGCGCGGATGTCGGAGAAAGGATGCAACGGCGCATGCAAGGCGGGCAGGTGGCGAGTACCTATGAGACCAGGGGGCTACGCAAGGACGGTTCGGAATTTCCCTTGCTGGTGTCTGCAAGAAGAATTGAAACGGACGCGGGCGCGCGTACGCTGGCCTTCTTCATCGACCTGACGGAGCAGAAGAAGAATGAGCAGATGTTGCACGATGCCAACGAGATGCTGCGGCTGGTGCTGGAGACCGCACCGATGCGCATCTTCTGGAAGGACCGGCAGCTGAGATACCTGGGATGCAACGCCATCTTTGCGCACGATGCCGGCAAGCGCACGCCCGAGGAATTGATCGGCCGCGACGATTTTTCCATGGGCTGGCGCGAGCAAGCGGAGCTGTACCGGGAAGATGACAACAAGGTGATGGATTCCGGCAAGTCGCGTTTGAATTTCGATGAACCGCAGACAGCCCCGGACGGCAGGACGATCTGGTTGCGCACCTCCAAAGTGCCGTTGCGCAACGATAGCCATGAGGTCATCGGCGTGCTGGGCATGTACGAAGACATCACCGATCGCAAAGAGGCAGAGTCGCAGATCCATCAACTGGCCTTCTATGACACGCTGACCGGGCTGCCCAACCGGCGTTTGATGCACGATCGCCTGCGGCAGGCATTGGCGTCCAGCACGCGCAACAAGCGCTATGGGGCCTTGTGCATGCTCGACCTGGACGACTTCAAGGTCATCAATGATTCCCGGGGGCATGCCACGGGCGATGAATTGCTGCAGGAAGTCGCACGACGCCTGCAAACCGGGGTGCGCGACGGCGATACGGTGGCGCGACTGGGCGGCGACGAATTCGTGGTCATCCTGGAAAGCCTGAGCGACAAGACTGCAGAAGCTGCCACCCTGGCCGAGAACATCGCCGAGAAGCTGCGCGCCATGCTGCACGAGCCGTTCGAATTGACCGGGTTTACGACGCGCATCTCCAGCAGCATCGGTATCGTGACCTTCCTCGATCACGAGGTCGAAGTGGACGACTTGCTGAAATATACCGATACCGCGATGTACCAGGCCAAGGCGGCCGGACGCGACGCGATCCGCTTCTATGATCCGGCCTTGCAGGCCGAGCTTGAACACCGCCAGAAGCTGGGCGAGGAATTGATGCATGCCGTAGACAACAAGGAGTTGCGGCTGTATCTGCAATGTCAGGTGGACAGCACCGGCAGGGTGATCGGTGCCGAGGCGCTGGTGCGCTGGCAGCATCCGGAGAAGGGGCTGGTGCCGCCGCTGCAGTTCATCCCGCTGGCGGAAGAGAACGGCTTGATCGTGCCCATCGGCAAATGGGTGCTGGATACCGCGTGTGCCTATCTCAAGACCTGGCAGGCCCATCACGCTACCCGCGAGCTGGTATTGTCCATCAATGTCAGTGCGCGCCAGTTCCGCCAGCCGGATTTCGTTTCCTCCGTGCAACGGGCGCTGCAGTCGAACGGCGTCAAGGCTGCTCATCTGAAACTGGAACTGACCGAAAGCACGGTGCTGGTGAACGTGCAGGACACCATCGCCAAGATGAGCGAGCTCAAACTGCTCGGCGTCAGTTTCTCGATGGACGATTTCGGTACCGGCTATTCCTCCTTGCAATACCTCAAGCAATTGCCGCTGGACCAGCTCAAGATCGACCAGAGTTTTGTGCGCGACATTGTGAACGACCCCAATGATGCCGCCATCGTGCAGACCATCATCGCCATGACCGAAGTGCTCGGGCTGGAGGTCATCGCGGAAGGTGTCGAGACGGAGGAGCAGCGTGAATTCCTGGATCTGCGCGGTTGTCATCACTTTCAGGGCTATCTGTTCGGCAGGCCGCAGCCCCGGGAGGAATTCGAGGCCGCACTGAAAGGGCAGACATCGTAAGCGCGCATGAAATTGCGCGGCGTAGCGCTGAGCGCTGCAAAAGCCAACGGCATGAATGCTGAATCGCCCGGCCGGTAGTCATCTGCCCGGATCGTATTGCCCCTGCGCCCTGTGTGGATGGCATTTCCCTCGCAAAACCCTCACCAAGTCATTACTATGGCGATAAATAGAAGAAAGTACGTGTAAGGAGGGGTATGAGTTCTGTATTAAGGGCAATGGATCCTCGCCGTAGTTTGCGTGCCGAGATCAGTCTGGCCAGCGGCGTGATCGTACTGCTGCTCTCGACCGCACTGAGTTTTTACGCTTCCGAAACCAGCAAGCGCCAGATCGAGCAGAGTTTGGGCGATGCCTTCGTGCGGCGCGCCCAGACTGCCCTGGATGTGCTTGACCGCGGCATGTACGAACGCAGTCGCGAGATCCGCAATGCCGCCATGCTCGATGAGATGCGCGATCCCAGGGTCGCCGTGCCGCGCAAGCGCGAACTGATGGAGCGCTTGCAGAAGAACTTCGATGCCTACGCCTGGATCGGTTTCTGCGGGCCGGACGCCATCGGCCTGGTCGGCACCGGCGGTTATCTGGAAGGCAAGAACCTGTCCAAGCGACCGTGGTGTATCGAGGGCCGCAAGGGCGATTACATCGGCGATGTGCACGATGCCATGCTGCTGGCCAAGCTGTTGCCGAACCCCAGCGGCGAGACCTTCTATCTGGTCGATGTCGCCTCGCCCGTGTTCGATCACAAGAACAATCTGCTGGGCGTGCTGTGCGGACACATCTACTGGACTTGGGCATCGGAAGCGCTGGACAGCAAGCGCACGCCGGGACAGGACATCTTTCTGTTGAGCAACGACGGCAAAGTACTGTCGGGCCCTGAAGCGGCCTGGGCGGATTTCGCCGCACTGGCGCCCGCGACCATGCGGCATATCCGCACCGGCGCCACGCATGGCTATCACATCGAGCGCTTCAGCAATGGCCATACCTATCTGGTCGGCCATGCCGTATCGTCGGGCTACCGCGACTACAAGGGATTCGGCTGGACGGCGGTGGTGCGGGAAGACATCACGACCGCCTTTGCGCCTGCACGTGCCCTGCAAGGACACATTCTGGAAGTGGGCGCACTGGTCGGCCTGTTCTTCGCATGGTTGACCTGGCTGATGGCGGGACGCATCGCCAGGCCGATCCGCAACATCAGCCTGGAAGCCGAGAAGGTCGCGGCCGGCGACCTGAGCTACGACGCACCGCCGCATCGCAGCGAGAATGAAGTGGGCCATCTGAGCCAGGCCATCCATGGCATGGTGGTGAACCTGACGCGCGAGATCAAGCAACGGCGGGAAGCCGAAGCCGGCTTGAAACTGGCGGCCAAAGTATTCGAACAGAACAGCGAGGCCATCATCGTCACCGATGCCGATAATCGCATCGTGATGGTCAACCGCGCCTTCTCCGAGATCACCGGTTACGCAGCCGATGAGGTCATCGGGCAGAACCCGCGTTTCATGGCATCCGGGCGGCAGGTGATCCAGTTCTATCGCGCGATGTGGCGCGAACTGCTGGAAAACAACAGCTGGCGCGGCGAGATCTGGAACAAGCGCAAGAGCGGGGATATTTTCCCGGAGTTCCTGACGATCAGTACCGTGCGCGACGAACAGGGCGAGATCACCAACTACATCGGGGTGTTCATCGACATCACCGAACGCAAGCAGGAAGAAGAACGCATCACGCGCCTGGCCAATTACGATTCCCTGTCCGGCCTGCCCAACCGCAACCTGCTGGCGGATCGTGTCGAACAGGCGGTAGCGCATGCGGAGCGTCACGGCGGCAAGCTGGCGATGCTGTTCATCGACCTTGACCATTTCAAGCACATCAACGATTCGCTCGGCCACGATATTGGCGACGAGTTGCTGAAGCAGGTTTCGGAGCGGCTAAAGGCCTGCCTGCGCCGCACCGACACGCTGGCGCGCCAGGGCGGCGACGAGTTCATCGCGCTGGTCACCGACATCGGCAGCGAGACCGAGGCGAGCTTCGTGGCCGACAAGATGATCTCCGCATGTTCCAAAAGCTTCGAGATCAACGGCCATCTGCTGCATGTGACGCCCAGCATCGGCATCAGCATGTGTCCGGACGACGGCAACACCCAGGTGCAATTGATGCGCAATGCCGACCTGGCCATGTATCGCGCCAAGGACAGCGGACGCAATCGTTTCGCCTTCTACGAAGAACAGATGAACCGCAAGGCGGTGGAGCGGCTGCGGCTGGAGAGTGATCTGCGCAATGCCATCGATCAGCAACAGCTCATGTTGTACTTCCAGCCCAAGGTGGCATGCGTCGATAATGCCGTGGTGGGGATGGAAGCCCTGCTGCGCTGGCGGCATCCCGAGTTCGGTTTCATCTCGCCGGCGGTGTTCATTCCGGTGGCCGAGCAGAGCGGTCTGATCAACGAGATCGGCGACTGGGTGCTGCGCCAGGCTGTGCTGCAACAACGCTTGTGGCAATCGCAGGGCCATGACATCGTGCCGGTGGCGGTCAATCTGTCTGTGGCCCAGTTCCAGCAGGGCGATCTGGTCGAGCGCATCGTGCGCATCGTGCGCGAGGTCGGGCTGGAGACACATTTCATCGAACTGGAACTGACCGAGAGCATGCTGATGGAGTCGGGCATCGATCAGCATAGTGTGCTGAATCAACTGAATCAGGCCGGTTTCAACCTGGCGCTGGACGACTTCGGTACCGGCTATTCATCGCTCAGCCGTCTGAAGATGTTGCCCATGACCTCGTTGAAGATCGACCAGTCGTTCGTGCGCGACATCGCCACCGACCCCAACGACCGCAGCATCGTCAGCGCGACCGCCGCCCTGGCGCATGCCATGGGCATGAAGGTGATCGCGGAAGGCGTGGAGCAACCGGGGCAGCTCGAATTCATCCAGTCGCTGCATTGCGAGGAATACCAGGGCTATCTGTTCAGCCCGCCGCTGCCTGCCGCCGAAGCGGTGCGCTTCCTGGGATGACGATGCAGCTGACGACCCGATTCCTGCTATTGCGGTCAGTCGTGTTCATCACGCTGGGGGTGGTAGTCTGGCTGACCTTCGACGCGGTGGTGGATCGCATCAACATGCAATGGGGACATGAGTTTGCCCAGCGCCAGGTGCTGTTCGACAAGTATCGTACGCTGTCGCCGTTGATCCGCGAGATCGCGCTGGCCCGCAGCATGGCGGCCGAACCGGCGCTGATCGAAATGGCCGCTAACGAGCAGGATCCTGCAGGCAGGCGCCGCGGTCTGCAGGTGCTGGAAGACTATCGTTTCCGCTTTCGCGATCACAGTTATTTCGCAGCCTTCAAGGGTAGCGGCCATTACTACTACAACGATGCCGGGAACAGCTACGCCGGCAAGCAGTTGCGTTACACCCTGTCGCCCTCGAACCGCAACGACCAGTGGTTCTATGCCACGCTGGAAGACGGCGTGGACTATCAGGTCAACGTCGATCCGGATGCGCACCTGGATGTGGTCAAGGTGTGGATCAATGTCCTGCTGAGGCGGCAAGGCAAGGTGCTGGGGGTGGTCGGCACCGGTATCGATCTGAGCGAGTTCATCAAGGAGAGCGTGGATATCCGCCAGCCGGGGGTGGACAATTTCTTCGTCGACAAGAGCCTGGCCATCCAGCTTTCCACCGATCCCGAGATGATCGATTTCGCCAGCCTCACCAAAGAGGTCGATCAACGCATCCGTATCGACAGATTGTTCACCAGCTCGACGGATGTGGCCGCGATACAGCGCGCAGCCAATGCCTTGCTGGGCAAACCCGCCGGCGAGATCGCCACGCTGTGGGTGAACTATCAGGGCGGGCGGCACCTGCTGGGTATGGCATGGCTGCCCGAGCTGGGGTGGTACGACCTGACCCTGATGGACGAGCAGAGCCTGACCATGCTGCATGAATACGACTGGGTGCCGTTGCTGTTCGTGATGCTCTTCCTGATCGCGCTGACCCTGTTCGGCTGGCTGCTGAATCGCTGGGCATTGACGCCGATCCGGCACTTGCATAAAGCCATGCAGGAGATCGAGAACGGCGACGACAAGCTGGAACCGCCGGTGGTCGGCAAGGGCGAGGTCGAGGCGCTTGCGCGCGCATTCCGCACGATGGTGGAAAAAGTGCGCAACACCAACCATGAGCTGGAGCGCAAGGTGCTGGAACGTACCGATGCCTTGCAGCGTTTGAGCGAAGTGGATCCCCTGACCGGACTGCTCAACCGGCGCGGCATGATGGCGCGCTTCGAACAGGAAATGTCGCGCCAGGCCAGGCAGGACGGTACGCTGGGCCTGCTGTTGCTGGATCTGGATCATTTCAAGGAAGTGAACGACCGCTACGGGCACGCCGCCGGCGACCTGGCATTGTGTGCCGCTGCCAAGGTGCTGGGTGGCGTGATGCGCGCCTACGATCATGCCGCGCGCTGGGGAGGCGAGGAATTCCTCATCTTGCTGCCCGATTGCGAGCACGCCGACCTGCTCACGATCGCAGAACGAATCCGCACCCCTATCGAGGCGCTGCAGATCGATAGCGGGCAACACAGATTCTCGTTCACAGTGAGTATCGGCGCCCATCTGCCGCGCACGCCGCAGACGCCGGATGCCATGCTGCAGCAGGTCGATCGCGCGCTGTA
>JAQUAD010000014.1 GCA_028687425.1 Sideroxydans sp.
ACCTTGGCGTCCTTCTTGTTGGTGAGGCTGGCGAATTCCAGCAGGTCGGGGATGCGCGCCACGATCTCGCTGTCGTACATGCCGAAGTAGCGACCGTACACCAGCAGGTTCTCCGCCACCGTGAAATCGGGATCGAGGTTGTCCATCTGCGGCACCACGCCCACCTTGATGCGCGCCTCGCGCGCGGCTTGCGGCACCGGCAGGTCGAGTAGCGTCGCTGTACCACCGTCGGGCGCGATCAACCCCAGCAGCAGGCGCAGCGTGGTGGTCTTGCCCGCGCCGTTGGGGCCGAGCAGACCGAAGCATTCGCCTTTGCGAATGGACAGATCGAGACCGTCCACCACGCGATGTCCGGCGTAGGATTTTTGCAAGCCTTTGGCTTGTATGACTGGGTTCACAACTCAACTCCATTGAAATGTTTCTTCACGATATCGCGCAATTGTGTCAGGCGTCCGTGAAAGAAATGTTCTGCCGCCGGCAGCACCACGATGGGCAGATGCTGCGGGCGCGCCCATTGCAGCGCATCGGCCAGCGGTACTACATCGTCATGTTCGCCATGCACCACCAAAGTGTCCGGCGACACTACCGGCATCGCGAAACGCCCAACCGCCGGTGCGGCCAGTATCAGATGCTGCGGCTGCAATTGTTGCGCGCCGCGCGCCGCGACATAGCCGCCGAACGAGAATCCCGACAACACCAGCGGCAGTTCGCTGCCGAATTGCTCTTGCGCGTAATGCACCACCGCGACCAGGTCTTCCGTCTCGCCGTCGCCGCCGGTGAATTCGCCTTCACTGGCGCCGACGCCGCGGAAGTTGAAACGGAATGCTGCGCAACCCATGTCGGCGAAGGTCTTGGCCAGCGTCACCGCCACCTTGTTGTCCATGGTGCCGCCCATGGTGGGCAGGGGATGGGCCACCACCGCGATGGCGCGCAATGCGCCGTCCGGCAGATGCACCACGCCCTCCAGCCGGCCGGCCGGGCCTTGCAGATCGAAATTCTTCAGCGTGACGGCCATCAGATCTTCAGACGCTCCACCACACGGCCGTGCTTCAGATGCTCTTCGATGATCTCGTCCAGATCGCTCTCGTCGACGAAGGTGTACCAGGTGCCCTCGGGATAGATCACCAGCACCGGGCCGTCGTCGCAGCGGTCCAGACATCCTGCCGAATTGATGCGGATCTTGTTGTGCCGGTCCGAGATGCCCAGCGCCTTGACCTTGTCCTTCACATAATCGCGTGCTTTCTGTGCACCGTAATTATTGCAGCAGTCGCTGCCGTCCTCGCGCTGGTTGGTACAGAAGAACACATGCTTGTCGAAATACTGCGTCATTAATCTTTCTCCTTTGCATTCATGATGCGGCGACGCGCCCAGACCAGATAGATCATCAGCAACAGGGGGAACACTGCCGAAGCGATCTGCGACATCCAGTTGAAGTTGCGCAGATGACCATAGTGCCAATGATACAAGCGCATGGCGGCGGCAGGTGCCGCACTGTCCAATACCCCCGCGGCCAGTGCCAGATAAGCGACGCTCGTCGCCAACGCCGCCCACGACAACGCCGCACGCGGCAACCAGAAGCTGGCGCCGGTCAGCGCCAGTCCGGCCAGCAAGCCCAGCACCGCTTCGCCGTTCAGCCACAGCATCAATGCCCAGGATCTGAGCAGCACCGCCGCCGAGATGAATTTGCCCAGCGCCACCACGCTCAGCATCAGCAGCAAGGCCGCCGCCACATGACGGCGGATGCGGAACAGGGTCTGCAACAGCAAGCCGATCAGCAGCAGGTTGCAGGCCACCGCCGCACTCGCCCACAGGCTGAACTGCGACGGGGCAAATGCGGCGATGCTGCCGGCCTCTTCGGTGAGGAACACATTGCCCAGCATGGGCAGCGAAGGATTGATCTGCGCAAACATCCACAGCATCACCAGCGCCAGACCGAAATCCACCCCGTCGCCGCGTTCGAACAGTTCGATGCGCCACTGCGTGGCCCGCGCGAACCAGGGTTGCGGCGCGACCAGCACCGCCAGCACCGCCCCGCACAACGCGCCCACGCTGTTGGTCAGCACATCCACGCTGGCTGCGGCACGCATCGGCAGGTACATCTGCAGATATTCCATCACCATCGACAATACCAGCGCAGCCAATGTCGCCAGCAGCACACTGTGCACAGCCTTGAAGCGGATGATCAGATTGAGCGCCAGCAACATGCCCAGCGGCAGGTAGGCCAACCAGTTGGCGACCGCATCGAACGCCGTGTAGGCCTGGCTCAGCGGCGAAGCAAGTACTTCCACAAAGGTAACCCCTGAGGCCTGCCAGCCCGCGAACGGAGACAGGCTGGCATACACGATCATCAGCACGTAACCCGCCAGCAGATAGCGGCGTAGCAAAGAGCGATTCGCTGATTGGAGCAGTGCAGGCATCAGGCATACCCGATGAAAAAGGTCGGGCTCATTTTGGTTGACTCAGTAGTAGGGCTAGTAAAGAATGCGGCCCGCAGTTAAAAAAACTACACGTCCGACACATCGCACGGGAGGGATTATGGCATACCTGCATTGGTCCAATGAGCTGGACACAGGGATCGAAGTCATCGATAAACAGCATCGACGCATCGTCGACCTGATCAACGAATTGAACGCCGCCAACGAGGGTGGCGACCCTGCCGTGATCAATCACGTGCTGGGCGAACTGGTCGATTACACCCTGTCCCATTTCAGTTTCGAGGAAGAATTGCAGGAGAAGGCCAACTACCCCTTCTACAAGGCGCACAAGCGCGTGCACGAGATCTTCACCAAGCGCGTCGCGGAATTCCAGAAGCGTGCCGCTACCGGCGAGAACGTTGCGCCGGAACTGCTTTCCATGCTGAAAATCTGGCTGGTCAACCACATCAAGGGCGACGATGCCGACTACGTCGAGGCTATCGTGAATTCGCTCGGCGTCGAGATCAAGAAATCCGACACCTCCGGCGGCTGGCTGGGCAACGCACTGAAGAAGTTCTTCGGCTGATTCACTTCGAAGCGGCGTCCAGCCGCTTTGCGATCGCTGCAGGTAATTGCTTCGGCGCCTTGATCCGTACCTGCTTGTTCACGTTGTACACACCGAACACTACCGTGATCGCTCCCTCGGACACATCGAACCTGCCCGCGAGGTAACGCACCAGATGCGCCGTCGCGCGCCCGCGCACCGGGTTCTCCGCGACATGTATCTCCAATTGTTTGCCGATCACCTTGCCGATGCGCGTGCGGTTCGCACGCGGCCGGCCGAGTATGTTCAGCACCAGCGTATCGCCATCCCACTGGCAGAACGCATCCAGATCCAGCCCGGCCTTAGAACTTTTCATACGGTGCCAGATAGCGCCACTGCCCAGCAGGCAACTTGCCCATGGACAAACGGCCGATGCGCAGGCGGCGCAAACTCAGCAACTGCAAACCGACGCTGTCGCACATGAACGCGATCTGCCCCGGCCGCACGCCCTTCAAGGCAAAACGCAGCCGCGTCTCGTTCTGCCGGCTGACCTTGGCGGGCGCCAAAGGCTGGCCGTTGAAAGTGAGCCCGTGATTCAGCAGCTTCAGCCCCTCATCGGTCAACTCGCCCGCCACCTCCGCCACATACTCCTGCTCCACCGTCGCCGCGCCCTCCACCAGTTTGCGCGATATACGGAAGTCCTGCGTGAACACCGCCAGACCGCCCGCATCCGGCTCCAGCGGCAGGCACGGTGTCAGCTTCACGAAATGCTGCTGCAATACACGGATATGGGCATGGTCCTCGGCTGCACGGGTATCGGCACGCAGCAACGATGCAGCATCCACCCCGGCAGGCTGATGCAACAACAGGGTCACCGGCGCCACCGGCTCTGCCTTCGCCTGCGGATCGATCTCCACCTGTTGCCCGGCCACCATGAACTGCGGCAACTCCACCACCTGCCCATCCACCTTCACCCAGCCGCCCGCGATATACAACTCTGCCTCGCGGCGCGAGCAGGCAGCCAGTTCGGCAACACGTTTGGCAAGGCGGACAGCTTCGGTCATGAAAAGGACATCGTGGGAACAAGGCGCGCATTGTAAACGCTGGCTCACGCCGTTCCCCTGTAAAATCCGGCCATGAACCCTTCCGACACCAAGCGCCCGCCACTGGAAGGCATCACCCTGGAGATGATTGTCACCCGGCTTTCCGAAAGCATGGGCTGGCAAGCCATGGGCGAAGCCGTACCCATACGCTGCTTCACGCACGACCCGAGCGTGAAATCCAGCCTGAAGTTCCTGCGCAGAACGCCTTGGGCCAGAGCGAAAGTGGAAGAACTGTATTTGCGCACGCTGCGCCGCTAGCACAGCGCCGCCCGGAACGGGCTAGCCCAGTATCAGCAATATGGATACGAACAGATAACCGCTACCCGCCAGCATCACCCAGCCCGACACGCGCGCATGATGCGCAACATAACGGTCGATCTGGTTATGCGGCACATCGAACACCTTGGTAGCGCGTCGCGATGACAGCCAGCGATTGGCGACCGCATCGATACTGCGCAACTGGTTGGGCCGCAGCCACAGCATCAGCCCCACGAACAAGGCAAGCGCGGCCCCGATCAGCAACAGGATCACCAGTGCATCCAGCATGAAGTCCATCAACACCGCCGGCACATAAGGCGTAAGCGCCTGCATGGCAGCCGCCTTGTCGTAGGCCATGGCGAAGAACACCATGACGTAAGCCGCACCTATCGTAAAGAACAGCCCGAACGGACGATGCAAGCGATAGAACCAATGCTCGACGCTGATGTAACGGTCGAGCGGACGCTCCGCCACCCGCAAGGTCAACCACCTGTTCGCCACCCGATTGATGGCCCAGAAAAGCTGCGGCCGGAATATCAGCAGCAACCCCACCGCGCCCCCCAGCACCGCCCCCAGAAACAGGAAGATCGCCAGATCGCGCCACAGCAGATTCTCAATCAAGTCGTAGGACATGCCACACCTCCTCGCATGATTCACAGCACAAAGCGCATCGCGACCGGTGCAGCACGTGATGAAAATATAGCCTCCCACCCGGCGCTTCCGGACGCCTCTTGATACAGGGGTATCGTGCGGCGGATGGGCGGGATATTCAATACGGAGTTGTGGGTATTTAGGGGCTACGGTGTGCCAATATAAAGTCTGAAAACCCAAACCCTCTGGGCTTGCCCGACGATTTTGACTTTGATTCCATACGATGCAACACCCGTTGGATATTGCCCCCTGCATGGCGGCACCATCCGCTGCTTCACGCATGAGCCGAGTGTGAAATCGAGCCTGAAGTTCTTGAGGCGCCCCCCCCTGGGCGAGGGCAAATATGGAAGATCCACAGCTGAGCATCAATCCCCTTACACCTGAGGGGATAAATCCATCTCCTGGTATAGTAGACTTTGCTTATATACAACTGAATATTGCAGTGGAGTCGGTATCACTGCGCACAGCCAAGCAGAGTTTTTTCCATTCACAACACTTCTGGAGATACAACATGGCATACATCGACCTGACGCAAGACAACATAGAGAAAGTCATTACCGGCAACGACATTGTGATCGTGGATTTCTGGGCCCCCTGGTGCGCACCCTGCAGATCTTTTGCACCCGTCTTTGAAGCTGCTTCCGGAAAATACCCCAACGTCGTATTCGCCAAGGTGAATACCGAGGTCGAGCAAGACATCGCCGGCTCATTCCATATCCGCTCCATCCCGACGCTGATGGTGTTCCGCGAGAACGTCATCCTCTATTCCGAGGCCGGCGCACTACCCGCATCGGCTCTGGATCAATTGCTGGAGCAAGTACTCGCGGTAGACATGGCGGAAGTACACAAACAGATCGCAGAAGAGAAAGCCGCCGCGGAATGAACCGGTGAATGCGGCGCAGATCTGCATGTGCACATGTGCCGTTTCATGATCAATTCCAGCGTGCAATCCAGATTGAAGTTCCTGCGCAGGTCGCCTTGGGTGAGGGCGAAGTGACTTTCTAGTAATTCAAAAACAAAACCGTCGGGGGTGGCCCGACAGCCAGTCACTTTTCTTGTCTTGCCAAGAAAAGTAACCAAAAGAAGTCGCCCCCGGTGCACCGCCCCTTCGGGGTTCCCTGCGTTGCTCGACTGGTCAGGCGGCTGCGGAACTCGCGCTTCGCGCTCAGACAGTCCTCGCCGACTTCCCCTGACCAGTCTCCGCTACTCGGCGGACGCACAGGGGATAGAAATTCAAAACCTGAAAACCAAAGTCCAAAGCCAACCCGTGATGCGGGCGTTGCCCGCATCACCAAACCAAAACAAAGAGGCGTGCGCAAAGCGCACACAAGACCGCCTTTGACCTTCCCTCCCTTGAGCGCCGCCGAGTAGCGCAGGACGGGCGGGGGCAGTCCGACGAATATGTTTGAGCACGTGGCCGCGCAGCGGATCGTGCGAGTTTATGAGGAGGCCCGACCGTTCGAGCAACGCAGGGTACCCACGTAGTGGGCGGCAAACCAGGGGCGCCTTTTCTTTGGTTACTTTCTTTTGGCGAAGCAAAAGAAAGTAACTTGCTGTCGGGCAACACCCGACGGTTTTGAAGTTAAATATTTACTGCGCAATGCCATTTGGCTATTGCACCCTGCGCGAGCAAAATATGGCGGCAAGCACAGTTCCACTAATAAATCCCGGCAGAATGCCTATCAATATAATTTGATCAAACCTGCCCGCATCTATTTCGTACTGTATTTCAGTAAATCCTTGCCCCAATATCAGCATTTGATAAGTAAATGAAAGGGCTGCACCAGCAGTACCAATTAACAAATATGTCAGTACATTTAGTTTTAATCGAGGAGCCCCGGCAAGAAGACCAGTAATCCAAGCTGGCACACTTCCAATCCAATAAGACACCAATATAAAGCCAATGAACGCTTGGAAATACACGATAGCACTCGCATGTGAATGTGTATCAAATACCATTCCTAGCTCAATAAAAATCATAAAGGCAATAGCTCCAACTGGCGGCCCAAGTAACGAAAATATAGCGCCTCCCATAAGGACTCCTTTTAAGTGTGGCTTTAAACGATTCCTCATAAAAATAGTTGTGATCGACATTACCAAACAGATGACTGCAACCACACTGGCAAAGATAAACATATACGACACCTTATGTCCTCATTTGCTGAATGCTACTACGCGATTAGTAGACCTGTAGTAACTATCTACAAATGCAAGCCAACTAATGCGCCTCATCCCAATTCATCCCCTCACCCATCCCCACTTCCAGCGGCACCTTGAGCTCAGCGACATCACACATCAACTCCCTGACCTTCTCCTTCACCAGAGATAACTCCCCCTCCGGCACTTCCAACACCAATTCATCATGCACCTGCATGATGAGCTTGGTCTGCAAATTCTCTTTCTCCAACCACCCCTGCACCGCGATCATCGCCAACTTGATGAGGTCAGCCGCCGTCCCCTGCATAGGCGCATTGATCGCCGCACGCTCCGCCGCCTGACGACGCATACCGTTCGCGCCATTGATCTCCGGCAACCACAAACGACGCCCGAACCAGGTCTCGACGAAACCTTGTGCCTTGGCCTGCTCACGCGTGTCGTCCATGTAGTGCTTCACACCGGGATAGCGCGCGAAGTAGAGGTCGATGTATTGCTTGGCGGCGCTGTTCTCGATGCCGAGCTGGCTGGCCAGGCCGAAGGCGGACATGCCGTAGATGAGGCCGAAGTTGATGACCTTGGCGTAGCGGCGCTGTTCGCTGCTGACGGCATCCAGCGCCACGCTGAACACTTCGGCGGCGGTGGCGCGGTGGATGTCTTCGCCGGCGGCGAAGGCTTTGAGCAAACCCTCGTCACCGGACAGGTGCGCCATGATGCGCAGTTCGATCTGCGAATAGTCGGCGGAGATGATGCGACTACCCGGTGGCGCGATGAAGGCTTCGCGGATGCGGCGGCCTTCGGGGGTGCGTACGGGGATGTTCTGCAGGTTGGGATCGCTGGAGGCGAGGCGTCCGGTCACCGCGACCGCTTGCGAGTAGCTGGTGTGCACGCGGCCGGTCTTGGCGTTCACCATCTGCGGCAGTTTGTCGGTGTAGGTGGATTTGAGTTTCGCCATGCCGCGATGTTCGAGCAGCAGCTTGGGCAGCGGGTAGTCGAGCGCGAGTTCCTGCAACACCTCTTCGTCGGTGGAAGGCGCGCCGGTGGCGGTCTTTTTCTTCACGGGCATGCCGAGCTTGCTGAACAGTATCTCGCCCAGTTGCTTGGGTGATGCGAGGTTGAACGGTTGCCCGGCCAGTTCGTAGGCCTGTTGTTCGATCTCGTTGATGCGCAGGCCGAGCTCGTGGCTCTGGCGCGCGAGTTTGCTGCTGTCGACGAGCACGCCGTTGCGCTCCATCTTGAACAGCACTTCACGCACCGGCATCTCGATGTCGCGATACACCTCGACCAGTCGGCCTTGCAGTTGCGGCGACAGGGTGTTGTGCAGTTGCAGGGTGATGTCGGCGTCTTCCGCCGCGTATTTGGTCGCGGCTTCAACATCGACCTGGTCGAAGCCGATCTGCTTCGCACCCTTGCCCACCACGTCGGTGTAGCTGATGGTGCTCATGCCGAGGTGGCGCAGCGCGAGGTTGCCCATCTCATGCGGTTTGTGCGATTCCAGCACGTAGGATTGCAATAGCGTGTCTTCGGCGATGCCGCGCAGACTGATGCCGTGATTGGCGAAGATGTGCTGGTCGTACTTGAGGTTCTGGCCGAGCTTTTTGTGTGCGTTGCTTTCCAGCCAGGGCTTGAGGATTTCCAGAGCGCGGTCGAAACCGATCTGCTCCGGCGCGCCGGGGTAGTGATGCGCCAGCGGGATGTAGGCGGCCGCGTGCGGCGCGATGGAAACAGAGATGCCGACCAGTTGCGCGACCAAGGGGTCGAGGCCGGTGGTTTCGGTGTCCAGACTCACCAAGTCTGCAGCCATCAGTTTGCTCAGCAGTGCTTCGAGCTGGGCTTCCGTGAGGATGGCTTCGTAGTTGGAGGTGTCGTTCTGGAACAGGTCTTGCGGCGCTTCAGGTTGCGTGAAGTCGCGCTGTGCAGTGGCACTTGCGGCACGCGGCTTGGGCGCAGGTGCTTCGCCGGTGAGTTCGCGCATCAGGGTGCGGAAGCCGAAACGTTCGTAGAGGGCTTTCAGTTTCTCGGTGTCGACTGCGGGCGCGACCAGTTCATCGAAACGTTTGGGCAGTTCGACATCACATTTCACGGTGACCAGTTGCTTGCCCATGGGCAGCCAGTCCAGCGCTTCGCGCAGGTTGTTGCCGACGGCGCCTTTCACTTCATCGGCATGGGCGATGAGGTTGTCCAGCGTGCCGTATTCGGTGAGCCATTTGACGGCGGTCTTGGGGCCGCACTTGGCGACGCCGGGCACGTTGTCCACCGTATCGCCGACCAAGGCGAGGTAATCGATGATGCGTTCGGGCGGCACGCCAAACTTGGCGGTGACGCCTGCGATATCCAGCCGCTCTTCGCTCATGGTGTTGACCCACAACACCTTGTCGTCGACCAGTTGCGTGAGGTCCTTGTCGCCAGTGGAGATGACACAGCGGTCGCCGTGTTGCGAGGCCTGTCTGGCCAGCGTGCCGATCACGTCGTCGGCTTCCACACCGTCCACCATCAGGATGTTCCAGCCTGCCGCTGCCACCACTTCGTGCAGCGGTTCGACCTGTGCACGCAGATCGTCCGGCATGGATGGGCGGTTGGCTTTGTATTCGGGAAACCAGTCGTCGCGGAACGTCTTGCCCTTCGCGTCGAACACGCAGGCGCTATAATCCGCCGGGAAGTCGGCCTTCAGACGGCGCAGCATGTTGAGCACACCCTGGATGGCACCGGTCGGTTCGCCTTGCGGGCTGCGCAGGTCGGGCATGGCATGGAAAGCGCGATAGAGATAGGACGAGCCGTCCACCAACAACAGGGTTTTAGCGAAACTCGCTTCGCTCGTTTTCATAATTAGGGATCCGCAATGAACAACGATATGAAACTGCCGCCGGCGCAATCGCCCGAATTGATGCAATCGAAGGAGTCCTGGCGGGTGTTCGGCATTATGTCAGAATTCGTGTCGGCGACCGAACGCCTGAACAACATCCATCCGGCGGTGAGCATCTTCGGCAGCGCACGCACGCCGCATGAACATCACTATTACCAGCTGACGGAAGATATCTCGCGCCTGCTGTCGGACGCGGGTTTCTCGGTGATCTCCGGCGGCGGCCCCGGCATCATGGAAGCGGCCAACAAGGGCGCGTTCTACGGCAAGTCTCCCAGCGTCGGTCTCAACATCCAGCTGCCGCATGAGCAGCACAACAACCCGTACCAGAACATCAGCCAGACCTTCCATCACTTCTTCACGCGCAAGGTGATGTTCGTGAAATTCGCCAGTGCCTACGTGGTGATGCCCGGTGGATTCGGCACTCTTGATGAGTTGATGGAGGCGCTGACACTGGTGCAGACCGGCAAGACGCGCAAGATGCCTATCATCCTGGTGGGCAGCAAGTTCTGGGGCGGACTGGTGGAATGGTTCAAGACTGCACTGCTGGACGAGAAGGTGATCAGCCCCGGCGACCTCGACCTGATCCAGGTCATCGACGAGCCGGAAGAAGTCGTTGCTGCCATCTTCAAACATTATGAGACGCGCGGATTCGAGCCTTCGCAGGCGGAACGCGAGATGCAGCTCAATCTTTGACGTAGAATCGCACCCCACACTGAACGGAAACCATCATGCGCATCCTTACCCTGCTCGCCCTGCTCTTCATCGGGCTCAACGTACACGCCGATACCGACTTCGCTCCCGAGGTGACCATCACCCAGCAAAGCGAGACGGTGGTCGAGGAATATCGTTCACACGGCAAGCTGTACATGATCAAGATCACGCCCAAGCACGGCGTGCCCTACTATCTGATCGACGAACGCGGCGACGGCAAGTTCGCCCGACAGGACAATCTGGATTCCGGCCTGCGCGTTCCGCAGTGGATCATCAAGAGATTCTGACAGGACACACGCATGGCAGTTTTCACCAGTGTCTCTGAAGCAGACATCACGCATTGGCTTGCACATTATTCGCTGGGCACTTTGCAGGAACTGCAGGGCATCCCGGCCGGCATCGAGAACACCAACTACTTCGTCACCACCGGCAACGGCCGTTTCGTGCTGACGCTGTTCGAGAAACTCACGCCCGATGAGTTGCCGTTCTACCTCAACCTGATGGCGCACCTGGCACGCCACGGCATCCCCTGCCCGGCACCGGTCGCCGACCGCGACAACCGTTTCCTCGGTGAACTGAACGGCAAGCCGGCGTGCATCGTCAGCCGCTTGTCGGGCAAGTCGGTCACGCAGCCGAGCGTGGCGCAATGCGCGGCCGTCGGTGCCATGCTGGGGCAGATGCATATCGCAGGGCAGAGCTTCGGCGAACCGATGGAGAATCCGCGCGGCGTTGCCTGGCGCGCTTCCGCCGCGCAGCAGGTGGCGCGCTTCCTGCCGCAGGATGCCGCGCAACTGCTGGCCGACGAGGTCGCCCTGCATGCGGCACGCGATGTCAGCGAGCTGCCGCGCGGCGTGATCCACGCCGACCTGTTCCGCGACAACGTGCTGATGGAAGGCGACCGCGTGGGCGGACTGATCGATTTCTATTTCGCGTGTTCCGATGTGTTGCTGTACGACGTGGCGATCACGCTCAACGACTGGTGCATGCAGGCCGACGGCCATCTCGATGTGGCACGCGCCAACGAATTCCTGCGCGCCTACCATGCGGTGCGTCCGTTCACGGATGACGAAGCGACAGCATGGCCGATGACCTTGCGTCTGGCCGCGCTACGTTTCTGGATCTCGCGCCTGTACGACCTGCACCTGCCGCGCGACGGCGAGATGGTCAACGCACACGACCCGGCGGTGTTTGAACGCATCCTGCGCAATCACATCGCCAACGACCAGCCGGTCTGGTTATAGGAGACAAAATGGAGATACGTAAACTCGAGGCCGCACGCGGCTGGATCTGGATCAAGCAAGGCTATCAGTTGATCATGCGCAACCCGCTGCTCAGCGTCAGCAGCGCGATCCTGTGTGTGTTCTCGGTATTCGTGGCATTGATGCTGCCTGTCGTGGGCGCCTTGCTGGCTGTGGCGCTGATGCCAATCATGCTGGCCGGCTTCATGAACATCTGCCGCGCGCTGGAAGAGAACGAGAAAGTGTCGCCGGCCATGATCCTGGCCGGTTTCAAGAAGCACACTTCCAGCCTGGTGGCGCTGGGTGCGTTCCTGATGCTGGGCATGCTGTTCGCCTCGACGGTAATGGTGACGGTGGGCGGCGCATCGTTCGCGGCACTGATGGACCAGATGCACAGCGCCCAGGATTCGCAGTTGCTGATGCAGGCCATCGCCGGCGGCGACAGCCGCGTCTCCCTTGCAGTGTTGGTCGGCCTGACGCTGATGCTGGCGCTGGTCGTAGCTTGGCAATACGCGCCCATCCTGGTGTTCTTCAGCGGCATCTCGCCCTGGCTGGCCCTGCGAGCCAGCTTTGCCGGCACCTTGCGCAACATCATCCCCTACACCATCTACAGCCTGATCATGCAGGTGCTCACCATGCTGCTCGGCATCCTGCCGTTCGGCCTGGGCATGCTACTGTTGCTGCCGCTCGGCCTGACCTCGCTGTATGTCAGCTACCGCAACATCTTCCCCTGGCTGGATGAGACTGCGCCGGCAGCCGACAACGACGATGCGGAGCCTGCAAAATGATTTTCAAGCCCAGCCCGCAGGCGCGCCTGCTCGCGCAAAACCCGCACAACATCTTCATCCTGGGACTGTTCGCTTTCGACCTGTTCATGACACCGGCCGTGCTGGCCATGAAACTGGGCATGATCAGCCTGCTGATCCCGCTGCTCTTCTCCGGTTCGCTGATGGCGTATATCAACTGGCGCAGCAAACAGGACGCCGTGTGGTTCGTGCAGATGCACTGGCGGCTGGCCTGGACGCGCTGCCGCATTCTGCTGATCGGCTATGCGATCTCGGCCACGCTGATCCTGTTCGCATGGCTGCTCAGTAATATCTCCAGTGACCCGCACATGGCCAGCATCATCTGGACGGCACTCACGCGTATCGCGTTGATGCCGACACTGGTCATCGTACTGGTCACTTCGGTAATGGCCTTCAACGGCTACGCCATGGCACAGAAGGGAGAACTCCCCGACAAGCTGGTGGCGAAGTTCCCGCCACCCGAGACGGGTCAAGCCTGACTGAATTCTTCGTATGCGGCCAGCACCTCCGCCGCATACATCAGCGATGGGCCACCGCCCATGTACACCGCCACCGCGAGCATCTCGTTGATCTGCTCGCGCGTCGCACCCAGCTTCACCAGCGAGCGCACATGGAAGCCGATGCAGCCATCGCAGCGCGTGGAGACGGCGATGCCGGTGGCGATCAATTCTTTCTGCAACGCACTCAACACACCCTCGGCCATGGCCGACATCGCCATCGCATCAAAGCCCGCCATTGGCGCTTGTGCTTCCTTGCGGAAGGTACGCAACTCCTTGCTGATGTCGTGCGTGATCTCTTTGAACGATTTGCTCATCACTGTTCTCCTGTTTGGTTCGTTTGTTCCTGCGCCACGAAGATCGCCGCCTGTCCGTGATAGCTGCCATCTGCATCCAGCAGGTTCCAGATGGTGCAATCCGTGATCATGAAACGGCGCCCGCTCTTCGCCACGCGCATGCCGGAATAATTGTCGATATAGCCCTGCTCAGCCACCTTGCGCAGCGCCGACTCGCGCGCCTCTTGCGCTACCGGTTCGGCAGACAGGCGCGAAGGCAGTCGCGCGAATTCTTCAGCACTCATCTCGAAATACTGCAGGGCGTAGTCGTTACCGTAGAAGAAGATGGGGTCGCCTTCGGTACCGTGGGCGACGATGGCGAACGGCGCACGCCACAGCGCATCGCGCAGTGCGTCTCCATCCTGCGGCATCTCGGATAACAAGGGCTTGCCGGTCAGGCGCTGGAAGCTGTCCGCGATCAGTCGCAGCCGTGCATCAGATGGGGGTGAGCTTGGCATATTCGAGCGCCAGCCATTTGCTGCCCGCGCGTTTGAAGTTGACCTGTACGCGGCCTTCGTTGCCGCTGCCCTCGGTATCGGTCACCGTGCCCTCGCCGAACTTCTGGTGGAACACCTGCTGACCGATGCGCCATGCGGATTTGGGCGAAGGCGGTGCGGGCGGCATGCTGGGCGCATTGTTGAATGCCGCCACATAGCTTGCCGTTTCGCGTCGGCCGCTGTCGAAGGTCTTGCGCGCAGCGAAGCGCGGCGTGATCCAGTGCAGCAGTTCTTCCGGCAACTCACGCAGGAAACTGGAGGCCATGCCGTAGTGCGTCTGACCGTGCAGCATGCGGCTCTGCGCAAAGGTCAGGTACAAACGGCGGCGTGCGCGTGTGATCGCCACATACATCAGGCGCCGTTCCTCGTCGAGGTCGCCGTTGTCTATGCTGTTCTGGTGCGGGAACAGGCCTTCTTCCAAACCGGTGATGAACACGGTGTGGAACTCCAGACCCTTGGCGGCGTGCACCGTCATCAGGTGTATCGCATCCTCGCTGTCGCCCGCCTGATGCTCGCCCGCTTCCAGCGAAGCGTGGCTGAGGAATGCCGTCAGGCTGTCGTCTTCGTTCTCGTGCACGAACAATGCCGCCGAGCTGATCAGCTCGTTCAGGTTCTCCAGCCGCTCCTGTGCTTCGCGTTTTTTAGCGCCGGTCTCGTTCTGGTAATGCGCCACCAGCCCGCTGTGCTCCAGCACGTGTTCCATGATCTCCGGCAGCGGCAAGCCCTGAGTCGCACTGCGCAGTGATTCGATGAGACCGACAAAGGCTGTCACCTTGCCGCCTGCACGAGCCGCAGCATCCCACAGGGTGGTGTTGTATTGCTTGGCGGCTTCCTGCAATTGCTCGATGCTGCGCGCACCGATGCCGCGCGTGGGGAAGTTGATGATACGCAGCAAGGCGTTGTCGTCGTCGGTGTTCTCCATCAGACGCAGATAGGCCAGCGCGTGCTTGATCTCCTGCCGCTCGAAAAAGCGCAGGCCGCCGTAGACGCGATACGACAGTCCGGCCGAAACCAGCGCGTGTTCCAGCACGCGCGACTGCGCATTGGAGCGATACAGCAAGGCCATCTCGGTCAGGTTCACGCCTTCGCGCTTGAGCTGCTGGATCTCTTCCACGATGAAGGCGGCTTCATCCACATCGGTGCCCGCCTCGTACACGCGTATCTGTTCGCCCTTGTCCGCATCGGTCCACAGGTTCTTGCCGAGTCGCTCGCGGTTATTGGCGATGAGCGTATTGGCAGCCTCGAGGATGTTGCCGTGCGAGCGGTAGTTCTGCTCCAGCTTGATGACCGACTCCACATGGAAGTCGCGCAACAGCTCCTGCATGTTGCCCACGTTCGCGCCGCGGAAGGCGTAGATGGACTGGTCGTCATCGCCCACCGCGAACAAGGAATTGTTCTGACCGGCCAGCAGTTTCAGCCATCGGTACTGCAACGGGTTGGTGTCCTGGAACTCGTCCACCAGGATGTGCTTGAATCGCTCCTGATAGTGTTCGCGTAATGCCTGGTTGCGCGCCAGCAATTCGTAACAGCGCAACAACAGTTCCGCGAAATCCACCACGCCTTCGCGCTGACATTGCGCATCGTATTCGGCGAACACTTCCACCTTGCGCCGCGTGTAGGGATCGTAGGCTTCCACCTCGTGCGCGCGCAGGCCTTCTTCCTTGCGGCCGCTGATGAAGTGCTGCATCTCGCGCGGCGGATATTTCTCGTCATCCACATTCATCGCCTTCATCAGGCGCTTGATGGCGGAGAGCTGGTCGCCAGAATCGAGGATCTGGAAGGTCTGCGGCAGATTCGCTTCGCGGTGATGCGCACGCAGCATGCGGTTACACAGACCATGGAAGGTGCCTATCCACATGCCACGCGTGTTGATCGGCAGCATGGCGGACAAGCGCGTCACCATTTCCTTGGCAGCCTTGTTGGTGAAGGTCACCGCCAACAAACCGTGCGGCGAGACCTGGCCGGTGCTGATGAGGAAAGCGATGCGTGTGGTCAGCACGCGCGTCTTGCCGCTGCCCGCGCCGGCCAGGATCAGCGCGGACTGGGCGGGAAGTTCAACGGCGGCACGTTGTTCGGGATTGAGACCGGAAAGCAGTGAAGAATTCATCGCCGGATTATCCCACATGCTTGCGCGTCGTTTCCCCCAAACAAAACGGGGAAGCATCTCTGCTTCCCCGTCTGGATGTTGCTTTGAACCGTATTGCTTACTTTTTCTTCTTCTCAATCATGTCGTGCATGATCGGCGAGAGGATGATCTCCATCGCGTGGCTCATCTTGCCGCCGGGCACCACCATGGTGTTGGCGCGGGACATGAAGGAGTTCGGGATCATGGACAGGTAGTAAGGGAAGTCCACACCCTTCGGATTGCGGAAGCGGATGACCACGAAGCTCTCGTCCGGAGTCGGGATGTCGCGCGCGATGAAGGGGTTGGAGGTATCCACGGTCGCCACACGCTGGAAGTTGATGTCAGTGTGTGTGAACTGCGGGGTGATGTATTTGATGTAGTCCGGCATGCGACGCATGATGGTGTCTACGGTCGCTTCTGCGGAATAGCCGCGCTCTGCCTTGTCGCGGTGGATCTTCTGGATCCACTCGAGGTTGACCACAGGCACCACGCCGATGCCGAGGTCGACATACTGGCTGGCGTCAACGCCCTTGGCTTCGTCCTTGACCATGCCGTGCAGACCTTCGTAGAACAGCAGGTCGGTGTTGCTCTCGATGTCTTCCCAGGGTGTGAACACGCCGGGTGTCAGGTCGGTCAGGCCAAAATGCTTGTTGTGCTCGACAGCCTCAGGTTCGCTGTGCACGTAGTAGCGGCGCTGGCACATGCCGGTCTCGCCGTACTGCTTGAACATCGCTTCGATCTTGTCGAAGTGGTTGGCTTCGGGGCCGAAGTGGCTGAAGCTGTGGTTGCCCGCCTTGGTTGCTTCGGCTGCAGCTGCACGGAAAGCCATGCGATCCAGGCTGTGCAGGCTGTCGCCTTCGATCACAGCGGCGCTGATCTTTTCTCTGCGGAAAATGTTCTCGAACGCGCGCTTGACGGTGGTTGTACCGGCGCCGGAAGATCCGGTGACGGCGATGACGGGGTGCTTGACGGACATAGGTTCTCTCTCCTGAAAACGATATGGATAAAATTTTTGGAGCGCGATTCTACCTTGTTTCGGTTCCGGTAGCGAGGTGCGGGCGGCGCGCCTGCGATGTCGCTATAATGCCGCACCTGCAATTTTCAGCCATCCATCCCCCAGATCATGCAACAACACTATTCACCCAAAGACATCGAATCCGCCGCCCAGCAAGATTGGGAGGCCAGCCAGGCGTTCAAGGCCGACGAACACAGCGACAAGCCCAAATACTATTGCCTGTCCATGTTCCCTTACCCCTCGGGCAAGCTGCACATGGGCCACGTACGCAACTACACCATCGGCGATGTGCTGAGCCGCTACCACCAGATGAAGGGCTACAACGTGCTGCAGCCCATGGGCTGGGACGCCTTCGGCCTGCCGGCCGAGAATGCCGCCATGGCCAACAATGTGCCACCGGCCGGCTGGACCTATTCCAACATCGACTACATGAAGCAGCAGCTCAAGTCGCTGGGCCTGGGCGTGGACTGGTCTCGCGAAGTGACCACTTGCAAGCCGGAGTATTACCGCTGGGAACAATGGCTGTTCACCCGCCTGTTCAAGAAGGGCGTCATATATAAGAAGACCTCGACCGTGAACTGGGACCCGGTGGACAACACCGTGCTCGCCAACGAACAGGTGATCGACGGCCGCGGCTGGCGCTCCGGCGCAGTGGTGGAGAAGCGCGACATCCCCATGTATTTCTTCCGCATCACCCAGTACGCCGATCAACTATTGGGCGATCTCGATCAGCTGGACGGCTGGCCGGAGCAGGTGAAGACCATGCAGGCCAACTGGATCGGCAAGAGCTACGGTGTGCGCTTCGCGTTCGAAATCCCCGACGCAGTCGGGGCCACTCTTCCCTCTCCCTCCGGGGGAGGGACCGAGGGCGGGGGAACACCCGCCAGTAACAAGCTGCTCTGGGTGTACACCACCCGCGCCGACACCATCATGGGCGTGACCTTCGTCGCCGTGGCGGCAGAACATCCGCTGGCGACTCAGGCTGCGCAGAACAACCCCGCCCTGGCCGCTTTCATCGAGGAATGCAAACTCGGCAGCGTGGCCGAAGCGGACATCGCCACGATGGAAAAGAAGGGCATGGACACCGGCCTCAAGGTCACCCACCCGCTGACCGGCGAACAGGTGCCGGTATGGGTCGGCAACTATGTATTGATGGGCTACGGCGAAGGCGCGGTGATGGCCGTTCCCGCGCATGACGAACGCGATTTCGGTTTCGCCCAAAAGTACAACCTGCCGATCAAACAGTCCATCCAGGTCGCGGATGAGACCTTCTCCACCGACGCATGGGTGGAGTGGTATGGCGACAAGGAAAGAGGTGTTTGCGTCAACTCCGGCAAATACGACGGCATGAGACATGAAGCCGCTGTGGATGCCATCGCTGCCGACCTCGCTGCCAAAGGTCTGGGCGAGAAGAAGACGCAGTTCCGCCTGCGCGACTGGGGCATCTCGCGCCAGCGCTACTGGGGCTGCCCGATCCCCATCATCCACTGCCCGACTTGCGGCGACGTAGCTGTGCCGGACGATCAATTGCCCGTGGTACTGCCGGAAGACGTGGTACCGGACGGCGCCGGTTCACCGCTGGCCAAGATGCCCGAGTTCTACGAGTGCACCTGCCCGCAATGCGGCGGTGCGGCAAAGCGCGAGACCGACACCATGGATACCTTCGCGGAGTCGAGCTGGTATTACGCACGCTATGCCAGCCCGCAATGCGACACTGCCATGGTGGACAAGGCCGCAGCCGACAAATGGCTGCCGGTGGATCAATACATCGGTGGTATCGAACACGCCATCCTGCACCTGCTGTATGCACGCTTCTTCCACAAGCTGATGCGCGACGAAGGCCTGGTACAGGGCGATGAACCGTTCATGAACCTGTTGACCCAGGGCATGGTGGTCGCACCGACTTTCTATCGTGAGCAGGAAGGCGGCAAGAAGCTGTGGATCAACCCGGCAGATGTGGATGTAGAAGTGGATGCCAAAGCACGACCGATCGGCGCCACCCTGAAATCCGACGGAAAGCCTGTCGTCATCGGCGGCACCGAGAAGATGTCCAAATCCAAGAACAACGGCGTCGACCCGCAAGCCATCATCGACGAATACGGTGCGGATACCGCGCGCCTGTTCATGATGTTCGCCGCGCCGCCCGACCAGCAGCTGGAATGGTCGGATGCCGGCGTGGAAGGCGCGTTCCGCTTCCTCAAGCGCGTTTGGAAGGCCGTACACGACCATGTCGAACAAGGCGTGGTGGCAGCTTATAAAGATGGCGAGTTGAGTGCCGCCGCCAAGGCGCTACGCTTCCAGCTGCACAGCACCATCCAGAAGATCGACGACGACTACGGTCGCCGCAAGACCTTCAACACCGCCATCGCAGCGACCATGGAATTGCTGAACGCCTTGGGCAAGTTCAACGAGAGCGACGCCGTTGCGCGCAGCGTGGCGCAAGAGGTGCTGGAGAATGCGGTGCTGTTGCTCAACCCTATCGTGCCGCACATCGCCGAAGCACTTTGGACCGAACTGCGTCCCGGCACGCAGCTGCGCGACCAGCCCTTCCCGCAAGCCGATGCGGCTGCCTTGGTGCAGGACGAGATTGAGATGATGATCCAGGTGAACGGCAAGTTGCGCGGCAGCCTGCGCGTATCCAAGGATGCAGACAAGGCCAGCATCGAGCAGCTCGCACTGGCGCACGAGGCGGTTCAGCGTCATCTGGAAGGTGGCAGCGCGAAGAAGATCATCGTGGTGCCGGGTCGTCTGGTCAACGTGGTAGCTTGAACATGAACGCCATGCGCAACATCCTGCTGTCCCTCTCGCTGCTGACGCTGGCCGCCTGCGGTTTTCATCTGCGCGGCAGCGACCTGCAGGATGTGCGTTTCGGTTTCAAATCGCTCTACCTCAAGACGCACGGCGAAACGCCTTTCGTCGCCGAGCTGCGCCGCCTCCTGGGCAAGAACAAGATGCAGCCGGTCGCCGCGGCGGATCAGGCCGAATTGATCCTGGAGATCGTTTCCGAGAACACCACCAAGCAGATCCTGTCGCTGTCCGGCAGCGGTCGCGTGCGCGAGTATCAATTGGGCTATCGCATTTCCATGCGTGCCTATGACCAGCAACAAGTCGAATGGCTGCCGCCGGACGACGTGCAACTGAACCGCGTGCTGACCTATGACGATGCCGAGATCCTTGCCAAAGAGCAGGAGGAGGCGCAGCTGTACAAGGACATGCGTGCCGATGCAGTAGCCCAGATCGTGCGCCGCCTGATGCGCGCCAAGCCGCAAACGCAGGAATAAGATGAACATCACCAGCGAAGACCTGCCACGTCATCTGGCCAAGGGCTTGGGTTCGCTGTATGTGATCCATGGCGAAGCCTTGCTGCTCGCCATTGAAGCCGCCGATGCCATCCGCGCCGCTGCGCGCGCAGCAGGTTACGACGAACGCGAAGTGCTGATCGCCGAACAGGGGTTCAAATGGTCGACCTTGCGCAACAGCGCACAGAGCATGTCTTTGTTCTCCGCGCGCAAGGTGATAGACCTGCGCATTCCCACAGGAAAACCTGGCGTGGAAGGCGCGCAGGCCTTGCAGGAACATTGCGAGAACCTGAATGCCGACACGCTGACGCTGATCTCGCTGCCCAAGCTCGACGGCACGACCATGAAGAGCAAATGGTTCACTGCGCTGGCGCAGCACGCCACCGTGATCAGCGCGGATGAAGTGTCCATCAATGCACTCCCCGCCTGGATCGCCGGACGACTGAAGCGTCAGGAGCAAAGCGCCGATGCCGACACGCTGGCCTTCCTCGCGCAAAAGGTAGAAGGCAATCTGCTGGCGGCTTTCCAGGAGATACAGAAGCTGGCGTTGCTGTTCCCAGCCGGACCGCTCACCTTCGAACAGGTGAAGGATTCGGTGATGGATGTGGCGCGCTACGACGTATTCAAGCTGTCCGAGGCGATGCTGGCGGGCGATGCGGAACGTTATGTGCGCATCCTCGAAGGTCTGCGCGCCGAAGGTACAGCGACCGTGTTGATCCTGTGGGCGGTGGCTGAGGATATCCGCACCCTGGCCAAGGTGACGCGCGCTGTACAACAAGGCAACAACCTGTCGGGTGCCTTGCGCGATGCGCGCGTGTGGGGCATTCGCCAGAAGCTGGTGGAACGCGCAGCGCGCCGTTTCAATCCTGCATTCGCCGAACGCGCCTTGAAACAGGCGGCGCAGATCGACCGTCTGGTGAAAGGCTTGCGCCAGGGGGATGTGTGGGATGAATTGCTGCAACTCGGCGTGCGTTGCGCGCGGGCGGGTGCGCGATGAGCGAGGTGTTGCTGGTGGTCACCACGCTGCCGGATCGAGCGACCGCGGAACGTATCGCCGAAGCGCTGGTCACAGCCCGCGTCGCAGCCTGCGTTAATGTGCTGGCCGAATGCACTTCGGTCTATCGCTGGCAGGAGAAGATGGAACGTGCGGGTGAAGTGCCCATGCTGATCAAGACCACCCGCGATGCCTATGCGCGACTGGAGGAGACTTTGCGCAGCATGCACCCTTACGATGTGCCGGAGATCATCGCCTTGCCAGTGGCAGCCGGCTTGCCGTCCTATCTGGGTTGGGTGGCACAGGAAACAAAGGAAAATTAATGATACGACGTCTGTTTTTGTTCGCCCTGCTATGTATCGCGCCGCTGGCGCATGCCGATCTGCTCTCCTTCGGCAGCAAGCCCAAGTTCCTGCCGCCCGACCAGGCCTTCGCGCTGGAAGTGCGCCCGCTGGATCAACGCACCCTGATCGCCAGCTTCAATATCACCCCGGGCTACTACCTGTATCGCGACAAGACCACGTTCACCCTGGGCGAAGGCCCGGCCAAGCTTGCGCAAGTGTCCCTGCCGGAAGGGGAGACCAAGAACGACCCCAACTTCGGCGTGATGAAAGTGTTCCACAACAGCTTCCAGGCCGAGATCGCACTGGAAGGCGTGGACCCGAAGTTGCCTCTGCTGCTGAATGCCAGCTACCAGGGTTGCAGCGACGAGGGCCTGTGCTACCCCCCTATAGAAAAGACCATCACCATTGACCTGGTGACGACGGCCAGCACCCCTGCGCCAGCCATCGCCCCGCCCGCCGAAGATGAAAACTCGCAGATCGCGCGCCTGTTCAAAGACGGCAACTTCTGGCTGATCATGGTCAGCTTCCTCGGCTTCGGCCTGTTACTCTCGCTCACGCCTTGCGTGTTCCCGATGATCCCCATCCTGTCCGGCATCATCGTCGGTCGCGGACACAAGATCACCCATGCCCATGCCTTTCTGCTGTCGCTGGCTTACGTGCTGGGCATGGCGATCACCTACGCCATCGCCGGCGTGGCCGCCGGCTATTCCGGCGGCTTGATCTCCAATGCTTTGCAGACGCCTTGGGTGCTGGGCAGTTTTGCAGCCATTTTCGTGGTGCTGTCGTTGTCCATGTTCGGCCTGTACGAACTGCAGCTGCCTGCTGCACTGCAAAGCAGGCTGACCGACACCAGCAACCAGCTGCATGGCGGCCACCTCAGCGGCGTGTTCGCCATGGGCGCATTGTCCGCAGTCATCATGGGACCGTGTGTCGCCGCACCACTGGCAGGCGCCCTGCTATATATCAGCCAGACCCATGACGCAGTGCTGGGCGGCAGTGCCCTGTTCGTGATGGGACTGGGCATGGGTGTACCGCTGCTGGTCATCGGTACTTCGGCCGGCGCCTTGCTGCCCAAGGCGGGGCCATGGATGGAATCAGTAAAACGTTTCTTCGGGGTGCTGATGCTGGCGTTGGCGATCTGGATCGTCGCGCCGGTTATCCCCATGCCGGCGCAGATGCTGGCTTGGGCGGCGCTGCTGATCTTCTGCGCCATCTATCTGCATGCGCTCGATCCATTGCCAGCCAATGCCGGTGGCCTGCGCAAGTCAGGCAAAGCACTCGGCATCCTCGCACTGCTGCTGGGCGTGGCCTACCTGATCGGCGCGCTGTCCGGTGCGCGCGACGTGCTGCGTCCGCTGGGTACGCTGCAGAACGGCACTGCCGCCGCAGCAGCGACGAACGAACCCAGTCGCTTCGAACGCGTGAAAGGCCTGGCCGCACTGGAGGCGCGCGTCGCGCAGGCCAAAGGCAAAGTGGTGATGCTGGATTTCTATGCCGACTGGTGCATCTCCTGCAAGGAGATGGAGCACTTCACCTTCAGCGATCCGGCCATCCAGTCGCGCATGCGCAACGCTTTGTTGTTGCAAGCCGATGTGACCGCCAACGATGCCGACGATAAAGCCCTGCTGCAGCGCTTCCAGCTGTTCGGTCCGCCAGCGATCCTGTTCTTCGACAAACAGGGGCACGAGCAAGCCGATCTGCGGGTGATCGGCTACCAGGATGCGCAACAGTTCGGCAACTCGCTCTCGCGCGCAGGTCTATGACCCTGATTACGCTCAACTTCACCGAACTGATGGACAAAGTTCCCCATTTTGCGGCAAACTGCGCGCCATGAAACGCATCCTCGTCCTGCACGGCCCTAACTTGAACTTGCTCGGTACTCGTGAGCCAGAAGTTTATGGTCGCGTCACGTTAAGTGAAATTAACGTCAAGTTGACGGCACAAGCAGAAAAGAGCGGTGCCAAGCTGGATTACTTCCAGAGCAACACCGAAGGCATGCTGGTTGACCGCGTACAACAGGCCCGCGCCGACGGCACCGACTTCATCATCATCAATCCGGCCGCCTTCACGCACACCAGCGTCGCCTTGCGCGATGCGCTGGCTGCCGTCGCCATCCCTTTCGTCGAGGTTCACCTTTCCAACGTGTTCGCCCGCGAGGCGTTCCGCAAGGAATCATACTTCTCGGACATCGCCGTCGGCGTGATCAGCGGCCTGGGGGCGACAGGTTACGAACTCGCTTTGCAATTCGCACTACAACATTCTGTAAGGAGCTAAAAAATGGATCTGCGCAAACTGAAGACACTGATCGAACTGGTAGAGAACTCGGGCATCGCCGAACTGGAACTGACTGAAGGCGAAGAACATGTGCGCATCTCCCGTGCCAGTTCCGTCGCTGCGCCGGTACAGCATGTGTACGCCGCCGCACCACAACATGCGCCTGCTCCTGCAGCCGCCGCTGCACCGGCTGTAGCGGCCACCCCCGCAGAGCCCGCCCAGCCGGAAGGCCACGTGGTCAAGTCGCCGATGGTCGGCACCTTCTACCGCGCGCCGTCGCCGGGTGCGAAGTCTTTCGTGGACGTCGGTTCCAGCGTGAATGCCGGCGACACCCTGTGCATCATCGAAGCGATGAAGCTGCTGAACGAGATCGAATCCGACAAGGGTGGCGTCATCAAGGCCATCTTGGTCGAGAACGGCCAGCCGGTCGAATTCGGCCAGCCTTTGTTCATCGTCGGTTAAATCATCATGGCCGTGTTCGAACGTAAATCCCGAACGACTGCGCCGGAGAAGCCCGTTATGTTTGAAAAGATCCTTATCGCCAATCGTGGCGAGATCGCGTTGCGTATCCAGCGTGCTTGCCGCGAAATGGGTATCAAGACCGTCGCCGTGCACTCGGAGGCGGATGCAGAAGCGAAATACGTGAAGCTGGCCGATGAATCGGTCTGTATCGGCCCCGCCCCTTCCGGCCAAAGCTATCTGCATGTGCCGGCCATCATCAGTGCAGCGGAAGTTACCGATGCGCAGGCCATCCATCCCGGCTACGGCTTCCTGTCCGAGAACGCCGATTTTTCCGAGCGTTGCGAGAAGTCCGGCTTCGTCTTCATCGGCCCGCGTGCCGAGACCATCCGCCTGATGGGCGACAAGGTTTCCGCCAAGAACGCCATGAAGAAGGCCGGCGTACCGGTGGTGCCCGGTATCGACGGTGCATTGCCGGACGATCCGGCCGAGATCATCAAGATCGCTAAATTCATCGGCTATCCGGTGATCATCAAAGCGGCCGGCGGCGGCGGCGGACGCGGCATGCGTGTGGTGCACACGGAGGCGGCACTGTTGAATGCCGTGACCATGACCAAGACCGAAGCGGCAGCAGCGTTCAACAATCCCATGGTATACATGGAGAAGTTCCTGGAAAATCCGCGCCACGTCGAGATCCAGGTGCTGGCCGACCAGCATGGCAATGCCGTGTACCTGGGTGAGCGCGACTGCTCCATGCAGCGGCGCCACCAGAAAGTGATCGAGGAAGCGCCTGCACCCGGCGTCGATCGCAAGCTGATCGCCAAGATCGGCGAGCGCTGCGCCGAAGCATGCCGCAAGATCGGCTATCGCGGCGCGGGCACATTCGAATTCCTGTATGAGAACGGCGAGTTTTTCTTCATCGAGATGAACACCCGTGTGCAGGTCGAGCACCCGGTCACCGAGATGATCACCGGCGTAGACATCGTGCAGCAGCAGATCCTCATCGCAGCCGGCGAGAAACTGCCCTTCCGCCAGAAGGACATCCAGTTCCGCGGTCATGCGGTTGAGTGCCGTATCAATGCCGAACATCCCTACACCTTCATTCCGTCGCCGGGACGCATCACCAACTGGCACGTACCGGGCGGCCCCGGAATCCGCGTCGATTCGCATGTGTACAACAACTATTTCATCCCGCCGCATTACGACTCGATGATTGGCAAGGTGATCTCGTATGGCGACACGCGCGATCAGGCCATCGCACGCATGCGTACCGCGCTGTCCGAAATGGCAGTCGAAGGCATCCAGACCAACATCCCGCTGCACCAGGAACTGATGAACGATGCAGCATTCGTGCGCGGCGGTACCAGCATCCATTATCTGGAACACAAGCTGGCGGAACGTACCAAGGGGAAATAGGACATGTCCTGGCTAACGCTGTCAGTCCGGGCGGAAGCCAGCCATGCGGAGGCATTGAGCGAGTCGTTGCTGGCGCATGGCGCCTTGTCGGTGGACATGCTCGATGCCGACGCTGATACGCCGGACGAGCAAGCCATCTTCGGCGAGCCCGGCGAACCCACTTCCAGCGTCTGGCAACACAATCTGATCAATGCGCTGTTCGAACAGGATGCCGATGTCGAATCCATCCTGCGCGCCTGCTACGACGAGCTGGGCATCACCTCACCCGCCGCGCACACCATCGAGACACTGGAAGAGAATGACTGGGTGCGGCTGACCCAATCCCAGTTCGACCCTATCCGCATCAGTGACCGGCTATGGATCGTGCCTACCTGGCATGAAGCCAGCAATCCGTCCGCCATCAATATCGCGCTCGACCCCGGTCTGGCATTCGGTACCGGCAGCCACCCGACGACACGATTGTGCCTGCGCTGGCTGGATGGACATATCCGTGGCGGCGAGACCGTGCTGGATTATGGTTGCGGCTCCGGCATCCTCGCCATCGCGGCGATGAAGCTCGGTGCGGGCAGCACCGTCGGTGTCGATATCGATCCGCAGGCCGTGATCGCCAGCCACGACAATGCCGAAGCGAACCACGTTCAGGCAGATTTCTTCATTCCGGGTGATGTCCAACTCACGCAATACGATGTGGTGGTCGCCAACATCCTCACCAATCCGCTGCGTGCGCTGGCACCGCTGTTGTCGAACGCAACCAGATCGGGCGGCCGCATCGTGCTGTCCGGCATCCTTGCCGACCAGGCGGATGAAGTGATGCGCATCTATTCACAGTGGTTCGACTTTGTGCCGGCAGTGATCGAAGATGGCTGGTGCTGTCTGTCCGGAGTGAAGCGATGAGCGAGATCACGCTCTGTCCGCAATGTGCCACCCGCTTCAAGGTCAGCGATGAGCAGCTCGAGGCCCATGATGGTCTGGTGCGTTGCGGCCGTTGCCAGAACGTGTTCAATGCGCGCGACTATTTGCAGCAGGATGAACCAAGCCCGCAGCTGAGCTTGCTCATCGATGAAGATATTGCCCCTGCAGCGGATGTTTCAGGCGATGACACGATCAAGCTGCCGATCGCCGAAGCACCATATCCTGAAGAAGAAGCTGCACCAGCCGAATCTGACGATGCTGTCATGCTCGAAGCAGCAACATCTGCCACCGAAGCGCACGACAACAGCACGGAAGAGGCTTCCCAACAGGACGATTCGCGACATCCCGACCTGACCCCCATTCCGAATCTGACCGCGCTGGATGACGAACCGAGCACGCTGGCCCAGCAGGTGCAATTCGTTGATGACCCGGCTGAAGAAGACACGCCTGCTGCAGCCAAACCGAAACATCATATGGCCATCTTCCTCGGCACGACGCTGGCCTTATTGCTGACCGCGCAGGGCACTTATTACTACCGCGACGCACTGGCCGTGAAGCTCCCCGGTCTCAAACCTTTGCTGGTCGACCTTTGCGAGCGCCTCGACTGCAGTATCGAATTGCCACGCGATGTCGATACACTCTCGATCGTCTCATCCGCATTGGAAGCAGATGCCAAACTGGAAAACGTCATCACCTTGCATGCGCTGCTGCATAACCGTGGCAGGTATGCACAAGCCTGGCCCAGTCTGGAACTCACGCTCACTGACTCGCGCGACGACGCCATCGCCCGCCGCACCTTCCATCCCGCGGATTACCTCAAGAACAAGGATGATCTGCCGCGAGGCATCGGACATAACCGCGAACAGGAGATTGCCCTAAGGCTGGACACCACAGACCTTCGCCCAAGCGGCTACCGGCTCTTGCTGTTCTATCCCCAGTAACACGCCAATACGGCTCCAACCCACACCTCCGCGCCGGCCATTCCCTGGTCTTGGCCGCCGCACAGCCAATTTTCATCCGTCCCCTCAACTGCTGCGGCTTTCAACCGCACGCTGCAATTAAGTTATTTAATTGGACACAGGTCGACAACCACCTCGAAAAACTGGCAGTTTTCCCGTGCATCATTCAGGAAAATGGCAACTCTCTTCGGAAAATGAAACAGGGGAGACCGAAGTCTCCCCTGTTTCGTGTTGCTTTCGCTTTGTTCGAGGTGCTGGCGAACCAGCCGCCTCTTACGTCAGCTCAAACTTACCATGCAGACTCAAGCATCAGGGTCAGCAGGTTCTTGCCTTCGCTGCCGACAACTGATGCATCCTTGGATGCGCCAGCATCGAATGCACTGCCGGAGCCGATGGTGTAGTTTGCAACCAGAGCCACGTTCTGAGCCAGATCATACACACCGGTCACGGTGAAGTAGTTTTCTGTTTCGCCTGCACCGTTCTTGCCAGCCAGGTAGTTCGCGCCCAGGGACAAGGTGTGCGGGATCACAGTGAAATCCGCACCGATCTGAGTTGCCTTCTTGTCATTGGTCGTGCTGGAGTTGAACTGGTTTGCCACAGCAGCATCGCTCTTGGCTGCAACCGAGTACGCGAAGTACAGACCGGTTTCCATGCCTGCCAGTTCACCATGAGCCTGTGCGCTCAGACCAGTACCCTTGGTAGCACGCTTGTCTGCCACGGTGGTGCCAACGTAGCTCTCACCGGACACAACTTCAGCGCTGATCACAGTTGCGAAGTCAGCGATGGTCGGTGTCGCAGCGATATGCACAGCGGTCGAAGACATCTGGGTAGCAGATGCGAATGTCGGCGCGAAGCGAGACACGTTGATATAGCCCATGTCGCTATGTGCAACGAAGGCCAGACCGGTAGCTGCACCGTCACCGATACCGGAGAACTGGTGAGCGAACACTTGAGTGCGGTTCTCAGCCCAACGGATAGCGCGGTTCAGCGCATTGCTGGACTCGGTGTAGCCGTAGAATGCACCCAGAGAGTCGGTGGTGAAAGGAATCAAAGACAGTTTGGCGGAGTCAGTCTCAACCACGACCGGCACACGCAGACCTGCGGCCATCATCGAAGCCTTCAGGTTGTTTTCCATCATCATACCGACCTTGACTGCACCGTTGTCCGCCACGCGGCCGCCGAAGAACAGGGAGTATTCGTCAGGGAACTGCCACTGGCCGGTGTTAGTGCTAGCACCAGACAATTCGCCACCATCCGGGCCGTTGGTCTTCTGGTAACGAACCTTCAACAGCACAGCTGCGTTCAGAGTAGAAGGGATGGACAGGTGTTCACCTTCCACCTTTTCTTGCGAACCCATCATGGTGAAACCAGCGGACTTGAATGCGCGGCCGAAACCGTTCAGAACCGGGAAGTGTTGTGCGTGGCAAGCAGAGCAAGCCATGCCGGTTTGACGTGCGAATGCGGGAATAGCGGATGCTTCCGGTGCAAATGCGACTGCAGCCATGACGCCGGCCAAAGACAGTGCGATTTTCTTCATGCGTTTCTCCTCCGAGAGTTGAAATCAAAGTTCGCCAAATGTTTCCTTGTGCGATTGGGCGAACGGATGGATGCACAAGCCGGAGGCGATGCTAGCAACGCCCCTGTCAACGCCCCATAAAGGCGTCGTGAAGAATTTGTGAAGTTGGTTTTTTTACAACACTACCGATTGCAGGCGCGCAATAGAGTGAATCAGGCGGGTGCTGCAGGAGAGAAGTTCACGGTAACAGTCGTTCCAGCACCGGGGATGCTGTCAATTTCGATACTCCATCCATAACGTTCGCAGATGCGCTTCACCAGCGACAGGCCCACGCCGAAGCCGACGCTCTGCCGCCCCTTGTAGTAACGCTCGAACACGCGCGACTGTTCCGTCGTGTCCATGCCTATCCCGGTATCACTGACCGACAATTTGTTGCGCTCCAGAATTAGCCGGATACTACCGGTCTGCGTATGGATCATGGCGTTACGCAACAGATTGCTCACCACGATCTCGAGCAAGGCCTGCTCTACGGATAGTGCCGGCTCCGCCTTCAAGTCCAGCGCCAATTCCACCGGCCGCCCATTGAGCAGATCGCGATGCTTTTCAACGGCATTAGTTACGATAAGGCCCACTGGACATACCGGTTCGTCCGGCCGGGCCTCATGTTCTCTCGACATCAGGAGCAACACACGCGTCATCTCAACCATATCCAGTGCAGAGCGCTTGATGCGGTCCAGCCGTTCGCGCTGCTTGTCAGACAGCGACACATCCTGCTCCAATACCTCCACCGCCCCGATAACCACAGCCAGCGGCGTCCGCAATTCATGACTCACGTCACCCGTAAAACTTTTCTCGCGCTCGATGAACTCACCGAGTCTCTGCACGTAGCGCTCGAATGCCCGCGCAAGTTCGCCGACCTCATCATCACGCGCCAGCTTGCTCAACGGCAGGTGTGACATGCTCGGCAACGCTTGACTGACCTCGCTCACCAAACGCGTGACCGGAGTCAGGATACGGATAGCCAACCAATACCCCCCTGCAGCTGAAGCCAGGGTCATGAAGAAGGTAAACAGAATCAGGAGTCCCGCGAATTCAGCTTCGTGCTTTCGTTGAATATCGATCTCAAACAGCATGAAGTAGCTGACCTCTTCCCGTTTGGCGACCAGCACCCGGTAACGGTGTTCATTGACGCGCACACTGTGCATACCGGGGGACAAATTTTTTACCGCCTCGGGAATGCCGGGGCTGGATCCCGTCCTGGACAGGATATACCCCTTGAGGGACGTTGTATTCGGCGGAATAAACGAAGGCGTACTCTCATAACGCTCGACCGAATCCTCCAGCTCGGCCCGCAGCGTCTCATTCACCAACTGGTTGCCCAGATGCTTTGCAAAAATGAACAGCGAACTCGAGAGCAGCAAACTTAGCACCGCCCCGAAACTTGCAAATACGAAAGCGACCCGGAAGCGGAGACTATGCCTGCGGCGCATCTTCTGTCTTCAACTGATAGCCGAACCCGCGCACCGTATGCAGCAGCTTCTGTTCGAACGGCCTGTCGACCAGCTCCCGCAGCACATACCAGTGCGCCCGCAGTGAATCACTGTCCGGCCGGGCCTCTCCCCACACGGCACGTTCTATATCATCGCGCGGCACGACCTGCGGCGTTTTCGCCATCAATAATTCCAGGATCTTGTACGGAATGGGCGGCAACTGTATGCGCTTGTCACCGCGCCTGACGGTAAAGGTCAGCGGGTCGAGGCTGAGATCGCCTACAGCCATATCCCGTTTCAGGGCCACGTTCCTGCCGCGCCTCTGCAACACACGCAAACGCAATTCCACCTCGCGCAGCTCGGCAGGTTTAACCAGGTAGTCATCCGCACCGGCTTCCAAACCAAGGATCTTGTGCTCCAATTCATCACGGGCGGTGATCATCAACACTGGCGTCTGCTTGCCCGCTTCGTTGCGCAATTTGGAGCACAGCGTAATCCCATCCATACCGGGCAACATCAGATCCAGCACGATCGCGTCGTAATCGTTGACCACAGCCAGATGCAAGCCGGTAATACCATCCCCCGCCGCATCCACCTCATGTCCCTTTGCCTCCAGAAAATCGAACATATTGGAAGCAAGATCGCGGTTGTCTTCAATGATCAGTACATGCATGTTTCGTCCACCCTGGCAGCAATAGCTCTAAATCCGAGACGCTAACCATACCATTGATTGCGCGGGCTAGTCAGACAGCCTGTGCAAAATCCAACTTCCGGTATAATCCGCGCGCCGTTCAAACCGATGGGAGAGTGTGCTGAAAAGCACCGCCGAAGGCGTAACACCCGCAACCGCTCAGGCCACAAGAACTATCGGGACAGGCAAATCTGGAGAGCGCTGTTGAATCAGCCACCGAAGGGGCACGCGGATATTCCGTAATCTCTCAGGTACCAAGGACAGATGGGGGCGAGGCTATGTGGCCTCGCCCTTTTTTATTGCCCGGAAAGCGACCATGACTCTCAAACAAACTCCTTTGAATGCAGCCCACCGCGCCATGGGCGCCAAGATGGTGGATTTCGGCGGCTGGGACATGCCGGTCAACTACGGTTCGCAGATCGACGAGCACCATCAGGTGCGCAACGACTGCGGCATGTTCGACGTGTGCCACATGCGCGTGGTCGATGCCAAGGGCGACGGCGTGCGCGCCTTCCTGCGCTACCTGCTGGCCAACAATGCAGACAAGATCACCATCCCCGGCAAGGCGCTCTACTCCGCCATGCTGCGCCCGAACGGCGGCGTGATCGACGACCTCATCATCTACTTCATGACCGAGCAGTGGTTCCGCATCGTGGTCAACGCGGGCACTGCGGACAAGGACATCGCATGGATGAAGGAGCAGGCTGCAACGCACGCCCCCGGCCTCACCATCACCTCGCGCGACGATCTGGCGATGGTTGCCATCCAGGGCCCGAACGCCCGCGCCAAGGTATGGCAAGTATTGCCACAGACCAAGGCCGCGACCGAAGGACTCGTGAACTTCCAGGCCGCCGACTGCGGCGAATATTTCGTAGCGCGCACCGGCTACACCGGCGAAGACGGTTTCGAAGTGATGTTGCCGAAAGAGAAGGTGGAAGCGTTCTGGTATGACCTGAACAAGGTGGGCGTGAAACCCATCGGCCTCGGCGCACGCGACACGCTGCGTCTGGAAGCAGGCATGAACCTGTACGGTCAGGACATGGATGAGACCGTCGGCCCGCTGGAATCCGGCCTGGCCTGGACTGTAGACCTGAAGAGCGAGCGCGACTTCATCGGCAAGTCTGCGCTGCTGGCTAATCCACCGAGCAAGAAACTGGTCGGCTTGGTACTGCTGGATCGTGGCGTACTGCGCGGTCACCAGAAGGTCGTCACGCCGCACGGCGAAGGTGAGATCACCAGCGGCACCTTCTCGCCCACGCTGGAGAAATCCATCGCACTGGCACGCGTACCCAAAGACGTACAGATCGGCGACAGCGTACAGGTCGCGATCCGCGATAAGATGCTGGCTGCACAAGTCGTGAAATATCCGTTTGCCCGCAACGGCAAGGGCCTGATTTAATTTTCTATTAAGGACTGAAACCATGAGCAACCCGACCGACCTGAAATACACCGCTTCCCACGAATGGGTGAAGAAAGAAGCCGACGGCAGCATCACTGTCGGCATCACCGACCATGCGCAGGAACTGCTGGGCGACATGGTGTTCGTCGAAGCGCCCGCTGCCGGCCGCAAGCTGGCTGCCGCTGAAGAATGCGCCGTGGTGGAATCGGTGAAAGCTGCTGCCGACGTGTATGCACCCGTCGCCGGTGAAGTCACTGCCGCCAACGCCGACCTGGACAATGCTCCGGAAGCCATCAACAACGAGCCGTATGCGGCCTGGATCTTCAAGATGAAGCCGGACAACATGGCCGATGTCGACGCACTGATGGATGCCGCCGCCTATCAGGCACATGTAGACAGCGAAGCGCACTAAAAAAATCATCGCCACTGGGAACACAGACTCTCTGTGCTCGCAGTGGCGTTTTCAATCACCCCTGACATCCCGAGCTCACCATGAACACCGACCATTTCGTCTCCCGCCACAACGGTTCCAACGCACAAGACGTGCAAGCCATGCTGAACAAGATCAACGCGCCTACGCTGGATGCGCTGATCGACCAGACCGTGCCTGCCGCCATCCGTCTGCAGCAGCCGTTGAACCTGGCGGACGGGATGTCGGAACATGAGTTTCTCGACCACCTGCGCGGCATCGCGGCGAAGAACAAGCTGTACAAGAGCTGCATCGGCCTCGGCTATTACGGCACCGTGTTGCCCGCCGTGATCCAGCGCAATGTGCTGGAGAACCCGGGCTGGTACACAGCCTATACGCCCTATCAGGCCGAGATCGCCCAAGGACGACTGGAAGCATTGCTGAACTACCAGACCATGGTGATGGACCTGACCGGCATGGAGATCGCCAACGCCTCTTTGCTGGACGAAGCGACCGCCGCCGCCGAAGCGATGACCATGCTGCACGGCTTGCGTACACGCGACGATGTGGCCGCAGGCAAGAACAGCTTCTTCGTGTCGCACGAATGTTTCCCGCAGACCATCGAGCTGCTGAAGACGCGCGCCAAACCGCTGGGCATCGAACTGGTGATCGGCGACTTCAAGACCGTCACCCTGAACGACAAGCTGTATGGTGCGCTCCTGCAATACCCGACCGCTGACGGTACGGTGCATGACTATGCCGACTTTGTCGCTCGTGCCAAGGCACAAGGCATGACCATCGCCGTCGCGGCCGACATCCTCAGTCTGGTATTGCTCACACCTCCGGGTGAATGGGGTGCGGACGTGGTGTTCGGTTCCACGCAGCGCTTCGGCGTACCGATGGGTTACGGTGGCCCGCACGCGGCCTACTTCGCTTGCCGCGACGCACACAAGCGCTCCATGCCGGGCCGCATCATCGGCATGTCAGTGGATGCGGACGGCAACCCCGCGCTGCGCATGGCCCTGCAAACCCGTGAACAACACATCCGCCGCGAGAAGGCGACCTCCAACATCTGTACCGCGCAGGCCCTGCTGGCGATCATGGCCGGCATGTATGCGGTGTATCACGGCGCGGAAGGTCTGCGCGGCATCGCACGCCGCGTGCATCAGGCGACTGCCGTGCTCGCCGATGAATTGCAGAAGCTGGGTTACCAGCTGGCCGACGGCATGTACTTCGATACCCTGCACCTGCTGCATACCGACAATGTGAAGATCCACGCACTGGCCGAAGCCGCACAGATCAACTTCCGCTACACCGCTGACGGCATCACGCTGTCGCTGGACGAAACGACATCTGTCGCCGACCTGAATGCCATCCTCGCCGTGTTCGCACAAGCTGCCGACAAGGCTGCACCCTGCGTGACACGCGAACAGGTGATCGCTCGTGCGCTGATGTTCACACCGCGCAGCTCGGCCATCCTCGCGCACGAGGTGTTCGACAAGTACCACACCGAGACCGAGATGATGCGTTACATCAAGCGTCTGGAGAACAAGGACCTGTCGCTCACGCACTCCATGATCTCGCTGGGTTCCTGCACCATGAAACTGAACGCGGCTTCCGAGATGCTGGGCCTGACCTGGCCCGCCTTCGCCAACCTGCACCCCTTCGTGCCGATGGACCAAGCCGAGGGTTATGCCGAACTGATCGCCGGACTGGATGCCGCGCTGTCCGAGATCACCGGCTTCGCGCAGATGAGTTTCCAGCCCAATAGCGGCGCCTCCGGCGAATATGCCGGCCTGCTGGTGATCCAGGCCTACCACCGTTCGCGCGGCGAAGCGCAACGCAACGTGGTGCTGATCCCCTCTTCCGCGCACGGCACCAACCCGGCCAGCGCCGCGATGTGCGGCATGAAGATCGTGGTGGTGAAGTGCGATGCACGCGGCAACATTGACGTGGACGACCTGCGCGCCAAGGCGGAAGAGCACAAGGCCGATCTGTCCTGCCTGATGGTGACCTACCCCAGCACGCACGGCGTGTATGAGGAAAGCATCAAGGACGTCACTGCCATCATCCATGCTTGCGGTGGACAGGTGTATATGGATGGCGCCAACATGAACGCGCAGGTCGGCCTGACCAGCCCCGGCAACATCGGCGCGGACGTGTGCCACCTTAATCTGCACAAGACCTTCGCCATCCCGCACGGCGGTGGCGGACCGGGCGCAGGCCCCATCGGCGTGGCGGCACATCTGACACCGTTCCTGCCATCGCACCCGGTGATCAAGGTCGGCGGCACACAAGGCATCCATGCGGTGTCCGCAGCCCCTTACGGCAGCGCATTGATCCTGCTGATCTCCTACGGCTACATCAAGATGATGGGCGGCAAGGGACTGACCGAAGCGACGAAGATGGCGATCCTGAATGCGAACTACATCAAGGAATCACTGAAGGATCATTACGCCACGCTGTACAGCGGCAGCAACGGCCGCTGCGCACACGAGATGATCCTCGACTGCCGCGAGTGGAAGAAAGAAGGCGTGGAAGTGGCCGACATCGCCAAGCGCCTGATGGACTTCGGCTTCCACGCGCCGACCACCTCCTTCCCGGTGGTGGACACGCTGATGGTGGAACCCACCGAGAGTGAATCCATGGCAGAACTGGATCGCTTCTGCGACGCGATGATCGCCATCCGCAAGGAGATCGAAGAAGTGGCGAGCGGCAAGGCAGACAAGAAGGACAACATCCTCAAGCATGCGCCGCATACCGCGAAGGCAGTATGTGCGAATGAGTGGGCACGTCCTTACTCGCGCGAGCAGGCTGCATATCCTTTGCAGTATGTGCGTGAGAATAAGTTCTGGCCGGCCGTGGCAAGAGTGGATAATGTGTATGGCGACAAGAACCTGATCTGCGCCTGCCCACCCACCGCTTCATACAGCTAAGGAGACCATCATGGCCAAAGACCCCAGCAACAAGACTGCCGTAACATTGGGCGGTGCCCCCGTCACCCTGTTCGGCAGCTTCCCTGTCGTTGGCCAGCTGGCACCGGATTTCACGCTGGTCGATAAGGACCTGAAGGACGTCTCGCTGAAGGATTTCGCGGGCAAGCGCAAAGTACTGAACATCGTGCCCAGCCTGGACACCGCCGTGTGTGCTGCCTCCACGCGCAAGTTCAACGAGGCCGCCGGCAAGTTGAACAACACCGCGGTGCTGGTGATCTCGGCCGACCTGCCGTTCGCCATGAGCCGCTTCTGCAGCACGGAAGGACTGGAGAACGTGGTCACGCTGTCGCTGATGCGCGGCCGCGACTTCATGCGCAACTACGGCGTGAAGATCGCCGACACTGCGCTGGCCGGCGTCACCGCTCGTGCAGTGCTTGTGCTGGACGACAAGGACAAGATCATCCACGCCGAACTGGTGGACGACATCACCCACGAACCGAACTACGACGCGGCACTGGCCGTGCTGCGCTAAGGGCAACTGATGGCGGCGGACAAGAATTTCCACAAACGCATCATCGGCGTGTGCTGGTTGCTGCTGGGCGTACTCATCCTGTCCATGCTGGCCACCAGTTTCGCCGCGCTGGAATCCTCCAAGGTCTTCGTCGGCGCACTCGAAGGCCTGCTGTTCACGGCTGCCGGTTTCATGCTGCTGGCCAAGCTGCCCAACTCATGGCGCCTGTGCTTGCCCTGTGCGGCGCTGTCGCTGTTCACCGTGCCGATCGGCACCGCCATCGGCCTCTACTATCTCTGGTATTACTTCCGCCGCGAAAAGATCAGCTGAACGTGGATGAACTGACCGCCCTGCCGCAGAACGCGCTGCTGGAATCCCGCATCGAGATCTGTCGTCTGCTGGTCGCGATCTCGAAAGCGCATCATTCGATCTCTGCCGACATCGGCTCCCACATCTTCATCACGCACATCCTGCATGTCGACCTGCGCGCGGAGCATCTGGTCGTCTCGTTCTGCGCCAACAAGGAGCTCAACAACATCGTGCTGGAATCGGACACGCTGCATTTCACCGGCAGCTATCTGGATGCACATGTCTCGTTCGATCTGACCTCACCGGTCGAAGTACTGTTCAACGACATCCCGGCCATCCAGTATCCGCTGCCTGCATCCATGGTGCTGTATCACCGCCGCGATTGTCCGCGCGCCGATATTCCGGCCGACGTTTCCTTGCGCTGCATCGCCGACGAAGGCGGCCTCATGCCGTTCGAAGCGCGCATCACCGACATCAGCCATGATGGCTTCGGTGCCATCCAGTACGAGGGCGACATCAACATCGAGCCCGGCACACGATTGAAAGACTGCCGCATCATCCTGCCCGGCGGCGGCTCGGTCGTCGCCGATCTGGAGCTGCGCTACACCCTGATCGCCATCCGCCCCGATGGCAGTGCCGCCCACCGCTCCGGCTTCCGTTTCATCAGCAAGCCGGAAGGGCTCGCCCGTCTCGTGGCCGCTTTCATGCAGGATCTGGACAAGCACGCCTAGCAATGGTCGGCTGACACGTATAATCGCTGCACCCCACCAGCGGAGAACACGACGTGCTGACCTGGTTGCAACTGCTGCTGTGTCTGGCCATCATCGGCTATGCCGGCTACTACCTGTCGCGCTACGGCGACATCATCGCCGAGAAAACCGGCATGTCGTCGTCCTGGATAGGTCTGCTGCTGCTCTCCACCGCCACCTCGCTGCCGGAACTGGTGACCGGCCTGTCCTCCGTCACCGCAGCCGACACACCGGACATCGCCGTGGGTGACGTGCTCGGTAGCACCGTCTTCAACCTCGCCATACTGGTCATGCTGGACGCGTTGTATCGCACGGAGACGCTGTACAGTCGCGCAGCACAGGGCCACATCCTGTCTGCTTCGCTGGGCATATTGCTGATCGCCTTTGCCGGATTCAGCCTGCTGCTGGAACGCGGCAGCATGAGTCCCTCCATCGCACACATCGGCCTGTACACGCCGCTCATCATCGCGGTCTATCTGGTGTCCATGCGCGCGGTCTACAGCTACGAACAACGCACCCTGTCCACCTACGCGGAAGAAGCAGCCGAACGCTATCCCGAAGTAACGCTGCGCAGCGCAATCAAGGGCTATGCGCAATCTGCGCTGGCCGTGGTGCTCGCAGGTTCCTGGCTGCCCTTCGTCGCGCATGACATCTCGGACATGATGGGCTGGGGACAGAGCTTCGTCGGCACGCTGCTGGTGGCCGCCGTCACCTCCGCGCCCGAAGCCGCCGTCACACTTTCCGCCTTGCGCATCGGCGCGCTCGACATGGCCATTGCCAACCTGCTGGGCAGCAACCTGTTCGACATCTTCATCCTCGCCATCGACGACCTGTTCTATACCAAAGGCCCGCTGCTGGCACATGTGGATGCCAGCCATGCGCTGACCGCGCTCACCGCCGTGATGATGAGCACGCTGGTGATCGTCGGGCTGGTGTTCCGCCCGCAGGGCCGTGTGGTGCTCGGGCTGACCTGGATCAGCCTCGGCCTGCTGATGTTGTACGTCCTCAACTCATGGTTACTGTTCGAACATGCACACTGAACCCAGACACTGGCACACACTGTCGCCTGCCGAGGCCGCAGAGACCTTGCACACCGATGCCGCACAAGGCCTGAGCGACAGCGAGGTCGCGCATCGCACTGCGCACTACGGCCCCAATGCGCTGCGCGAGAAACAGGCGCGCTCGCACTGGCGCATGCTGCTCGACCAGTTCTCCGACTTCATGATCATCGTGCTGATCGTCGCGGCCATCGTGTCCGGCTTCGTCGGCGATGTCGAAGACACCGTCGCCATCATCGTCATCGTCATCCTCAATGCGGTGATCGGCTTCGTGCAGGAATACCGCGCCGAACAAGCCATGGCTGCGCTCAAGCGCATGTCGGAAGCCAGCGCCAGCGTAATGCGCGCAGGCCACATCGAAAGCATCGCCGCCTCGGAACTGGTGCCCGGCGATGTGGTGCTGCTGGAAGCAGGCAACATCGTGCCTGCCGACCTGCGCATCATCGAAGCAGCGCGCTTGCGCATAGACGAATCCGCGCTCACCGGCGAATCGGTCGCGGTGGAGAAACAGGTGTTGTCGCAGGAAGCTGCCGAACTGCCGCTGGGCGACCGCACCTGCCTCGCCTACAAGGGCACCATCGTCACCGATGGCCGTGCGCGCGGACTGGTCACGGCCACCGGCATGCAGACCGAACTCGGCAAGATCGCCGCCCTGCTCGACCAGGACAACGAGACGCGCACGCCGCTGCAACAACGCCTCGCCAGCTTCGGCAAATACCTGGCACTGGCCGCACTGGCGATCTGCGGCATCGTGTTCGTGGTCGGCGTGTTGCGCGGCGAACCGTTGTTGCTGATGTTCATGACCGCAGTCAGTCTCGCCGTCGCCGCCATCCCCGAAGCCTTGCCCGCCGTGGTCACCATCTCGCTGGCGCTGGGCGCCCGCAAGATGGTGCAGCAACACGCATTGATCCGCCGCCTGCCCGCAGTGGAGACGCTGGGCTCGGTGACACACATCTGCTCCGACAAGACCGGCACCCTCACCCAGAACCGCATGCACGTCAGCGCAATGTTCGTGGTCGATGCCACGGATGAAAGTCATGCCGCGTGGCCGTCGCTGTACAGCGCACTGAGCCTGTGCAACGACGCGCACATGGATGCACACGGCAAGGCACGCGGCGAACCGACCGAAGCCGCATTGCTGTTGGCCGCGCATGAAGCCGGATGGGAACGCGCTGCGCTGGAACAGACTGCACCGCGCGTGAAGGAACTGCCCTTCGATTCCGAACGCAAACGCATGACCACCTTCCATCGCGATGCAGATAACTTCATCGCCTACAGCAAGGGCTCGCCCGAATCGCTGCTGCCATGCTGCACGCAGATGCTGAGCGCAAACGGCGAGCAGGACATTGATCGCGATGCCTTGCTGCAACAAGCGGAACGCATGGCGAGCGAAGGGCTGCGCGTGCTTGCTTTCGCCTGCCGTCGCTGGCCGACCTTGCCCGAGTCCGACGCGCACGAGACGCTGGAACAGGAACTGCTCTTCCTCGGTTTCGCGGGGCTGATCGACCCGCCGCGCAGCGAAGTGAAGACTGCGGTGCACGCCTGCAGACAAGCGGGCATCACGCCGGTGATGATCACCGGCGACCACCCGGCCACGGCACGCGCCATCGCGAAAGAACTGGGCATACTCGACGACGGCCGCGTGATGACCGGCGTGGAACTGGCGGCACTGTCGCAGGAAGAATTCGAGACGCAGGTGAAACAGGTCAGCGTCTATGCGCGCGTCGATCCCGCGCAGAAGATCAGGATCGTGCAGGCCTTGCAGGACAAGGGCGAAGTGGTGGCGATGACCGGCGACGGCGTGAACGATGCGCCTGCCTTGAAGGCTGCCGACATCGGCGTCGCCATGGGCAAGGGCGGCACCGACGTGGCGCGCGAAGCGGCGCACATGGTGCTGCTGGACGACAACTTCGCGTCCATCGTGCATGCGGTGAAACAGGGGCGGCGCATCTTCGACAACATTCGCAAGTTCATCAAATACACCATGACCAGCAACGCGGGCGAGATCTGGACCATCTTCCTCGCGCCCTTCCTCGGCCTGCCCATCCCGCTGCTGCCCATCCACATCCTGTGGATCAACCTGGTCACCGACGGGCTGCCGGGTCTGGCACTGACTGCCGAACCCGCCGAGCGCGGCATCATGCGCCGCCCGCCGCGCCCGCTGCGCGAAAGCATCTTCGCGCACGGCATGTGGCAACACATGATCTGGGTCGGCCTGTTGATGGGCGGCACTTGTCTGCTCACGCAAGCCTGGGCGATACAGAGCGGCAGCGCACACTGGCAGACCATGGTGTTCACCGTGCTCACGCTGTCGCAGATGGGCCATGTGCTGGCGATACGCAGCGAGACGGATTCGCTGTTCCGCGTCGGCCTGTTCTCCAACCGCATGCTGGCCTTCGCCGTGCTGCTCACCTTCGCCTTGCAGATGGCGACCATCTACGTGCCCGCGCTCAATCCCATCTTCAAGACCGAAGCGCTGAGCATGGGCGAACTGGCGATCTGCCTCGCCATGTCCAGCGTGGTGTTCTTTGCGGTGGAAGTGGAGAAGCTGTTGGTGCGGCGTGGGGTGCTTTATCGTGCGGCCTGATCGAAAGAGTTAGTCACCCACCAGCTAGTTAGTTCTTGGGGCTAGGTGTTGTAATCGGGCATGAAGCTATATTGCAAGACCTGACCACGTGCTTGTACGGCATAGTCAGCCAGCAGCAGGGCAATGGAAGTAACGACGTGGGGCAAAAGGCCAGACCTGCCCCCGTAATCCAGTTAGCAGACATGGCGACTAAGGCTTGGGAGTTGGAATCTTGCTAGGAAATTCGTAGATGAATTTCAGGAGCATTTCAGCAAATGAAATTAGCTCCGTAGCTTCTGCATTACTCATTAGTTTTATTTCGTGTGTTGCTTCATTTCCCTTGCTACGGATGTGGTCAACCCACGCACGGCCATTGGGTGGAACAAAGCCTGCGTTTGCAAGATGTTCAACGTAGGATACAAAAGTCGCACCTTCCTTTGCGCCATGGTTTACCGCAATATTCATTAGGAGTTTTCGGCAGGCTAAAACAGCTGCAGTAAATGCGTTTACTGAAACCGCTTGTCTTGCCTCGTTATAGAGCGATTCTATGTCAGCTGGCAGGTGCTGCACGGAGCTTCCGGGTGCCACACCGGGTACTTGTTTCGAGCCAATCATAAAAGAGGGGCCACCACAATGTGGGCAAATGTATATGAAGCCTTGATATCCGTTAGTTGTATCGTTTGTGAAATAACCTTGAGATGAAGCAACTGTGCTGTTACAGAAACCGCACACAAATTTTCGTGACTCAATTGTAGTTTTGTTTTGCCACAGCATGATGTTCCTCTTTTGTTGGCTAACGTTTGAGTTTGGCGGCGGCCCGCATGGGCCCATCCGCTGGGACGAATTGCTATGCAGGAGTTCTCGCTACTCACCATCTGTGTTGGTTCTGATGTTTAGCTTCCACTGAATTTTCCCCTGCGCAGTGGTGTGCTGATGGTGATTTTGAGGAGGAAACTTATCGCCTTTGTTCGAGGTGACTTCCTTTTTGCAAGCCAAGCATTTGTAGATTCCAGAAACAGGAACTGCATCACTCGGATTGTATGTCGTCGTCCAATGAGCCCCTTCGCCCTTCACGTTATCAATTACAGAGTTTTTTGTGTACCAAGACATATCTTCCTCCTTTGTTAGAACTGCCACATTGAACATGTGGCATAACGTAAAAGTAACCAGCTCGCCGAAGGCGAGTCCGGTTGACTGCCGGGTTGGGGACTGGCGTCATGACGGGAGACGACACATGACATCGCCAAGACCAATTCCCTTGAACGATGCGAACTGGCCGCATGACTTCTTTCCGCAGCGGAATAGCTCATGGCGCCCAGGAGAAACCATCGCAGTTTTGCAGCTTGGACAGTACGGCGTTTCATTCCACGTACCGTCGGCGTTTTTTCTGAATAGGGCACCAGCCTCTTCAGCCCATTCTTGTTGGGCAGTTAGATAAGAGATCTTTTCTTCGAGTGCCATCCGTTGCTTTTGGCACTCTTCGTAATCAAGGCTAAGACGTTCATTCTCCGACTGAAGCTGCGCTACTTGCTTCTGGAGTGCGGAATATTGGTCCGCCGCCAACGCAAGTCGCTCCTTGAGAATGACCGCAGAACCATGCTCATTGATGAGACGCTCAATTTCAGAAAGGATGGGAATGCCCATGTGGTACCTCCTGTGGCAGAGATTAACGAAGTGCTTAGGGTCAGGTCTTGCACGTTTGCTTGCTAGCAACTGAAGAGCACAAGGTGAAGCGCTATGTTAAATTCGTGGCTCCCCCAACACAGTCGGGTCAAAATTCCAATAGTGATCTGGGTTTCGTGTACAGCGAACAATCGTGGTTCTGTTGTCTTTTTGGCCTACATCCCTCAGCTTTAGCACTCCATCGCACTTTGGGCATGAACCTTCGATCTTGGTGATAAATATTTCACCAGATTTATTTGATTCAAAATTGATAAAGGGGGGCAACCTAGCAAAACGCGCGCTGTTTAATACGATTCCGACCACCAATGATATGCCACTAAGCCCGAGCACCAGTAGCCAAAGATATTGAAAGGTGGTTGCCCATGCACTCCAAATACTAGCAACGCTACCAACTAAGCCCAGTACGCTAGAAACGATTACCCAAGCAACCTTAACAGGATGCCCTCCTAATGTGATTGGGGCTGTCTTCACTCGGTCAATATATGCGACCGGCTCTCTATTTCCACCGCCAACAGAAATATTGTTGCCAGTGATGACGTTATTCTGTCCCGCATTGAAACTTTGATTGCCGGTGGCTGATGTGTTTTGAATTACACCTGAAGATAATGGTGATCCACAGTTACGGCAAAAACGATCTTCAGTTTCGTGTTCCGTTCCGCATTTAGTGCAGTGCATGCGAATTACTCCATAAGTATCTATCGTTTGTATTGAGGGACAGCCTACTTCTGGGCTCCCCCTCTCGAATGATGGGTTCGGCTTACCACTTTTTGGCGTAATTATTTTTTATGGTTGTAGATATGTACGAGTTCAAGCCATAACCTTGAGCAGCCAAAGCTTTCATTCTGTCAACATCCGCCTTGCCAGGACGAAAATTGTTGTAGAGATAATTGCGATGTGTTCCGGATTTAAAAACCACGTGGATTGAGTCTTCGGTTATTTCGTATGAAACGATATTGGAATTGCCATGAAGGTTTCGGTACGGCGTCATTAAACATCTCTCTTTCGATATTTAGCCTACTTAAGTAGCCCCCTCACAATCCTGCAAAGTACACCATCCGGATTTATCAATCAGGCAAACCTTGGATTACGCGTGTATGAATTGTGTGGACTTTCATCTTTACCGATGCGAACCGTAAACGTGGCGAGTCGGCACGTCAACGATTTCGATGGCCTATATATTTTTGCCAGCCTGAGGTTCAAGGGGTGTGGTGGCAGAAGTGAAGGCTACCCTCTCCCCCAGCCCCTCCCCCGCGCACGGGGGAGGGGAGTTTTCGTGTGATTTTTGGGCGGTAGTTGCCGAGGATTAATCGGCCAGCCAGCAGCAGGTCAGGGCGGGTATGGTGATGGCGTCCTCTTCGACCTCGACACGCATGCCGCTGCATAACTCACGCATCGGACTGTGGCCGAAGAAACCGTAGGGACGCAGCACTTCCAGCATCAGTGACTGTGGTTCGTTATTGAAATTCGCCACCACCAGCACCCGGTTGCGCGGCGATGTCGGATCGCTGCGCACGAATACCAGCAGGTTGGGATTTTCCACGAACACCTGCTGCCGGTTGTCGAAGTCGGCGAAAGCGGAAAGCTCCTTGCGTAACGCGATCATCTTCTTCAATCCGTTGAAGATGCGCTGCTCTACCGAGCCTTGCTTGTGGCGCAACTCCGCCTTGTTCCAGTCGAAGCTGGAGCGGTGTGCCCAGCGTGAGTCATTGCGTTTGACCGGGTCGGCCATGTATTCCACATTGTTCAGCATGCCGATGCCGTCGCCGTAATACAGCAGCGGGATGCCGCCGAACGACAGGATGATGCTGTGCAGCAGCAGGATGGTGCGGATGGCTGCATCGATCGCCGCTTCATCGCCGGATGCGATGGCAGCCTCCAGACCGGCCAGTGACGCGAGCGAGCCGGAGATGCGCGCATCGCCGGTTTTGGGGTTTTCGCCGAACGGCAGGCCGCGTGCGGGCGAGCCTGCGAAGCGGCCGGTGAAGTAATCGATCAGGAAGCGGCGGTGGCTGTAGGGATCGTAACCGGCGAGCACGGCATCCTTGTCGTCGAAGCCGAGACCGATGTCGTCATGGCAGCGCACGTAGTTGAGCCAGGTGGCGCGCTCCAGTTTGGCGGGCAGGTGTTGCACGCCGAGGTTGAGCAGCTTGGCGTTCTTGGTCGCCACCGCATCCCACAGCAAAGCCATCAGCGTGGCGTTGTAGGCGATCTCGCATTCCTTGGCCATGATCGCGTCATCGCCGAAATACTTGGTGATCTCGCCCGGCGCGACGATGGCTTCAGCGATGAACAGCACGCCGGGCGCGGTGACCTGACAACAGTCCTTCATCAGCTGCAACAGCAGGTGCGCTTCGCGTTCGTTCTGGCAGGTGCTGCCGATCTTCTTCCACAGGAAGGCCACCGCATCCATGCGCAGAATATCGACACCCTTGTTGGCCCAGAACAGGATGATGTCTACCATCTCGATGAACACCGCTGGGTTGCGGTAGTTCAGGTCCCACTGGTAGTTGTTGAACACCGTCATCACCCACTTGCCCATGGCCTCGTCCCAGGTGAAGTTGCCGGGCGCGGTGTTGGGGAATATCTCCGGCATGCCTTCTTCGAATGCGTCCGGCATCTCGCGGTCCTTGAACACGTAGTAGTAGTCCTGAAACTTCTTGTCGCCGGCGCGCGCCAGCTTGGCCCATACATGTTCGTCCGAGGTGTGGTTCACCACCACGTCCAGCACCAGCAGCATCTCGCGTTTCTTCAACGTGGCGGCCAGCGCTTCCAGATCCGCGTTGCTGCCGAAGCGCGCGTCCACCTTGTGAAAGTCGCGCACTGCATAGCCGCCGTCGCTGGCGCCCTCCGGGCAGTCGAGGATGGGCATCACGTGCACCATGTTCACGCCCAGTTCCTGCAAGTAGGGCAGCTTCTTGCGCAGCCCTTTCAGGTCGCCCGCGAAGCGGTCGCAATACAGCGCCATGCCCACCCACTGCTGATGCAGGAACCAGTTGTAATCACGCTCGCGCACTAGGTCGGACTTGCGCAGGTGCGGTGCGCGTTCGATGTAGCGCTGCGCCAGTGTCTCGACCAGGCTGACCATCTGCGACTTGAAGTCGGACCGGTCGCCGTACAGGTGGTGGAACAGGGTGTAGATGTTGTAGAAGTTCGCGCCGAGCCGGGTATAGAAATGACGCAGGCGCAGCTTGCCGATCTCGGGATTCAGCTCGGCGAGGATCTCGTTCAACATCGCATGTGAGGCTTGTTCGTACATGGCGTTCGCTCAGTTATTTGCCAGCAGCCAGGCTTCGATCTCGGGCCAATGATACGCCGCACCCTCGATGATGCCTGCGCTGTAATTGCCGTTCATGCCGAGGAAACCGCCGCGCGCGGTGCACAGCGAGGCTTTGTGGATGTGCGCGAGCTGCTGCTTCAGTTCCGGTGCCGCATTGGCGACCAGCACTGCGGGCACATCGCTCTGCAACACATCCAGATCATTGCCGCTGTCGCCCGCGAACACGGTGTCGAGCCGGCCGTAGCCCTGTTGCTGCATCAGGAACTCGATGGCATGCAGTTTGTTGGCGGATGCGGGCAACACATCCAGCAGGCCGACATGCGCGGCCTCGTCTATGCTCCAGATCAGGTTGGCCTTGATGCCATGCCCGGCCAGCAGGCTGCGCATCTGCGCCTGCAGTGCAATGGCGTCCGCCGACAGATCGACATAGAAACTCAGCTTGTGCCGGTTCTGCTTGGCCGGTTCCTGCAAGCGCAGCTCGCCGAACGCCTGCAGCAATTGCGCCAACGCTTCGCGCGACATGTCGCCCCAGTCCGGCGCAATCTGCTCATCCCATTCGTCGCGCCGCTGCCAGCTTCCCGCTTCGATCTGGTAGAGCGTGGAACCCACATCGGCGATGACGAAATCCGGCTGCGGCAGATCGTACTCGGCGATGGCCTGCTCGATCAGCTCGCGATGGCGGCCGCTCACATAGGCCAGCTGCACATCATCACGCTCGACCAGACGCTGGAAGGTCGCGCGCGCACCCGGCGATTCGGGCTGCGCGCCGTTCGGGATCAGTGTGCGATCGAGGTCGGTACACAGCAGGTGACGGCTCATGCGTCCCCCCTTCCCCTGGAGAAGAAATCATAGTGTGCGATCGCCTCCAGTACGCCTGCCGCATGTTGTTGCTGCGTTTGAAAGATGCTGTCGATGGCGGCGATGTCGGCCAGCTCGTCCAGATGGCGATTGCTCACCACCGCCCCCAGCGTGTTGCCCATCAGCATGTCGCTATCGGCCGCTGTCGCGCCGCACACCAGCGTGTTCTCCAGCGAGAACCCGAGCTGCTCGGAACACCAACGCATGGCCAGCCCTTTGGAGGCGCGCACCGGCACTACATCCAAAAACTGGCCGAAAGAGAACACCGCATTCACGGTCTGTTCGTTGCGCAACAGGACCTGCCGCACTTCGTGCACGTTCGTCAGCGCATGGTCCACGTAATAGCTGATCTTGAACGGGGTCTGGTGCATCTTGGGTTGCAGGGTCAGGCCCGGCACCTCGGCCAGCACATCGCGCACTTCCTGCGGATTCCAGCGATGATTGATGTGGCGCGCCCAGCTCTCGGAGCGCGTCAACGCCGGCGCATAGTGGATCTCCGTGCCCTGTCCGGTGATCAGCACATCCGGCTTGGGGATGTTGTATTCGCGCAGCCTGGCCAGTGCGTCGTCCAGCCGGCGGCCGGTGGCGATGCCGAAGATGGTCGTTTTGCGATGCGTCTGCATGAGCTGCAGGAATTCGCGCAGCGCTGCATCGTCCCCGATCAGGTTCAGATCGATGCTGGTGAAGATCGCGCGATTGCGGAACACGCCCGGACGGCGAATGCTGGTGATCGGCTCCACCGGCTCGGAGCGCTCCACCAGCGGACGTATCACCTGCAGATACTTCGTCACATGCGCCTGCCATGAATAATGGCGCGCCACGCCTTCGATACCGCTCTTCGCCAAGCGGCGCCAGGCAGGTCTGTCGCTCAATGTATCGAGCAGCGTCTGCGCCATCGCGGCACGATCCAGCGGATTGATCAGATGGCCGTTGCCGCAGTTGCCGATGATATCGATGGGGCCGCCGTCTTCGGTCGCCACGATGGGCAGGCCGCAGGCGGCGGCTTCGATCAGGGTCAGGCCGAACGGCTCGGTCAGCGCGGGATTGACGAACACACCGTGCAGGCTGGCCGCCAGACGGTACAGCACGGCTACTTCTTCCTGCGCATGATGTTTCGGGTAGGCGACCTTGCCGTACAGATCGTATTTGTCGATGGCGAGCAGGATGCTGTTGAGCACACCGGCCGTCGTATCTTCCATCTCGTGGATGTCGTCGCGGTTGCCGGCCACGATCACCAGATTGGCGATGGACTGCAAAGCGGGCAAGCGGCCATAGGCTTCGATCAGCGCCACGATGTTCTTGCGCGGATCGGGGCGCGACAGGGCGAGGATGATGGGTTTGTCCGGCTCGACCAGGAAACGCTTCAGCTGCTGCGCGATGGCGCTCTGCTTCTCGTCGCCCCGCGGCGGATAGAACTGCTTCAGATCGGTGCCGGGCGGCACCACGCGCATGCGCGACGGCTGGTAGAAATCGTACAAACCGTATTGCTGTTCGACTTCCTGTCGTGTGCTGGTGATCACACGCTCGGCGACGCCCAGCGTGTCTTCCTCGGCCTCGATACGGCGCGTGATGTGATAGGTGGTTTCGATCTCGTTGCGCGGCACGCCGCTGGCCAGCAGTTGCTTGCGCTTGCTGCGCCCCAGCGAATGTCCGGTAAACACCAGCGGGATGCCGAGCTGATGCGCCAGCCGCGAACCGACATAACCCGCATCCGCATAGTGGCCGTGGATCACATCCGGCAAACGGGGTTGCGCCTTGAAGTAGGCCAGCGCGTTGTCGGAAAAACTCTCCAGGCAATCCCACAACATCTCCTTGCGCAGATACACCGGTTCGCCGCAATCGATACGCACGATCTCGGCTTTATCCGAAAGCACCTCGACCGGCTCCGCATAATTCTGGCTGACGCTTTCGTCCGGCACGCGGCGCGTCAGCAGGATGACGCGCTCCACTTCCTTGCTTTCGCCCAGTGCGCGCGCCAGCTCGACCACATATTTGGTCTGGCCGCCGGTATCGGCATCGCGCCCCAGCTCCAGATCGTGGCCGCGGATCAAGCCGTGCACGCTGACCAGTACGATGAACAACGGTGACTTTTTCATGATCGCCACGCCTCCAGGAAGGGTTCGTAGAAATCCGCATGTGCCGGCGCTGCTCCCCGTATGGTGCATATCGCCGCCGCAAATTCATGTGCACGCGCGAGGGTCTGCTCGAGCGGCCAGCCCTGCAGTTTGCCCAATATGAACACTGCGGAAAATCCGTCCCCGGCGCCAACCGTATCGACTACCGTTATCGGTGCACTGGTCGGCCGCATGCTTACCTCTTCGCCATCCCGCCGCACCAGCCAGGCACCTTCCGCTCCGCAGGTGACCAGCACCTGCCCGATGTCGAACATCTGCATGAAGGCGCGCGCATGCCCGGCCAGCGTGTCGCCGGGCAAGGCGAACAGGTCGGCCAATATTGCCATCTCTTCGTTGTTCAGCTTGACCGTATCCGCCTGACGCAGGGAACGACGCAGCACTTGCGCGTCATACCAGGGCGCGCGCAGGTTCACATCGAAGAACGCCGGCACGCTGATGCTGTTCAACAACATCTTCAGCGCACTCCGCGAGGCCGCGTGGCGCTGGGCCAGCGTGCCGAAATACACCAGTTGCGGATGGACGGATAAGGCGGTCATGCGTGCCACTGTGGCATGGATATGGTCGTAGGCTTGTTCGGGCAATATCTCGAAGCGGTGCGTGCCCGCTTCAAAATGGACCTTTACCTGTCCCGTCGGACGCTGTTGATCGCACTGCACCCCCATCGTCTCCATGCCGGCGGCGGTCATCGTCTCCAGCAGTTCGTCGCGCAGGGCATCGTTGCCGGTGCGGGTGATCAGCACAGGATTGAGGCCGAAGGCCTTGAGGTGTCTTGCAACATTGAAGGGGGCGCCGCCGAGGACGCTGCGGTCAGGAAAGACGTCGGCCAGTACCTCGCCGAATAGCGCAACGGTAGCTCCACTGCGCCGAGAAGATAGGGATGGATCGTGAATTGAGCGTGTCTGGTCTGCTGTTTCTTTCATTGGCCTGTGGATACATGCCGCCACATTGGTTCCGCGACGAACTAAATGATGAGCGATGTGCGTATTTTACAGCTTATTGAACTTCTGTTGCCGCAATTGCCACCTATTCCGTGAATCAATCGCGTAATATCTTGCATCTGCCGTCATCATGCTCCGGTTTGGAGCTGCTAGCCGCTCTGTGATATAAACGCGGCCCCACACCTAATTCGAGAAGCACGAAGCCGCGCGCATCGATGCTTCCATCCAAACGCACAGGAGCAGCCATCGTGACCGACACACGCCAGACCCATATCCCCATTTATTCGGCCAGCCAGCCGCAGTTCCGGTCTTACAACCTGAACAATTTCCGCGACATCCCGCAGATCGCCAGACTCACCGAACAACAGCAGCTGGATATCGAGATCGTCGGCAATGTGCTGCCGTTCAAGGTGAACAACTACGTGGTCGACCAGCTGATCGACTGGGATAAAGTGCCCAACGACCCGATCTTCGCGCTCACCTTCCCGCAACGCGACATGCTGAGCACCGAGCATTACGACGAGATGGCCGCCCTGCTCGCGCGCGGTGCGGACAAGACAGAGATCAAGGAAGTCGCCAACCGCATCCGCATGCAGCTCAACCCGCACCCGGCCGGGCAGGCAGACCACAACGTGCCGGAGATGGACGGCGAACGCCTGCACGGCATGCAACACAAATACCGGCAGACCATCCTGTTCTTCCCCAGCCAGGGACAGACCTGCCATGCCTATTGCACATTCTGTTTCCGCTGGCCGCAGTTCGTCGGCATGACCGACATCAAGTTCGCCAGCCGCGAAGTGGAGAAGCTGGTGGAATATGTGAAGCGCAACCCGCAGATCACCGACATCCTGTTCACCGGCGGCGACCCGATGATCATGAGCGCGAAGAACCTCGCCGCGTATATCGAGCCGCTGCTGTCGGCCGACCTGCCGAATCTGGTGAATATCCGCATCGGCACCAAGGTGCTGGGCTACTGGCCGCACAAGTTCGTGGATGACGACGACACGCAGGAGATGCTGGCGCTGTTCCGCAAGGTGACCGACAGCGGCAAGCAGCTGGCGCTGATGGCGCACTTCAACCATCCGCGCGAACTGGAGAACGACACCGTGCGCCAGGCCATCCGCAACCTGCGCGAGGCCAACGTGATGATCCGCACCCAGTCGCCAGTGATGCGCCACATCAACGACGACCCGGCGCTGTGGGCGCGCATGTGGGAAGAGCAGGTCAAACAGGGCTGTGTGCCGTATTACATGTTCCTCGCGCGCGACACCGGTGCGCAGCATTACTTCTCGGTGCCGCTGGTGCGCGCCTGGCAGATCTTCCGCGAGGCCTACCAGCAGGTGTCGGGACTGGCGCGCACGGTGCGCGGCCCGAGCATGTCGGCCAACCCCGGCAAGGTTCAGATGCTCGGCGTGGCCGACGCGGGCGGCCAGAAGGTCATGGTGATGCGCTTCCTGCAGGGCCGCGACCCGGACTGGGTGCAGCGCCCGTTCTTCGCGGCATACGACGAGACCGCCACCTGGATAGACGAGCTCAAGCCTGCATTCGGTGAAGAGAAGTTCTTTTTCGAGGAAGAACTGGAGCAGCTGTTCCACGAGCGCAACGACACCAGCACGGCGGACGATTTCGAGTAAAGGCGCAGCCCCGCA
>JAQUAD010000112.1 GCA_028687425.1 Sideroxydans sp.
AAATATTCACGCCCTGGGGGCCAGTGCGGTACCGATCGGCGGCGCGGGGTTAGCCTTGCCGGCTTCAATCTCAAGCTTCAAAATTGTTTTTACTTTTTTTGCCATATTGGTTAATTACTATATTCTATTCACTATTTACTGATTTATCGCCTCGGGCTGAGGTTTGCCCATAGCGGTTTATATCCTATATTAAACCTTCCTAACCTGCAACGAATCGAGCTCGATAGCCGTATCGCGGCCGAAGATAGGAACCAAAACCTTGATGCGTCCCCTCTCTTCATCCACTTCGGAAACTTTCCCATCGTAGTCCTTAAAAGGTCCGTCCATAACTTTCACGAGGTCGCCCACGCGAAGGTCAACGGTAAACTTGCTCACGTCGCGGCCCATCCTGTTCAAAAGAGATTCAACTTCTTCTTTGGAAAGCGGGTTCGGCTTGGTGGAATCAGCGCCGACAAAACCGGTAACACGCGGAGTGTTTCGAACTACGTACCAGCTGTCCTCGGTCATCAGCATTTTCACCAAAACATAACCGGGATATATTTTTTCCTCGATGGTCGTTCTCCTTCCGTCCTTAATTCTTACCTTTTTTTCTATAGGAACAACAACCTCAAATATCTTGTCTTCCATAGACAAGGATTCCACGCGCTGTTTAAGATATCTCGCCACCGCTTCTTCGTAGCCCGAATAAGTGTGTACCGCGTACCACTCCGGACTTCCCTTTGTCTCGATTTCGTCGCTCATTTTACGATTTTAAAACAAAAACTTTTATTACGTAGGAAAAAAACGTGTCAAAAACGCCCAAAAATACAGAAAGCGCCAAAGAAACTCCGACAACCACCGCGGTCAATTTTGCGGCTTCATTTCTGGTCGGCCACTGAACATTTCTAAGCTCGTGCCTTGCTTCAATTATGTAATTTTTGAATTTGGAAAACATTTTTATATGTATTCTACTCCCTTTATTTAAAAAAGCCCGGGGATTACCCAGTAGCGAAATCCTACCACGAAGCCATGGATTTTGCAAGTTTCTTAAAACCCCCTCCTCGCCCTTGCGGAGTCATCGAAGCCCAATGGGCTCGGACCCGAATGGCTGTTTTGCCGACCCGCCCGCTTCGCCTCGCTAGAGCTTTGGCGAAGCGGGCCGACAAATAAGGAATGAAAGCACTCCCTGCTACAACCTATAACCTACAAACCACTAACTATTCTAGACGTCCAAGTTCTGAACCTTCGTGGCGTGTGTCTGTATAAACTGCTTCCTGGGTTCCACTTCGTCGCCCATCAAAATATCGAACAAATGGTCTGCGGCTTCGGCGTCATCGATATCAATTTGTTTTAGCACGCGGTTCTCCGGACTCATAGTCGTCTCCCAAAGCTGGTCGGGATTCATTTCACCCAAACCTTTGTAGCGGCTAACCGACACAGTCCCCTTCTTCTCCATTTCTTTTAGAACTTTTGTCTGCTCCTCCGCGGAATACGCGTAGCGTATCTCCTTCCCTTGTTGAAGTTTGAAAAGCGGAGGTTGGGCGGCATAGACATAACCGGCCGCCACCATCGGATGGAAGTAGCGATAAAAAAGAGTCATAAGCAGGGTCCGAATATGCGCGCCGTCCACATCCGCATCGGTCATGATAATTATTTTGTGATAACGAGCCTTGCTGATATCAAAATCTTGTCCGATTGCCGCTCCTATCGCGATAACCAAAGACCTAATCTCCGCGTTAGCGAGCATCTTGTCCAGCCGGGATTTTTCTACGTTCAAAATTTTTCCGCGCAGAGGCAATATTGCCTGAGTCTTTCTGTCCCGGCCCATTTTCGCGCTGCCGCCTGCGGAATCTCCCTCCACGATGAAAAGTTCCGATTCCTCGGCTTTCTTGGAAGTGCAATCCGCGAGCTTTCCAGGGAGGGTCAAGCCTTCGAGAGCCCCTTTTCTCATCACGGTATCTTTCGCGGCTTTAGCTGCTTTTCTCGCGCGCGCGGCCAAAAGAACCTTCTCAATAATTCTCCTGCCCTCCTGCGGATGTTTTTCTAAAAAGTCTTTTAGCGCTTCATTCACAACGCTCTCGACCGGTGGCCTCGCCTCAGGAGACCCAAGCCTCGCCTTAGTCTGGCCTTCGAATTGAGGTTCCGGCAATTTTACGGAGATAACCGTCACTAAACCTTCGCGGGTATCTTCAGCTGTTAAATTCTCGTCTTTTTCTTTGAGATAGTTTTCCGAGCGGGCGTAGTTATTCAAAGTCCTCGTTATCGCGGAACGAAAACCCGTCACGTGCGTTCCTCCATCCGGATTGTTGATATTGTTCGCGAAACTCAACTCTTTGGTTTCGATATCGTCCACATAAGTAAAAGCGACCTCCACCTCTACTTTTTCATATTGCTTATGTATGTAAAAAATATCTTCCTGTAGCGGTTTTTTATTCCGCGCCAGATGGCTCGCGAAAGACATGACCCCGCCCTCAAAATAAAATCCATAGGCGGAAACCGGATCTTCTCTTCGGTCGATAAAATTCACGCGTATTCCTTTCGTAAGATAAGCCTGCTGCCGCAAGCGCTCCATTATCCTCTTTACCGAATACTCAATGGTTTCGAAGATTTCCTTGTCCGCCAAAAAAACAACTTTTGTGCCGGTAATTTTTGAGGTCCCGATTTTTTTAACTTTAGCCACGGGCTTTCCCCTCTTATATTCCTGCATATAAAGTCCGCCCTCGCGGTGAACCTCCACCCGGAGCCACTCCGAGAGCGCGTTCACGACAGAGACACCCACGCCGTGCAATCCGCCGGAAACTTTATAACCCTCGCCGCCGAATTTTCCTCCGGCATGAAGCGTTGTTAAAACCGGTTCAAGCGCGGAAACTT
>JAQUAD010000015.1 GCA_028687425.1 Sideroxydans sp.
GGTGCACCTGCCGCAAGCCGGGGTGCGCGAATTCGGCCAGCAGCATCCCACGCTGCGCCGCGAGCCGCACGCCATCCTGTTCTCTGACGTGCGCGGCTTCAGCAAGCTCGGCGACAGCGGCGTGGTGTGGTACTTCAATGAATTGCATCCGGTGCTGGCCGCCGTCATCGACCGCTATCGCGACGACATCCAGTTCGTCGACACCTGGGGGGACGCCATCTATCTCGTCGCGCGCAAAGCCTCGACGGTCGCCCACGTTGCCGCCGAACTGAACGATGCCATGAGCACTCTCGATCAGTCATCCCTCGCGCTGGACGAACCGCTGATGCTGCGCATCGGCCTGCACTACGGCCCGGTCTATAAACTGCGCGACCACCTCGCACAGACCGTCACCTACGCCAGCACCGACGTCACCAAGACCGCACGCATCGAACCCGTCACGCCGCCCGGCGAGATATTCGGCACCGAACCCTTCGTCGCCATGCTGGAACTGGAAGGCGAACGCTGGGCACGCTTCCGTTACGCCGGCACGATACAAAGTGCAAAAGGCTACGGCGCCTTCCGCATGTTCCACGTCAATCCACGCTCACGCCGGGAAGAGTTGTATTGTTCACTGTAAAAATAATTTGCATTTGCTGGCGAGCATTCTGTTTCTTGTAAAGAATACGCGATGGCTACCAATAGTTAGTTCGTCTTAATAAGTGTTTTTCGTCTCCATCCGTCAGAAAAATATATAGGCCGGTATAGGCCAAACGGCATATTGTTTATTTGCCACTCCTTTAGTATGGTCAAACCGCCTGTTGAGAAGACCTGTTTCATCTCCCTGCTTATGTGCGAAGGCTAGCCTGACGTTTGGTTGCCGGGATTTTTATGACCTACTAAAAGGAAGAAAAATGGAATGCCGTAACGGAAATAGACTGTCGCTGTGTATTGCTTCTTTGCTGGTTGTTGGAATGCTGGCTGGATGTGGAGGAGGTGGGAGTGGTGGCACTACGACCAATGCCAATACTGGTACCAATACAACAGCCAATGCGTATACGACTGCATTTACCTCGGAGCTGATGAATGGCGGACTGTTTTACCTCAGGGGTTCATATCCGAGCTATGTCGGGCAGAAAATATACAACTTGAGTGGTAGCGCCAGTCAGCAATTAATATCCGGACAGAGCTACAGATTCGATCCGGCCGGTGTCGCCACTGCGTGGCAGAGTTATACCCAGGTTGGTTATTACATGGATGAGACTGGCTCATGGGTATCATATACGGCCCCTGAATCGCTTTCCGACAATGGAGATGGTTCATACACTGCGGCAGGGACAATACGTTTGGATATAACAGGAGTAACCGATCTGGCGGGACAGCAGCCAGCTTGCATTTCAGCAGGCAACATGCCTGCGGCATGTGCAACCAATCAAACCTATGCTGTTGGTTCAAAGGAATATACTGCTTCAATTACCGCGTTGATGGATCAGTATGACCTTTATTACCAGATCACGACCCTGACGGATCTGAATGGCGTCGCATTGATTGCATTGCCAACTGTGGGCGGAGCGGGGTATTGCGCGGAATCGTCTTATGGGAAGTATGTCTATCAACTCGATGGGCAGACGTATAGCAGATATGGAACAGTGGCATGTACGCCCGCAGACATTTCCAATGCCTTGCTTGGTACGCCACTTACCGGGATCACTATGGTGTCGGGCGGACGCAATGGCACGACAGTGGGACTGATCTATATTCCGGTAAATGGGGTTGCTCCAGCAACAGTGGATATCATCGCTCAAGTGAATGGAGTCTTCTGGGTCGGCAGTCGCAGTAATGCAAGTAGTACGCCATCGACCTCCACTTATTACAATCGGACCGCCTTCGATACGCTCATGACGGCCCAGGGCCTTCCCCTCATGCCTTGATGTGCGGAGCGTGAGTAAAAAGGCCGAAGCGATTTTTGCTTCGGCCTTTTTTATTGCGCGCTGTTGCCACACGGTGTCAACGCATCGCGAACGTCATGCATTTCACCTCGCTTTGCGCCATGCCGACCTGCACGGTGTCGGCCATGCATTCCAGGTCTTCGTTGTGCTGGCAGGTGCCGGTCTTGCAGGCGCCGATGCCGGCGATACGGCTCAGCGATTTGGTGTGTTGCGAGCCGTTCATGAAGGTGTCGCAGCAGGGGTTGGTTGCGTCGCCGATGGTGATCGCTTTCGCGTGGCAGTTGCTGTTGACGTTGTAGGCGCAGTCGTTCGCCATGCAGTTCGCGACCATCGGCATTTCGATCATGATCTTGTTCATGGGTGTACTCCTTGTAAAAGATTGACGGGCCGCCGCGTGGGAACGGCGGAGATCGGTTCGACATGGTGGTGATGGGGCAGAGCAGTCTGGCTCGTTGTGCCTGCCGGTGTTCGTATGCCGGCAGTCGTGTGCGCGCCCGACTGGGGCGGATGATGCGGTGTGCGGGGTGGGGCGGCTATCGGTGTTTGCCTGAGAATGGCGCAGGATGTTTGGAAAGTTGCCATCGGTGTTTGTCCGATGGGCGGTTCACAGTTTGCGCTGGTTCAGCCGCAGCGCGTTGACGATCACTGAAACGGAACTGAAGCTCATCGCCGCGGCGGCGATGATGGGCGACAGCAGCAGGCCGAAGAACGGGTACAGCACGCCTGCCGCGATGGGTACGCCCAGGCTGTTGTAGATGAAGGCGAAGAACAGGTTCTGGCGGATGTTGCGCATGGTGGCGCGGCTCAGGCGCACAGCGCGTGCGATGCCGTTGAGGTCGCCCTTGATCAGCGTGATGCCCGCGCTTTCCATCGCCACGTCGGTGCCGGTGCCCATGGCGATGCCCACCTGTGCTTGTGCCAGTGCGGGTGCGTCGTTGATGCCGTCGCCCGCCATCGCGACGATGCGTCCCTCCGCCTGCAGCTGTTTGACGATGGACGCTTTCTGTTCCGGCAACACTTCCGCTTCGACGCGGTCTATGCCCAGCCGTTTCGCCACTGCCTGTGCCGTGACGCGGTTGTCGCCGGTGAGCATGATGAGTTGTACGCCTTCTGCATGCAGGGCGCGGATGGCTGCTTCTGTGGAGTCCTTGATCGGGTCGGCTACGCCGATCAGTCCGGCGGCCTTGCCGTCGATCGCGATCAGCATCACGGTCTGTCCCTCGTTGCGCAGCACTTCGGCACGTGTGAGCAGATCGCCTGCATCGATCTGCAGTGCCTCGAACAGCGCGAGATTACCCAGCGCCACATGGCTGCCCTCAACTGTGCCCGTTACGCCTTTGCCGGTGTAGGAGCGGAAGTCGTCGACAGGTTTGAGCACGATGCTCCTGTCCTGTGCGCCTTGCACGATCGCCGCCGCCAGCGGGTGTTCGCTGGCCAGTTCCAGACTGGCAGCCAGCCATAGCACCATGCTTTCATGGTAGCCGTGCAGCGGCATCACCGTGACCAGTCGCGGCTTGCCCTCGGTCAGCGTGCCGGTCTTGTCCACCACCAATGTGTTGACCTTCTCCATGGTCTCCAGCGCTTCGGCGTTCTTGATCAGCACGCCCAGCGTCGCCCCGCGTCCGGTGCCGACCATGATGGACATCGGCGTGGCCAGTCCCAATGCACAAGGGCAGGCGATGATCAGCACGGCCACCGCGTTGACCACGGCATGCGCCAGACGCGGCTCGGGCCCGACCAGGCTCCACACGATGAAGGTGGCAAGCGCGATCCCCACCACCGCCGGCACGAAGTAGCCGGCAGCCACATCGGCCAGACGCTGGATCGGTGCGCGCGAACGCTGTGCCTCGCTCACCATGCGCACGATCTGCGCGAGCAGGGTGTCGGCGCCGACCTTCTCGGCACGCATCAACAGGCTGCCGGTACCGTTCACGGTGGCGCCGATCAAACGCGCGTCCCTGCTTTTTTCCACCGGGATGGATTCGCCGGTGACCATGGATTCGTTCAGTGCACTGCTGCCTTCCAGCACCACGCCGTCCACCGGCACCTTCTCGCCGGGACGCACGCGCAACACATCGCCCGGCTGTACCTGCGCCAGCGGGATGTCTTGCTCACTGCCGTTTTCGCGCACGATGCGCGCAGTCTTGGGAGCCAGTCCCAGCAGCAGTTTGATCGCGGCACTGGTGCGGCTGCGCGCGCGCAGCTCCATCACTTGGCCGAGCAATACCAGCGCCATGATCATTGCCGCTGCCTCGAAATACACCGGCACCATGCCGCCCATGCTGTGCATCGCGGGCGGGAACAGACCGGGTGCCAGCAGCGCCACCACGCTGTAACTCCAAGCCACGCCGACGCCGAGCGCGATCAGGCTGAACATGTTGAGGCTGCGGTTGAGCAGCGATGCCCAACCGCGCTGAAAGATGGGCCAGCCGGCCCACAGCACTACCGGCGTGGCGAGTGCGAATTCCAGCCACAGCAACACGCGCATCGACACGAAATCCGGCAGCAGTTGCGGTGCGAGGTCGGACGTCATCGCCATGATGAACACCGACAGGCCCAGCATCAGACTCAGCTTGAAGCGGTGCGTCATGTCGTCCAGTTCGCTGTTGTCTTCATGCGCGGAGACCTCGCGCGGCTCGAGCGCCATGCCGCATTTGGGGCAACTGCCGGGTCGGTCGCTGACCACTTCTGGATGCATGGGGCAGGTGTATTCGCTGGCACTGGCAGGCGCAGGCGATGCCGGTTGCGGCGACAGATATGCGGCGGGGTTCGCGGTGAACTTGTCCAGGCAATGTTGTGAACAGAAGTAGTAGGTATGGCCCGCATGGTCGGCATGCAGCGTGTCGTCGCTTGTGCTGTTTTGCCTGAACATGGCCTGCGATCTTCAGTTTAGGCTTCTTCGTTCACATGTTCTGTCGCGTCGTTCCTTCTTTGTTTATGCAGCCGCCGGTCTATGGCGGAGCGCAATTCAGCCAGCACGGGTGTCTGCCGGGTGCGACGGCAATAGATCCGCCGTTCGCCGCTGACATTGGGAGAGTGGCGCCTTTCCTCCCGTTCCTCCAGTTCCGGCAAGGGCTCGTCGGGGTGGCGCACCACCATGGGTGGCAGGGTGCGCGCCTGCACGGTTCGGGAAGATTTGGTGCGGGTCGATGTCTTGACTTCCAGCCCCTCTCTTTCGACGGTGACCGGCGGCGGCAAGCTGGGCGCTATCCTCATGGCCTGGCCTTTCTCCGCATGCGTCAATGCGGATGCGGCGACGCCTCGTGCATGTGTCCGTGCTCATGCGCGTCGTTCGCGACATGTGCGGGCAGGCTGATCACGCCCAGTCCGTGGCGGTAGACCAGCTCGGCGCCATGCCATGCCGTGCTGGCGACCAGCGCCCAGGCCAGTATCACCGCGCTTGTGAACAGCCAGCCTGGCGTGGCATCCACCTTGTGTCGCCAGGCATCCCAGCCAGCCAGGACAACCACCGCCAGCACGGTCGCCAGTGCCCAGACACGGTGCGCCAGCATCGCGGCATGGCCGGCCTCGTCATGCTCCACGGAGTTGAATGCCAGCCATCCCAGCAGCGCGGTCGGCAAGGAGGATAGTGCGCCAAGCCACAAGCTGGTATGCGCGAGCACGGCAAGGTAAGCGGCACAGCGCGACTGGTTGCGCAGCAGGATGGCGACCACGTGGAAGAAGGCCGACAGCGAGATCAATGCGATCGGGAAATGCACAAACAGCGGATGCCAGTTCGGGATCACTTCGATCATGCTCGTCTCCTCATGTCATGCACGTTCGCCATAGTCAGGCGTTGTCGTTGCCGTACAGATCACGTCGTGTGAGCGGGAGTGGGCTGACGAAAGGCGCGCGCCGGGAAGACAGGATCTGGTACACCCCGATCTCGCCTTCTTCGAACTGCATGGCACAGGCCGCCATATACAAGCGCCACACCCGATACACAGATTCGCTCACGTATTGCAGCGCCGCTTCGTGATTCGCATCGAGCCGCTTCACCCATTCGCGCAGCGTCAATGCGTAATGACGACGCAGGCTTTCCACGTCGTGGATCTCCAGGTTGGCTTCTTCCATCATTTGCTGCACCGTGCTCACGGTCTCCAGCTGGCCATCGGGGAACACGTAGCGGTTGATGAACTCGGTGGTGACGCTCTTCTTCCAGCCGTGCGTGTCGCTGGTGATGCCGTGGTTGAGGAACAGCCCGCCGGGTTTGAGCTGGCGGTGGGCGATGGCGAAATAGGTCGGCAGGTTCTTCAGGCCCACGTGTTCGAACATGCCCACGCTCACCAGCTTGTCGTACACGCCTTCGCCCTGCAGGTCGCGATAGTCACGCAGTTCGACGCTGACCTTGTTTTCCAGCCCGCGCTGGCGGATCGTCTTTTGCACATGCTCGTACTGTTTCCGGCTCAGGGTGATGCCGTGCGCATGCACGCCGTAATGCTCGGTGGCCCAGCAGATCAGTGCGCCCCAGCCGCAGCCGATGTCGAGCAGGCGCTCGCCCGGCCTGAGCCGCAGCTTGCGGCAGATGTGGTCGAGCTTGTTGCATTGCGCCTGTTCCAGGCTCTGCTCCGCGCGCTCGAAATAGGCGCAGGAATAGATCATCTGCTCGTCCAGCCACAGCGCATAGAAGTCGTTCGACACGTCGTAGTGGAACGAGATGGCGTTGCGGTTGAGCGATTTGTCGGCCTCCAGACCGAGTGTCTGTCTCAGGGTCTTGCTCCATCTGCGCGCGTCGCCGCCTTCCGTTCTTGCGGACACGGGATTGATCATCAGCGCCTTGGCGGTGAGCATGGCTTTCTCGCCGAGCGACAGCCGCAACGAAGACAGGTAGTGGCGCAGCCTGAGTGCGCTGTAGAGGTTGCCGTCGAGATCGATCAGTCCCTGAAAATACGATTCGACCAGACGCAGCGGATGGCGTGTCAGCACCATCTTCTGCAGCACGTTCGGTGTACGGAAGGTCAGCGCGAAGTCGGGTGAATTCCCGCCCAGACTCACTTCGGAACCATCCCACAGGCGGAAGCGGGCGGAGCCGTCGAAATCGCGGAACAGACGTTGCAGTATCTGTCTGGCTGTGCTGGCGGACGCGGATTCATTCCAGTCATGGTTTGCCATTTCACCGACCTCCTTCCTTGATGGAAAGCGGAAATCTTCGAGCTAGCATCATCGCGTCGGCCGGCTGGAACGGCACCGCCCGACGAAGGGGGATTAATACGTCATTCTGCTACGGTGCTCAATACAGGAAACTACCCATACGCGCCTAAAGCGCATCCGGCTCGACTGCCGCCCGCAGGCGGATGCGGTAGACCTTATCCACCGGCTGCACGGCCACGATGCCGTCGCCCGGTACGCCGGAGCACGCGGCATCCATGATGGTCTGCGCGATGGTTTCGGCGGCGCGTGCAGCGGTGAATATCTCGACCCGCACGTGCGAGGTCAGCCCCTCCGGGCTGTAGAAATTGGCGTACTCCCCGTATCCCTTAACGCGCATCACGCTGATACCGTTCACACCGATCCCGTGCAACTGCTGCTCGACTTTTTCCAGTGCGTCGCCGCGGATGATCGCCGTCACATTGCAGAATTCACAATCTTTCTCCATGTCCGCATCCTCCTGTGTATGGACTTCAGTCATGCTGCATTTATCGGTGCGCGCGTCGCTCCTGCCACAGCAGCACCCAGCCGTAGATCACCGGCAGCACCAGCAGCGACAGCACGGTGGCGGTGACCATGCCGCCTATCATCGGCGCGGCGATGCGTTGCATCACGTCCGAGCCGGTGCCGCTGCCCCACATGATGGGGATCAGGCCGGCGATCACCGCGGTGGCGGTCATGGCGATGGGGCGCACGCGCTGGGTGGTGCCGTCCAGCACGGCTGTCGTTATGTCGGCTGCATCCAGCGCGCCGGGCTTTTCGGCACGACGGCGGGCCACGGCCTGGTCGATGAAGGTCAGCACCAGCACGCCGATCTCGGCCGACACGCCGGCCAGTGCGATGAAGCCGACCGCGACGGTGATCGACATGTTGTAGCCGAGCAGCCAGATCAGCCAGTAGCCGCCGATCAGCGCGAACGGGATGGACAGCATCACTACCGCCGGGGCGGTCAGGTTGCGGAAGTTGAAATACAGCAGCAGGAAGATGGTGAGCAGGGTGAGCGGCACCACCACCCTAAGGCGTGCAGCGGCGCGTTCCATGTATTCGAACTGGCCCGACCACACCAGCGAATAGCCGGGCGGGATCCTGACCGTGTCCGCGACCTGTTTCTTCGCTGCGGCGACGTAGCCGCCGATGTCGCTGCTCTTGATGTCCACATAGATCCACGCGTTGGGCGTGGCGTTCTCCGTCTTCACCACCGGCGGGCCGCGCCGCAATTGCAGATCGGCCACCAGCGACAGCGGAATCTGCGTGCCGGTCGGCGTCGGCACCAGCACGCGGCGCAGCGATTCCAGGTTGTCGCGCAGTTCGCGCGGATAGCGCAGGTTGATCGGATAGCGCTCCAGCCCTTCCACGGTCTCGCTCACGTTCATGCCGCCGATGGCCGACTGCACCACGTCCTGCACATCGCCCACGGTGAGGCCGTAGCGCGCCGCTTCTTCACGCTTGATGTCGAAGTCCAGGTAGTAACCGCCGGCCGCCTTGTCGGCGAAGGCGGACAAGGTGTCGGGCAGGGTCTTCAGCGATTTCTCGATGTCGCCCGCGACCTTCTCCAGCACATTCAGGTCGGGGCCGGAGACCTTGATGCCGATGGGCGTCTTGATGCCGGTGGAGAGCATGTCGATGCGCGTCTTGATCGGATAGGTCCAGGCATTGGCGAGACCGGGGAACTTGATCGCCGCATCCATCTCCTGCATCAGTTCCCTGGTGGTCTTGGACGGATCGGGCCATTCCGCTTTCGGTTTCAGGCGCACGGTGGTCTCGATCATGGACAGCGGCGCGGGATCGGTCGCGGAATTGGAGCGGCCCACCTTGCCGAACACGTGCGCCACCTCGGGGAAGGTCGCCAGAATCTTGTCGGTCTGCTGCAGCAGTTCCTTGGCCTTGGTGATGGAGATACCGGGGTAGGTGGTCGGCATGTACAGCACATCGCCTTCGTCCAGCGGCGGCATGAACTCGGAACCGATCTTCAGCACCGGATATGCCGTCGCCGCCAGCAACAGCACGGCCAGCAGCAGCGTCAGTTTGCGTCGCGCCATGGCGAGCTGCAGCAACGGTGTGTGCATGCGCTTCAGCCACACATTGATCTTGTTGTGCTCCTCGCTCGGTATCTTGCCGCGTATCAGCAGGCCCATCAGCACCGGCACCAGCGTCACCGCGAGCAAGGCGGCGGCGGCCATGGCATAGGTCTTGGTGAAGGCCAGCGGTGTGAACAGCCTGCCTTCCTGTGCCTGCAGGGTGAACACCGGCAGGAACGATATGGTGATGATCAGCAGCGAGAAGAACAGCGCCGGGCCAACCTCTTTCGCGGCCATGGCCACCGCTTCCCATCTGGCGTGCAGGTCGTCGCGCCGTTCGCCCAGATGTTCGAGGTGCTTGTGCGCGTTCTCGATCATCACGATGGCGCCGTCGATCATCGCGCCGATGGCAATGGCGATGCCGCCCAGAGACATGATGTTGGCGGACAGTCCCTGCCAGCGCATGATCATGAATGCGATCAGGATGCCGACCGGCAGGCTGATGATGGCGACCAGCGCGCTGCGTGCATGCAGCAGGAACAGCAGGCAGATCAGCGCGACCACGATGGATTCCTCGATCAGCTTGTGTTGCAGGTTCTCCACCGCGCGTTCGATCAGGTCGCCGCGGTCGTATACCGGCACGATCTCCACACCGGCGGGCAGGCCCTGTTTCAGGCTGTCGAGCTTCTCGCGCACGCGCGCGATGGTGGCCAGCGCGTTCTCGCCATAGCGCATCACCACCACGCCGCCGGCCACTTCGCCTGCACCGTCCAGTTCGGCCAGTCCGCGCCGCAACTCGGGACCGAGATGGATGTTCGCCAGCTGGCTGAGATAGATCGGCGTGCCGTTCGCATCCACGCCGACCGGGATCATTTCCAGATCATGCAGGTTCTTGATGTAGCCCAGGCCGCGCACCATGTACTCGGTCTCGCTCATCTCCACCAGACGGCCGCCCACATCCTTGTTACTGCGCTGGATGGCCATGCGCACCTTGGCCAGCGGGATGTTGTAGGCCTGCAAGGCATCCGGCCTGACTTCGACCTGGTATTGCTTGACGTAGCCGCCGATGGAGGCCACCTCGGCCACGCCTTCCACCGTCTGCAAGGGATAGCGCAGGTACCAGTCCTGTATCGAGCGCAGCTGTGCCAGGTCATGCTTGCCGGATTTGTCCACCAGCGCGTATTCGTACACCCAGCCCACGCCGGTGGCGTCCGGCCCCAGCTTGGGCGAGACGTTGGCGGGCAGGCGCTCGGCGGCGTAGTTGAGGTATTCGAGCACGCGGGTGCGCGCCCAGTACATGTCGGTACCGTCTTCGAAAATCACGTACACCATGGAGAAGCCGAAGAAGGAATAGCCGCGCACTACCTTGGTCTTGGGCACCGACAGCATGGCCGTGGTCAGCGGGTACGTCACCTGATCTTCCACCACCTGCGGCGCCTGGCCGGGGAAACCGGTGAACACGATCACCTGCACGTCTGACAGGTCGGGGATGGCATCCAGCGGCGTGGACTTCATCGCCTGCCAGCCCGCGAACGAGATGAGCAGCGTGGCGATCAGCACCATGAAACGGTTCTTGATCGAGAGGTCGATCAGGGTGCGGATCATTGCGCTGCTCCCGTGTCACTGGCCGGTTGCTGCATGGTCTCCAGCATCTTGGCGGTGGCTTCCTTCAGCTTCGATTCGGAGTCGATCAGGAACTGGCTGGAGGTCACCACCTGTTCGCCTTCTTCCACGCCGCTGATGATCTGCGTCCGGCTGTTGGCCGCTACGCCCAGCGTGACGGTGCGTGGCTCGAAGCGCCCCGGTGCGCGCTGCACGAACACCTGCGTCTGCGTGCCGCTGCGCACGATGGCCTCGCTCGGCACCGTCAGCGCATCGACCTTGCGGCCGGCCTGCACTTCCACCTGGCCGAACATGTCGGGTTTGAGCAGCAATCCCGGATTGGCGAATTCCAGCCTGGCCTTGACCGTGCGCGTCTTGGCGTCGAGGTAGGGATAGATGCGCGTGAGCTTGCCGTTGAAGGTGCGGCCGGGAATGCCGGCGACCTGCAGGCTGGCGCGGTCGCCTTCGCGCACCCATGGCATGTCGTCTTCATACAGGTCGACCATCACCCACACTCGTGACAGGTCGGCGATCACGTACAGTTCGCTGTCCGGCTTGATGCGCTGGCCTTCGCGCGCGCCGATGTTCATCACGATGCCGCTCATCGGCGAATGGATGTGTACGCCCTTGAATACCTCGCGCGTCTGCTTGAGCTGTTCGATCTGGTGCTCGGGCAGGTCGAGCAGGCGCAGCCGCTGTTCGGACGAGGCGAGCAGGCTCTGTGCACCCTGACGCACGTCGGCGAACGGACTGTCCTTGAGCTTCTCCGCGTTTTCCAGCGCCAGCAGATATTCTTCCTCGCTGGTCACCAGCTGCGGCGAGTAGATGGAGAGCAGCATGTCGTCCTTCTGCACCGCATCGCCGGTGTTGGTGACGAACAGCTTCTCCACCCAGCCGTCGTATTTCGGATGCAGACGCAGCAGGCGTTCCTCGTTCACCGCGATGCGACCGCTGGTGCGGATGCTGCGCGACAGTGTGGTGCGCTGCACCGGCTGCGTGCGCACGCCGATGTCCTGCACCATCACCGGATCGATGCTGACCGTGCCGGGCAGCGTTTCCGTCTTCTCCTCGGCATATACCGGGATGTAGTCCATGTCCATCTCATCCTGCGCCGGCACCGGCGAGGTGATCGCGGGATTCATCGGGTTGCGATAGAACAGCACCTTGCGCTCCTGCGGTGCGTCATCCTCGGCATACACCGGGATGTAGTCCATGCCCATCTCATCCTGCGCCGGCACCGGCGAGGTGATCGCAGGGTTCATCGGGTTGCGATAGAACAGCGGTTTGCGTTCCTTGGGGCCATGGCCTTCGGCATACACCGGGATGTAGTCCATGCCCATCTCGTCCTGCGCCGGTACCGGCGAGGTGATCGCAGGGTTCATCGGGTTGCGGTAGAACAGGGGCTTGTCGTCCGCTGCCGGCGCTTGCGTTTCCTTGCCTTGCGGCTGCGTGGCGGCCAGCCAGTAACCGCCGCCCGCGCCGACCAGCAGCGCGCTGCCGATGGCTATGGCGAGTATCGTCTTATTGTTGCCGCTCGCTATGCTCGCTCTCGCCTTTGGCTTCGCGAAACTCGTTTCACTCGTTTTCATGCGTGTTCTCCTTGGGGGCAGGCAGCGGTGCACCGACCGCGGCCTGCAGATTCGCCAGCGCCTGCCAGCCGTTGCTGATCGTCTTCCAGTACTGGGTCTCGTAGTTGTAGAGCGTGACCTGCGCGCGCACCAGATTGAGGAAGTCCACCTTGTTCACCTGATACGCGGCGCGCATGGCGGACACGGTCTGCTGCGACTGCGGGATGAGGCCGCCCTTGAACAGCGCGGCCTGTTCGCGCGCGGACTGGTATTCCGCCAGCGCCTGTTCGATCTGTGCAGTGACCTGCAACACGCTGTCCTGCAGTTCGTAATCCTGTTGCTGCCATTCGGCCTGCCGCTGGGCGACCGCCTGTCCCTGCCGGCTGCCGGCGAACAGCGGCAGGCTGATGCCGAGCGTGACGCTGGCCAGGTCGGCACGGGCGCTGCCGTTCGGGTTGTTGCCGCTGCGGAAACCGTATGCCAGCCCCAGCTTGAGATCGGGGTAATAGTCCTTCTCCGCCAGTCGGGTGCGCGCTTCGGCGGCGTCCCGCAGCTTGCGCCGGGTGGCGAGCAGCGGACGCGTTTCCTGCGCGAGTGCGATCAGTTGTTCGCTGTCGGCGACCGGCGGCAGTGCCTCGGACGCCTGCGCCGGCAGGATGATGTCGGTAAAGGCTTTGCGTCCCAGCAGTGCGTTCATGCGCGCCGCCATGTTGCGGCGCGAAGCGCGCAGACCGAGCTCCATCTCCAGCAGTTTGGACAGTTCCACCTGTGCCAGCAGCACATCGGACTGCATGCCGAGTCCTGTGCTGTAACGCGTCTCCGCGATGGCGTTCAGCTGGCGCAGCCAGGCCTGGTTGCGCAGCACGATGTCCAGCGCGCGGTCGAGGTAGAACAGGTTCCACCAGGCGCTGCGCACGTTGCGCTCCAGCATCTGGCTTTGTTCGCGCACGTCCTCTCCGGCTGCCTGCGCTTCGTTGTCGGCGGCCTGTTCGCGCAAGCCCAGCTTGCCGGGGAAGGGCAGCGTCAGGCCGATGCCGATCTGCTTCTGCGTCATCGCTTCCTGCGATGCGGAGAAGGTGTCGGTCGGGAAGCTGAGCGCGTTCAGCGACAGCGTGGGATCGGGCAGGGTGCCTGCCTGATCGGGCACGGCCGCCAGCGCCTCGGCGCGTGACTGCCTTGCCGCGAGTGCGGGATTGTCCGCCAGCGCGAGCGCCACGGCCTCGTCCAGCTGCAGCGGTGCGTCCGTTGCCGCATGTGCCGTCTGCATCAACAAGGACGCAAGCAGCCACACGCGAACGAAATGCTTGATCGTGTTCGTCATTTGTTTGTCTCCAGTCGGGGCGGCAGTCGCCATATCCGGCGACTGCCGCACAGCCGAGCCGCGCTTATTTCTGCGGCGTGATGTGCGTGACGAAATACATGCGCGGGCCTTCGTTGACCACTTCGAACATCACTTTCTGGCCGGGCTTGATGCCTTTCAGGATCGCGGCATCCTTGACCTTGAAGTCCATGGTCATGCCGGGCCAGCCCAGCGACTGGATCGGGCCGTGCGTCATGTTGACCTTGTTGTGCTGCAGATCGATCTTGTTCACCACGCCCTGTCCCATGTGTTTCTGCATGGCGTGTGCATCGGCCTGATGCATGTCGCCCTGGGACATGTGTTGCATATGTTCGGCCGCCAGTGCGGCAGTGGAAGTGGCGAGCAAGAATGCAGAGAGGGTGAAGGTTGCGAATTTCATGTTTGTTCTCCTGTTAACAATCGTAATGATGCGGACTTGACGCCGGTGCTTGTGCCCATGCAACACGCAGGCGCAAGCAGGCACCGGACAGTGCGGGACGATGATCAGCTTGTGAAAACGGCAGACGTACTCGTCCCGCGTCAGGCGCGGACGAGCGGTGGAGGCAGCAGTGGTGCGGTGATGTGCGAGGTGAATGATTCAGGCAGGAAGGCGATCACTTGCGAGGTCGCTTCGAGTATCTGTGCCGAGGTCGGCGCGACAGCGATGTAACCGCTGCAGGCCAGATGGCAGACGCTGCAGGCAGAGCATGAGGAAGCTGTGTCGTCGCTGGTCTGTGCCGAATCCTGGTGCATCATGTGATGCTCACCCATGTCATCATGCGACATGTCCATCATCATGCTGCTGTCGTGACACTCACCCTGCTGCAATTGCATGCCGAGCGATGCCGCCAGTGCGCTGCCGCTGGAAAGCGGGAGCCACAACAGCATGATCACGGCGATGATTTTTCGGGTCAGGTTCGACATGTGGCGCAGTGTGGGGAAACTTGGCTGATTAGTCAATGCGCTGTCAGGTAGGTTCCGCCGGGGTGAACATTTATATAACCGTTGTCCAGAAGGCAACGAAGAGGGTAAAGTTCACACAACCCAGCATAACAATAAACGAGGTTAGAAAATGGCGATAACGATCACGGTGGTAGTTCTTACTGTCTTCCTTTTACTGGCATTCTTCCGTTCCTCGATCTGGGGCTGGCTATTCGCCTTCCTGGTGCTGGTGCCGATGATCGCCATCGAGAGCCGCATCTCGGACGGTGCGTTGAAGAACATCTATCTTGCGCTGGCAATATTCGTGCTGGTGTTCGGCGTGCCTTATCTGCGCCGCCTGCTGATCAGCAACTTCATCCTGAAAATCTTCCGCAAGATATTGCCGCAGGTCTCGCAGACCGAACAGGAGGCGCTGGACGCCGGTACGGTGTGGTGGGACGGTGAGCTGTTCAGCGGTCGTCCGCGCTGGAGCAAGCTGCTGGACATGCCCAAGACCGGCTTGAGTGAGCGCGAGCAGGCCTTCGTGGACAACGAAGTGGAAACGCTGTGCGGCATGCTGGACGACTGGGACATCACTCACACGCGGCAGGACCTGCCGCCCGAGGTGTGGCAGTACATCAAGGACAAGGGTTTCTTCGGCATGATCATTCCGCAGGAATACGGCGGACTGGAATTCTCGGCACAGGCGCACTCTGCCGTGGTGACCAAGGTAGCTTCAAGAAGCGGTACGGCAGGGGTGACGGTGATGGTGCCGAATTCGCTGGGGCCGGCCGAACTGCTGTTGAAATACGGCACCGCGGAGCAGAAGGACAAATACCTGAACCGTCTGGCGAAGGGACTGGAAGTGCCGTGCTTCGCGTTGACCGGCCCGTTCGCCGGTTCCGATGCGGGTGCGATCCCCGATAGCGGCGTCGTGTGTCACGGCGAATTCAACGGACAGCAAGTGCTGGGCATACGCCTCAACTGGGAGAAGCGCTATATCACGCTGGCACCGGTCGCGACCCTGCTCGGGCTGGCGTTCAAGCTTTACGACCCCGAGCATCTGCTGGGTGCGGAAGAATCGCTGGGCATCACACTGGCCTTGATCCCCACGGACTTGCCGGGGGTGCAGACCGGCCGTCGCCACTTTCCGCTCAACTCTGCTTTCCTCAACGGTCCGACCGTAGGCAAGGATGTGTTCATCCCCATGGATTACATCATCGGCGGCATGACGCGCATCGGCCAGGGCTGGCGCATGCTGATGGACTGCCTTTCGGTGGGGCGCTCCATCTCGTTGCCGGCCAGCGCGGTGGGCGGTGCCAAGCTGGCGGTGCGCAGCAGCGGTGCCTATGGCCGCGTGCGCAAACAGTTCCACATGCCGGTCGGCAAGTTCGAAGGGGTGGAAGAAGCATTGGCGCGCATCGGCGGCAATACCTATGTGATGGATGCGGCGCGGCGCATGACGGCGCTGGCGGTGGACCTGGGCGAGAAACCGTCGGTGGTGTCGGCCATCGCCAAGTATCACTGCACCGAGCGCGGCCGCATGGTGATCAACGACGCGATGGACGTGCACGGCGGCAAGGGCATCTGCATGGGGCCGGACAACTATCTGGCGCGCATGTACCAGCAGACGCCGATCGGCATCACCGTGGAAGGCGCGAACATCCTCACGCGCAGCCTGATGATCTTCGGTCAGGGGGCGGTGCGTTCCCATCCGTATGTGCTGAAGGAGATGCAGGCGGCGCATAACCAGAATGCGGAGCGCGCCTCGCTGGATTTCGACCGCGCATTCTTCGCGCACATCAGTTTCAGCCTGAGCAATGCGGTGCGCTCGGTGCTGTACGGCCTGTCCGGCGGGCGGCTGATCTATGTGCCGACCGGCGCGCCCACGCATCGCTATTATCAGTTGCTGACACGTTATGCCGCTTCCTTTGCTTTCGCGGCCGACATCGCGATGGCGGTGCTGGGCGGTGGCTTGAAGCGCAAGGAGAAACTGTCGGCGCGTCTGGGAGACGTGTTGAGCAACCTCTACCTGTGTTCGGCAGTGCTGAAGAAGTTCGAGGACGATGGCCGGCCGCAGGCAGACGAACCTTTGCTGCACTGGGCGATGGAAGACGGGTTGTATCGCATCCAGACGGCGTTCGACGGCGTGCTGCAGAACTTCCCGAACCGGCTGTTCGCACTGTTGTTGCGGGTGGTGATCTTCCCGCTGGGGCAGTGCCGCAAACCGCCTTCCGATGACAGGGGGCATCAGGTGGCAGCGCTGATGTTGACGCCGGGCAGTGCGCGTGACCGGCTCACGGCCGGCATGTATATCAAGCACGATGAGCAGGATGCGGTAGGCGCTCTGGAAGCCGCACTGGCCAGTACCCTGGCCTGCGAGCCATTGCAAGCCAGGCTGGAGCACGCAGTCAAGAATCACAAGTTGAAGGAGAGGGATGAGATGCTGCGTATCGCGGAAGCGCGCGAGGCGGGTCTGATCAACCCGGAAGAGGCGATACAGCTGGAGCGCGATTACATGCTGCGGCGCAAAGTGATCATGGTGGACGACTTTGCATCGGGGCAGTTGCAAGCGGGTAAATAGTTGCCCGGGCTGGCCGGGATTCAGGTTTGTGCTGCGCTGAAAAAATTAAAACGAACGTTTGAAATGTGCGCGGAATGTGGATACCATGCTGAAAAATCAAGCGGGTTATACCAGTTTCATGTCCGGCAAAGATGGGCGGGGAAATAATCCAGCAAGTAAGTAAGGGAGGGAAGTGTCGCGCGCGGCCGGCGCGGGACTTCCGGCACTACGCAGCCAGCATGTGTTTGACGAGTTGAGCTGACAGCCAAAAAGGGGAGAGAGCATATGGTGGCACCGGGTAACGAAGATGTGATTACGCCGGAACAGGCGGGCACTCTGCACGGATTGTTTCTTGAGCGAGTCGAACGCACACCGGACAAAGAGGCCTATCGTTATTTCGATGTACATGACAATGAATGGGTAAGCCTGAGCTGGCACCAGATGCGCGACGAGGTGGGACGCTGGCAAGCGGCGCTGGCGAAGGAAGGTTTGCAAAAGGGGGACCGCGTGGCCCTGATGCTGCGCAACTGCCCGCAATGGGTGATGTTCGACCAGGCGGCGATGTCGCTGGGCTTGGTCACCGTGCCGTTGTACACCGTGGACCGTGCCGAGAATATTGCCTACATCGTGAACGATGCGCAGGCCAAGGTGTTGCTGTTCGAAACTGCCGAGCAATGGCAGGAATTGAACGCAGTGAAGACGCTGATGCCCAGCGTGCAACGTTTCATTTCTCTGGATGACGTGCCGAGCGACGAACCGCGTCTGCTCTCGGCTCGAAGCGCTTTACCGCAGTCTGCAGCGCTGCAGCTACCCGTCGCATGCGACATGGGAGAACTGGTCAGCATCATCTACACCTCCGGCACCACCGGCAAACCCAAGGGCGTGATGCTGAGCCATCGCAACATGCTGAGCAATACGCATGCAGCGCTGGGCACCTTCGTGGTGTACGGCAGCGACCTGATGCTGTCCTTCCTGCCGCTGTCGCACACTTTCGAGCGTACCTGCGGCTATTACCTGCAAGTGATGACCGGCGCCACCGTCGCGTACGCGCGTTCCATTCCGCTGCTTTCCGAAGATCTGCAGACCATACGGCCGACCATCCTCATCTCGGTGCCGCGCATCTATGAACGCATCTACTCGGCGATCAGCGCCAAGCTGGAAGAAGGCCCGGCGCTGCGCAAGAAGTTGTTCCATCTGGCGGTCGAGGTGGGGTGGAAGCGCTTTGAGCGCGAGCAGGGGCGCGGCGGCTGGAAGCTCTCGATGCTGCTGTGGCCCATCCTGAACAAGCTGGTGGCAGGCAAGATCCTGGCGCGTCTGGGCGGTCGTCTGCGCACGGCGGTCACCGGGGGCGCTGCACTGGATGCGGACATCTCGCGCATGTTTGTCGGTCTCGGCCTGCCGGTGGTGCAGGGATATGGCCTGACGGAAACCAGCCCTATCGTTACCGGCAATCATCTGGACAACAATTTCCCCGACAGCGTGGGCCAACCGTTGCGCGGTGTGCAGATCAAGCTGGGCGCACAGAACGCGCTGCTGGTGAAAGGCCCGAACGTGATGATGGGCTACTGGAACAATCCGGAAGCCACCAAAGCCATGATCGACGAAGACGGCTGGCTCAACACCGGCGACATTGCGCGCATCTCGGAAACCGGACATGTGTATATCACCGGACGCCTGAAAGAAATCATCGTGCTGGCCAATGGTGAGAAGTTGCCGCCTGCGGATATGGAGGCGGCGATCCTGCACGATCCCTTGATCGATCAGGTAATGATCGTCGGTGAAGGCAAGCCGTATCTGGTGGCCTTGGCCGTGCTCAATCCCGTGGTATGGCCCGAGATCGCCGCCAAGGTCGGTGTGTCTGCGGACTTGCCCGAATCGCTCACCGATACCAACGTGGAAGCCAAAGTGTTACGTCGCATCGCGCGCAACATCCGTGCGTTCCCGGGCTATGCCAAGGTGCACCGCGTGCTGTTGCTGACGGAGCCATGGAGCATAGACAACGGCCTGCTGACCCCCAAGCTCAGTTTGAAGCGCGACAAGGTGGTGGCAAAGTTCTCGCTCGAGATCGAAGCACTTTATGAGGGACACTGACATGAGCACACCCGTTACCTCTTTACCCGATCGCGAGCCGACCCTGCGTGTGGCGGCGATGCCTTCCGATGCCAATTACACCGGGGACATCTTCGGCGGCTGGCTGATGGGGCAGGTGGATGTCGCCGGCAGCATCCCGGCTGTACAGCGTGCCAAGGGACGCGTGGCTACCGTGGCGGTGAATTCCTTCGTGTTCAAGCAGCCGATCTTTATCGGCGACGTCGTGAGTTTCTATACGCGGATCGTCAAGACCGGCAACACCTCGATCACAGTGGATGTGGAGGTGTATGTGCAGCGCGATCCGGCCAATCCGACTTGTCACCAAGTGACGGAGGCGCAATTGACCTATGTAGCAGTTGGGGAGGACCGTAAGCCCAGGCCATTGCCACCGGCGGACTGAGTCGGAGTCGAAGGTAATCGTTTTTCATCGCAGCATTTCAAAACTAGAGGGAGGGCATCAAATGCATCAGATCCGTATTGCATCAGTAGTGCTGTCAGCTGTGTTGCTGGCCAGTTGTGGCGGAGGGGCGAGCGATGTACCTGCCAAGCCGAGCTTCGCCTCGCAGGTTTCTTTCGGTGATAGTTTGAGCGATGTAGGTTCTTACAATGTCGGAGCGATCGCAGCGCTCGGAGGTGGACAATTCACCATCAATATTCCCGGAACGCCGACCAACTGGACGGAAATGACTGCACCGATGCTCGGTTTATCGCAGCCTTGTGCTGCTCAAACAGGTATTGATAACGGCTCGGGGGCCGCCCCGGGTACGCCGGTTGGCATGGTAGTGCCCGTGACGAACAATACGGCTTGCACTGCCTATGCCCAAGGCGGTGCGCGTGTGACCAGCCAGCCAGGCATCGGGAATAAATTGTTGGGCGGAGGCGGGTTCGCGCTGACTGTGCCGGTCGTGACACAGATCGCCAACCATTTGGCAGCCAACGGCGGCACTTTTAACGGCAATGAGATCGTGTTCGTGATGGCCGGTGCCAACGACGTGTTCTATCAAGCAGGTCTGGTAGGTGCCGCTGCGATCACTTCAGCACAAGCAGCCGCTGCGATGCAGACAGCTGCGACTGAACTGGCGACGGCAGTGAAAAACGAGATCGTCGGCAAGGGTGCAAAATATGTCGTGGTGGTGAACATACCTGATATGGGGACGACACCGTATGTGGCTGTGCAAGCAAGCCCAGCCGCGACAAAAGCCCTGCTGGATGCACTGGTCTCTGCATTCAATACACAACTGGCAGCAGACCTGCCGGACAGTGCCACGGTGTTGAATATCGATGCCAATACGGCCAGCCACGACGAAGTGACCAATCCGTCCAAATACAACCTGACCAATGTCACCGGGACAGCCTGCAATCTGTCGTTCGGGGTCAATCCACTTTCGCCTAGTGCAGGTGTGCCGGGCTCGTCGTTGGTATGCAAGGCTTCGAACCTGACTGCCGGCGTTTCCGTAACGGATCATTACATGTTCGCCGATCTGGTACACCCCACACCGTATGCGCATTCCCTGTTTGCGCTGTATGTGCTGCAGGCGATGACCAACAAGGGCTGGTATTGATCCGGTCGCTGGCGATAGATAAAACTTTACTGGAGGTAACATGAAATTCAAGAAATCAATGGTGGTGGTTGCCGTGGCAAGTGCGCTGCTGGCGATGTCCGGCGGGGCGATGGCTTCCGGTTTCGCGCTGATCGAGCAGAGCGCGAGCGGGCTGGGTAATGCGTTCGCAGGCGGCGCTGCTTCTGCAGAAGATGCGAGCACGGTGTTCTTCAATCCGGCCGGCATGTCCAGACTGGAAGGCAAGCAGGTCGTAGTTGCCGTGCATGCGATCACGCCTTCCGCCAAGTTCACCGGTACAGGAGGCTCTGGCACGAATATGGGCGGTGATGCTGGTGGGACAGCCTTTGTGCCGAATGCCTATTTCACGATGGGACTGAGCGACGGGTTGAAGTTCGGTCTGGGGCTGAATGCGCCTTTCGGTCTGCAAACCGAATATGACGCGGGCTGGGTCGGTCAGCATCAGGCTTTGAAATCCAGCATCCAGACGATCAACGTGAATCCTTCTCTTTCCTATCAGGTGAATGACGCATTGAGTGTTGGGGCCGGAGTCAATTACCAGCACATCAGCGGCGAGTTGAGCCAGTACGGCGGTTCGATCCTGGGTACTTCCGTTGTGAAGGGTTCCGATAATGCATGGGGCTTTAACGTGGGGGCGCTGTATCAACTCGACGCAGCTACGCGCTTTGGGGTGTCCTATCGTTCCACGATCAGCTACAAGCTGAATGGCACTATCACCACCTCGTTGCCATTCGCCAATGGTTCCGCTTCGCTGGATGTGAAGCTGCCCGACATCATGTCATTCAGCGTCTTCCACCAGATGAGCGACAGCTACGACGTGATGGCAGATGTTTCCTGGACGGGCTGGAGCAGCTTCAAGCAGGTCAAGGTGCTGGATGCGAACGGAGCGACGATCTCCAATACGCCCGAGAACTGGAAAGACACGCTGCGCGTCTCTGCCGGTGCAACACATCGCTATAGCGACAAGATGAAGGTGCGTGCCGGCGTGGCATATGATCAGGCACCCGTCCCGGATGCTTTCCGCACGGCACGCATCCCAGACAACAATCGTTTCTGGATCGCGCTTGGCGGTCAGTACAAATCCAGCGATAGCAGTGTGATCGACTTCGGTTACGCACACCTGTTCGTGAATGATTCCACTATTTCCAGCAGCAACCCTGCACCGACCCTGCAAGGCAGCTACAAGAACAAGGTGGATATCCTGAGCGTGCAGTTCACTCAAAACTTCTGATGGGGCGGGGCGGTCGGGGATTTTCTTCTCCGACCGCCTGAGTATGTGAAGGGGCTCGTTTCAGGAGTCTGAATGGTGGCCGCGCAGGTCACTCTGAAGAATCCGGGGTCGTTGCCCTTTCCTTTTTCCTTATTCTCAGCTCAAAAATATTAGCTATTTCTAACACTCACATCTGCAGCAGGATTGATTGTAGAATCCTGCGCCGCAATCGCGCTGTTGGGTATCACACATAATAATTAGCTGTACATTTCCAACGAACACTAAGGGTGAGACGCAAATGACAAGACTCAGGGAGAGTTATGCAGGTTTGGTATTGGCTATCGGTTTGGCTTCAGGTAGTGCGTTCGCGAGTGAGCACGCCAGCGAGCACGGTCACGATATGCATGGTCACGAGGCTGCAATGCCAGCATGCACCGGCTTCGGTCCGCAGACTCCGCGCGATATCGACAGCAAGGGCGGCGAGAACAAGGTGACGTTCAAGATGGCCCCTGCGGCGTCCGAGATGCACCTGTGTAACATCCATTTCCACGAGAATGCGGAACACAAGGCCAAGGATTTCTCCATCTTCGCCGGTGAAGGCCACGAAGGTTACGGCAGCGGCTATCAGTGCAACATCAGCAAGAAGTTGAGCAAGGCTGAGCTGGCATGGTCCGGCGAAGGCGTGTGCAAGAGCGCGCACGGCGATCTGGTCCCAGGCGACACCATCGAAGTGCACTATGTGCACACCACTTGCGACGTGCCCGGCGGCAAGGGACTCGGTTCCTGCGTTTCCGAAAAGTGTGCGAATCCAGAGCTGCGCGTAGAGACGCAGGTTTACACGCTGGTGGCCGAGGGCGGTCTGGACTTCAACCAGATCCAGTCTGCTGCTTCGCTGCCAACCAATACCGGCAAGCCTGTCGAGTTCATGGGGTCCACGACCGGTCCGAAGTACAACGAGAGCGCTTGCTCCGAGTATCAGGTGACCTGGAGCGTGCGTCCACAGTGCGCCAAGCTGAACATCAAGTCCGTCGGTGAATGGTGCAAGGGCAACAAGTATGAAGAGGATCACGCCCACGGTGTGCGCCAACTGGTGAAGACACCGGCGCTGCTGTCCGAGATCAAGTAATACCGGGCCAACGGGGCGGCGACGCTCCGCGGCTTCATGCAAACGCCCCCTCGTTCGAGGGGGCGTTTGTACATCCGCACACCGATTTACCATGCCGGGTGGCTGACGTATGATGCCTCAGCCATTTGCGTAACAACTTCATGCGAACAAGCCTGCCATGGGTGAACGAATCCTCGATGTCATAGCTGTTGCGATAACTGCTACGCCGCTGTTCGCGGCGCTTCCCTTATGCCTGCGCTGAGCGGCGACAAACTGCCGTCGCGCATCCCGCGCGGGGTGTGGGTGCTCGGCTTCGTCAGTCTGTTGATGGATGTCTCATCCGAGATGATCCATAGTCTGCTGCCTTTATTCATGGTGTCCACCCTGGGGTTGAGCGTGCTGTCGGTCGGTGTGATCGAGGGGCTGGCTGAATCCACAGCGCTGATGGTGAAGGTGTTCTCGGGCATGCTGAGCGATTACCTGGGCAAGCGTAAAGGCCTGGCGTTGCTGGGTTACGGGCTGGGTGCGCTGACCAAGCCGATGTTCGCACTGGCACAGGGAGGCGGTCTGATTCTCGCCGCGCGACTCACCGACCGGATCGGCAAAGGCATACGCGGCGCACCGCGCGATGCATTGCTTACCGACATTACCCCTCCCGATGTGCGCGGCGCGGCTTTCGGTTTGCGCCAATCGCTGGATACCGTGGGTGCTTTCCTCGGCCCATTGCTGGCCGTGGGATTGATGTTGTTGTGGGCGAACGATTTTCGTGCCGTGTTCTGGGTGGCGGTGATACCCGGTGCGCTGGCGGTTATTTTGTTGCTGTTCGGCGTGCGTGAGACCAAAGTGGGGACGACATCAAAGCAGGTCAATCCGATCCGGCGAGAGAACCTGCGCCGACTAGGGAGTGCCTACTGGTGGGTGGTTGCTTTTGGTGCGGTGTTTACGCTGGCGCGCTTCAGCGAGGCATTTCTGGTGTTGCGAGCAGAGCAGAGCGGCGTGCCGGTCGCGTTTGTGCCGCTGGTCATGGTAGCGATGAATCTGATCTATGCCATGACGGCGTATCCATTCGGCAAGCTTTCCGATAGCGTGAGTCATACGAAACTGCTGGTATGGGGCTTGATTTTCTTGATCGCAGCCGATCTGGTGCTGGCACTGGACGGGCATCGATGGTTCGTTGTACTTGGCGTGGGCTTGTGGGGTGTGCATCTCGGTATCACACAGGGCTTGCTGGCGCGCATGGTGGCCGACACGGCGCCCGCCGACCTGCGCGGGACGGCATTCGGGTTCTTCAATTTGATGAGCGGGCTGGCAATGCTGCTCGCAAGCGTGCTGGCCGGATTGCTATGGCAGACATGGGGCTCGGCCAGTACGTTCTATAGTGGCGCGTTGATCTGCGTGCTGGCGATGACAGTGTTGTACTGGCGCAATGCTAAACTGTGGACTCGTTTGTCCTGAATAGAGGTAAGCATGAAACGATTTGCGATGTTGTTGGCGGCGTTGCTGGTAAGTCTGCCGTTGTCGGCGCTTGAACTGGCCGGCGTCAAGCTGGGCGATACGGCACAGGTCGGCTCGCAAACGCTGGTGCTGAATGGTGCCGGCATTCGTACCAAGTGGTTCTTCAAGGTCTATGTGGGCGCGTTGTACCTGCCACAGAAGCAGGCCGATGCGGATATGGTGATCGCCGATGAACACTCGCAGCGTATTGCGATGTACATGCTGCGCGATCTGGGCAGCAAGAAGCTGTATGGTGCATTCAACGAGGCAATCCAGGCCAATCACAATGGTGCCGAATTGAAAGCCATGAAAGCGCAGCTCAAACAGATGGCAGACATATTCAATGAAATTGGCGAGGCCAAACAGGGCGATGTCATCACGCTGGATTACCAGCCAGCCAGCGGCACGCAGATCAGTTTGAACGGCAAGGTATTCGGCAATATCGAAGGCGATGCATTCAAGCGCGCGTTGCTGAAGATATGGCTGGGCAGCAAGCCGGCACAGGATGACCTGAAGAAGGCGATGCTCGGTGGTTGATGCGCTGACGCCGGGTGCGGCAAGAGAACACTTCGATGTCGATCAGGACTTCATCGCACACCTGAACGGTGAATGTCTGGCGTGGGCGGGCATGGATCGCGAGGCTTTGCAGCGAGCTTTGCAGGCGCAAGGTGAGGACTGGTTCGGCATGGTGAGCGAGCGCTGTCCGCATCTGTTCGCCTCGGCACCGGTTTTCATCAGTGAAGTGCAACTGCGGCAGATGCAGGACGTCATCGAGGCGGCGGAGCAGGCGCTGGGTGCGCCTGAGAGCAATGCGCCGCTTGGCGTGTTCTACGGTTATGACTTCCACCTCAATGCGGAAGGCGCTCATCTGATCGAGATAAACACCAATGCCGGCGGAGCCTTGCTGAATGCACTGCTGATCGACAGCCAGCAAACGGCTCATCTGTACGGCGAGCCCGTGGGCGATACGGATCTGCAGCAAGCATTCATCGCCATGTTTCGCAATGAATGGCGCCTGGCGCGCGGTGATGAGTCTCTGCAAACGGTCGCCATCGTCGATGAGCAGCCCGAGTCGCAATATCTTTATCCTGAATTCTTGCTGGCGCAGAGGATGTTTGAACGTGCAGGCATCGCTGCTTTCATTGTCGATCCGGCACAGATGGAAGCGCGTGACGATGGTTTGTATTGTGCAGACCGGCGCATCGATCTGATCTATAACCGGCTTACGGATTTCACCCTGACGCGTTTTTCGCACTTGCGTGAGGCGTGGGCGCGGCAGCAGGTGCTGCTGACGCCGGGGCCGGCGCATCATGCGAAATATGCCGACAAGCGCAAGCTGGCCTGGCTGACCGATGCCGATGCGCTGCGCGCTGCCGGCGTGACGGATGAAAACATCCGGGTATTGCAAAACGGCATCCCGCAAACCCAGATCGTGCGTGCCGAAGAGGTGCAGCACTGGTGGTCGGTGCGCAAGGATTGGTTCTTCAAGCCGGTGAGCGGTTACGGCAGCAAGGGGACTTATCGCGGCGACAAGATGACCAAGCGTGTGTTCGAGGAAGTGATGCAGGGCGATTACATCGCGCAACGTATGGCTGCGCCCGGGGAACGCAAGGTGTGTCTGGAGGAGGGGGCAGTGTCGTTGAAGTACGATGTGCGCTGCTATGTCTACGACGGCCATGTCCAAATGATTGCCGCCCGTTTGTATCAGGGGCAGACCACCAACTTCCGCACCTCCGGCGGTGGCTTCGCGCTGGTGCGAGTTGTTTTGTAATTCTTCAAATAATCAATCAGCTGCCGATTCTATATAGATGGTTGTATAGGCCGGTATATAGGTATTTCGACATATTGAAATGCCGGTTACCTCCGCGCAGTATGTTCCTCCAGCCAACTCTTTTGCAGGAGGCGCATCATGTGGAACGATCACAATGCTTCAGCTCGACATGGCCATGCCCCGATACAACGCTTCGACGGTATCCGCGCCATTCAGTCGCATATCAATCAAAGGTTCCTGATCGAAGCGTACGTACAGGGCTATTCCACGAACAAGCCCGAGTTGCCGAATGAGTGCTGCGAAGGTTGCATGGTCGGGAAATGGTTATACGGAGAGGGAGGCAAGTATTGTTCAGACGTGAACCTGCTGAACGACCTTCATGCAAGTTGTTACGAGTTCCATGAAGCAGCTTCTCAAGCATTGATGCTGGTCGATCTCGGCAAGCGCGAAGATGCGATGGCGATCGTGCGCGGCAGCCGGATCTTCAAGGATGCATCGGATCGCTACCAGTCGAATCTGGCCAAGCTGCATCTGGCGTTCGAGATGAGCTAGGCCGAATTTTCGAGGTTTGCACGTACACCCTGTGGCCCGATCCTTCCTGGAGACGATCTTGGGCAGCGATACCAAAAATTTCAGTGCGATTCATCCGCGTCGCTTCGATTGGGGATTTTCGTTGAGTTCGGGAAATCTGCCGATGTGTCGCGCGCAACTCCGTACGCGCATGGCGATGTTTCCGGCGATGGTACTGGGACAGATGGGCGTGCAGCCCTTGTTTGTCTGGCTGTATTGGGCGCAAGGGCAGCATGATCTGCTGATCCTGTGGCTTGCCGCTTCATTCTCATTGCATATGGTCGAGCTGGCCAGGTGGCGGAAGCACAGGCACAGTCTGTCAACGCTCGAACAGTGTCGCGACTGGCATCTGCACTTTACATTTTTTGCATTGGCTTCCGGCCTGCTGTGGGGGATAGCGGCATTCGTGTTCTTTCCGCCCGATCTGTTCAACCAGGGCATGATGATCAGCATCATGCTCGGCCTGGTTGCTGCGGCGGTGACCCTGAATCCGGTACACCTTCCGGCATCGCTCGCTTTCCAGGCGGGTACCATGCTGCCGCTGATGTTGCGTCTGATGGCCGAGAAAGATGCCTTGCACTGGAAGATCGCGGGCATGCTGGCCCTCTTCAATCTGGTGGTGCTGTTCGCCGGCCGGGTGGTGACGCGGAATTACATGCATCTGCTGCAACAGCGCTTCAACAACAGGCTGTTGTTGCTGAAGCTGAAGGCACAAAAGAATGCCACCGAGGATGCGCGGGCAAGGCTGGAGCGGGCCAATGCAGAATTGCGTGAACATGAGGAAAAGCTGGAGTTCATGGTGCGCGAGCGCACTTCCCAGCTACGGCTGCGCAACGAAGAGATCGGCTTGATCAAGGATGCCACCATCCTGGCGCTCTCTTCCCTGGCCGAGACGCGCGATAACGAGACCGGCAACCACATCAAACGTACCCAGTATTACGTCCGCTTGCTGGCAAGGCGTCTGCGCGGGCATCACAGGTTCAAGGGTTTTCTGACCGATGAGAATATCGAACTCATGTTCAAACTGGCACCGCTGCACGATGTGGGCAAGGTCGGTATCCCGGACCATATCCTGCTGAAACCGGGCAAGCTGACCGATGAAGAGTTCGAGATCATGAAGCAACATGCCTTGCTCGGCGGTAATGCCATCGCGGCGGCCGAGAACGAGATCAATATCCGCAGCAATTTTCTGCGTATCGCCCGGCAGATCGCGGTCAGCCATCATGAGAAGTGGGACGGTACCGGCTACCCCTTCGGATTGAAGGGCGATGACATCCCCATCTCGGCCAGGCTGATGGCCTTGGCAGACGTGTACGATGCCGTGTCATCCAGGCGCGTGTACAAGAATGCCATGCATCACGATGAAGTCGTGCAGATCATCGAAGAAGGCCGCGGCAAGCATTTCGACCCGGACATCGTCGATGCGTTCAGGCAGATCAAACATGAATTCGCGGCCATCGCCCGGAGATTCTGTGACGATGTGCCCACCGACATGCAGGCTACATTGCTTTGAGCTGTGCAGGTATCAGCGACTGATGGTGATCGGAATGCGCTGCATGCCGAACTGCCTTTCAAACTTTCCGAAGCGGCCGGCGAGCGCGGTGCCGCAATGCGGACATTTACCTTGTGCGTCGAGATGGTATTCGCGGATGTTGTACCAGTCGCGCACAATAAGCGTTTGTTGGCAGTGCTGGCAGTATGTTGTGCCGCCCTTCGTATCGTGCACGTTGCCTGTGTACACATGGTGCAAGCCGGCTGACTGACCGATCTGTCGCGCTTCGGATAGTTTGGCTGCCGGCGTGGCCGGAATACCCGTCATCTTGTAATCGGGATGGAAGGCTGTGAAATGCAGCGGCACATCCTGTCCAAGTTCCCTGGCTATCCATTCGCACATCTTGCCGATCTCGTGCGCACTGTCGTTGTAACCCGGGATCAGCAAGGTGGTCAGTTCAACCCACACGCCGGTTTCGCTGCACAAGTACTGCAAGGTCTCCAATACCGGCTGCAGATGGGCCCCGGTCTGCTTGAAGTAAAAGTCGTCGGTGAATGCTTTCAGATCCACGTTGGCGGCATCCATCTTCGCGAACAGATCGGTACGCGGCTGGGCATGGATATAGCCTGCCGTCACAGCCACGGCATTTACGCCCACAGCATGGCAGGCGTCCGCCACATCCATCGCATATTCGGAGAAGATCACCGGATCGTTATAGGTGAAGGCCACGCTCCTGCAGTTCAGGTCGAGTGCAGTGCTGGCGATGGCCTCGGGCGTGGCCTGGTCTGCAAGCTTGTCAAAACTGCGAGCCTTGGAGATGTCCCAGTTCTGGCAAAACTTGCAGGCCAGATTACATCCCGCCGTACCGAACGACAGGATGCTGCTGCCGGGAAGGAAGTGATTGAGCGGTTTTTTCTCGATCGGGTCCACGCAGAATCCGGAACTGCGGCCGTAGGTGGTGAGCACCATCGCATCATTGACGCGTCCCCGCACGAAACATGCACCGCGTTGTCCTTCCTTGAGCTTGCAGTCGTGCGGGCACAAGTCGCACTGTATGCGACCGTCCTCCAGCAGGTGCCAGTAGCCGGCCGGATAGCGTTCGTCGATGCCGATAGGTTCATCCATCGCTATCTCCCTCAACGTATTTTTGCACGTTGTAGCGGAACAGGCGGATGTCGACCGACCAGAAGTCAGCCGGTAGTCCCGCTTTCTCTTTCAGATTCCGGATGAATTCCCTGGCTTCGGGCAGTTGCGCCCATACCTGGGGCAGGTAGGTGGCGCGGCTGCGGCCATACTCCAGGATCACACCATCCTCACCGGGGCGAAGTTGCGACAAGGCATCGGCTTCGCTGTTGAAATGCACGGGTTCAGGTGTGCCGAGCAATGCGACTTCTATCCGCACATCGGCGAATTCCTCCTTGCTCAGTGGCGGGAAGCGCGGATCCTGAAAAGCGGCGGCAACGGCGTTGTGACGCACATCGTCCATTAGCGGGCGATGCGCTTCCAGACTTCCTATGCAGCCGCGCAGATTGCCATGCAGATTCAGGGTCACGAAAGTGGCTCTTTCCTGCGCCAGCCAGTCGCTGCGTGGCAGACCATGTGAAGCGAAACCAAGCTCGTGGGCGATGGCTGTGCGCGCCAGTCGCAACAGAGTCAGTCCTTTTTGGTATTCATCCATCATGTTCCTCCTCGCAAAAGGAAATGGCTGCATAGCCGACCACACCATCTCGCGGACCGGCGGTGTCACCGGAGTTGCGCAGGTCGAGCAGGTGCGGCGTAAGGTGGTGCGCCCGTGCGGACAGCAACAGGCCATTGATCGGTGTGGCGCCGCATGCCTCATCATGCGTGATGGCTGCACGAAGCTTGAGGATCTCCTGCACGGTTTTGTGATCGACCAGTCTGGCAACTTCATACGGAAAATAGTGCGAGAGGTCCGAACTGATGACTATCAGAGTCTCTTCACCACCCCAAAGTTTCTGCAGTACCCCGGAAACTTCTTCTGCGCTGGCATCGCCCACTGCCAGTGGCAGCAGAGTGAAATCGTGCAGCGCCATTTGCAGGAATGGCAGCTGTACTTCGAGTGCATGCTCGAAAGCGTGGGCGGCGGCGTTGACCGAGACCTGGGGCATGGCTGCAATGGCCGACATCGCCTGGCTATCCAGCGGGACCGATCCCAGCGGCGTGGCGAAAGCGTCGGCCTCGGGCATTGCCAGGCCGCGTACCGCGACGCGGTGGGTGGGGCCGAGCAGGATCACGCGACGAATACGGGTGGCGATGGGGCGCAGGCTGGCATATGCCCTGGCGGCAATCGGCCCCGAATACATGTAGCCGGCATGCGGCACGATCAGTGCCTTGGGAGGTGGGCTTGTTTCGGCGTATCTGCCCAGCATCGAACGTATATCCTTGCTCAGGATGCTTGCCTCGGCTGAGTAGAAGGTGCCGGCTACTGCGGGTGGGCGGATATTGGACATGGCGACCCCTGTGAGGGACTGCATACGATTAGCATAGGACGCAAACTGATGTCAGGCAAGCTGCAATGTGCTTGCCTGTCTGCACATCACACCTGGCTGTTTTCTTCCATGCCGCATTTGGTCAGCGGATAGCCGGCCCTGCGCAATTCGATCGCGGATTTCGCCAGTTCTTCGGCGGATGTTTTTGCTTCCGACGAGGAAGTGGCGTTGTGCTCCACCAGTGCTGCGATGCGTTCCAGACTTTCGGCGACCTGCTTGCCGGCAGCCGTCTGGTCGCTGGCGGCCTGGGCAATGTGATCGACACGTGAAGCGACATTGACCGAAGCGCTCATGATCTCCTTCAGGCCGTCTCCGTTTTTGCGTATCAGGTCTATGCTCTGGTTTACCTTGCTCACGGAATGCTCCATGGAGCTGACCGCCGTGTCGGAGATGGCAGTGATCTCGCCGATGTTGCGGGTGATGTCGGTGGTGCTGTTGGCAGTGCGCTCGGCCAGCTTGCGCACTTCATCCGCGACTACCGCGAAACCGCGTCCCTGTTCGCCGGCACGTGCCGCTTCGATGGCTGCGTTCAGCGCCAGCAGGTTGGTCTGGTCGGCGATCTCCTTGATGGTGTCGGCGATAACGCCGATACGCTGGATCGCTTGCCCCAGATCGGAGATGGTCTTGCTTGAGGATTGGACCGTGCTGGCGACTTCGCCCGTCGCTTCGATGCTCAACTCCATGTTGCGGTTGTTCTCTTCCACGACGCGCTGCATGGCTTGGGCATCTTGCAGAGAATCGTTGGCCATGTGTGAGACATCTTCGACCGACTGGCTGAACTGCTCCATGGTGCGTGTGATCTGCTGGATGTTGTCGCGTTCGTTGATGGCATTGTCGGCTACGGTGCTTACGCGTCTGTCCACATCGGAGATGCGCCCTTGTATCTTCTTCACCGGGGTGATGATCTCATCCACTGTGGTGCGCAGATAGGTCTGCATGGTCTGGATCTCGCACAGCAACTGTCCCATCTCGTCGCGTGTGGATATATCGAGCCGGCCGTCGAGGTTGCCTTCCATGATGTTGCGGAACTCGCTGCGTACTGCCGCAGCAGGTTTGCGAACGTAGCGTTTGACGCAGTAGCCGATGAAGAAAAACAGGAAGACATGCAGGGCGACCTGACCCAGGATGGTTTGCATCTCCATATGGTTGATGCGGGCGTAATCCGGAGAGAGGTCGATCATTACATCCGAGGCGCCGAGTATGGTGCCGGCTTCTGTCTGGTGGCAGCCGGTGCAATCGGTGCCGTGGAAATCCTTGCTGGCGGCATAGGGTGTGATGACCCGCAGGAACGGTTTGCCCTGTGCATTTCTGCCGTACGAGATGTTGTTCGTCTTGCTGTCGATCGCCTGGCGTTGCGCTGCATCCTTGATGCCTTCTTCCGGCAGGCCCGGGCCGTACAGGTCGATCACGGGCTGGGTGCGAACCAGTTGCACCGATGTGATGTTTACGCCGGTACCGATCTTGTGCAGCAACAGTTTACGGTTTTCGGCCTCGCTGATCTGACCGGTGACCATCAGCAGGTTGGCGCCGTCGATGATCTCGTTCGCGACCTGAGCCCCTTTTTCTTCGGCCAGGGCCCTTGATTCTTCGCGCAGGTTGGAGGAGACGAACACTTGTGCACCCGCCAGCACGATCACCAGGGACATCTGGATCAGGAATTGCAGCTTGGCGGTCAACGACCAGTTCTTGAACTTGAAACGTTCGTACTTCGAGACGATCTGCCTGCTGCTGCCGCGCAGTTCGGCGTATAGCGATTCGGCGGCAGAGATGTCGGCACGGGACGGGGGGCGGCGAACCGAGACATAGCCGGTGATGATGCCGTTCTCGATGATGGGGGATACGGTGGCCAGTACCCAGTAGTGGTCACCATTCTTGCAGCGGTTCTTGACCAGGCCGCGCCAGGGGTGCTCTTCCTTGAGGGTGTCCCATAACCACTTGAACGCCTGTACCGGCATGTCGGGATGGCGCACGATGTTGTGATTCCTGCCGATCAGCTCGTCGCGGGAGTATCCAGAGATCTGCACGAAAGCGTCGTTCACATAGGTGATGATGCCCTTGGTATCGGTTTTTGATATCAGGACCGTACCTGCCGGAAACGGTTGTTCCTTTTGCGAGACATGCGCGTTCTTGTTCTGCATGCTGTGCCATCCCCCTGAAGTCGAGCGTTGTGGAACTCCTATCGGCCATAAACCATTAAAGTTTAGGGATATTCAGAGGTGTCAGCGCGTTAACCCAGCAGATGGGTCACATGCGAACGTTCTTCCATTAGTTCTTTGTGGCTGTCCATCATGTGTTTGCGGCCCAGTTCGCTGATGGGCAGTCCCTGTACGATCTCATAATGCCCGTTGCGGCAGGTGACCGGAAAACCGTACATCACGCCTTCGGGGATGCCGTAGCTGCCGTCGGACGGCACGCTCATGGTGACCCAGTCGTTGTGGTGCGAGCGCAGCATCCAGTCGTGCACGTGGCTGATCGCCGCATTGGCCGCGCTGGCTGCGCTGGAGAGTCCACGGGCTTCGATCACTGCCGCGCCACGCTTCTGCACAGTGGGGATGAATTCGCTTTCGATCCAGTCTTCCCAGTTGTTCTGTTTCAGTACATCGATCACTTTACGGCCGCGGATCTCGGCGTGAGACAGATCCGGATATTGCGTGCCGGAGTGGTTGCCCCACACCACCATCTTCTTGATGTCCTGTATCGGCTGGAACAGCTTCAGCGAAACCTGAGTGATGGCGCGGTTGTGGTCGAGGCGCATCATGGCAGTAAAGTTGCGCGGATCGAGGTTGGGCGCGTTCTTCATGGCGATCAAGGCATTGGTGTTGGCCGGGTTGCCGACCACCAGCACCTTTACATGCCGTGCGGCGACCTCGTTCAGGATGCGCCCCTGCTCGGAAAAGATCGCTCCGTTGGCTTCCAGCAGGTCCTTGCGCTCCATGCCTTTGCTGCGCGGACGCGCACCGACCATCAGCACGACTTCGGTATCGCGGAAGGCGACGCGCGGGTCGTCGGTGGTGATGATCTGTTGCAGCATGGGGAAGGCGCAATCTTCCAGCTCCATCGCGACACCGCGTAGTGCCTGTTGTGCAGGTGTGATGTCCAGTAGTTGCAGAATGACGGGTTGTTCCCGACCCAGCATGTCGCCGTTCGCGATGCGGAACAGCATGTTGTAACCGATCTGACCTGCTGCGCCAGTGATGGTGACACGGACGGGTGCTTTCATGGTTTCCTCCTGCGGGGTGGGTGTGCGGGACATTCTGCCAGTGTTCGATGTGTAGCGGAAGGAAGTATTCGCAAGCGTTGGGGCGGGCGTGCAGTAAAAATGCATGTCGCGTTTTTTTATAGTGATTATAAAAAAACAGGCTGGATGGGCAGATTCCTTGTGGCAGTAGTGCTCCAGCATCTTGAACGGACTGCGTGCGGGCGGACTCGGACGGCAAGCGCGATACAAACCATCGCTATCGAGTGACAGGGCGATACAAAGCTGCAACATCGGGTGTAAGATTACGCCACTCGATTTTGGTAGTGGAAAAGGATATGAATAAGACACGCCCCAAACATCTTGCACTGCACAAAATCAAGCTGCCGTTACCCGGCTACGTTTCCATCCTGCACCGCGTTTCCGGTGCGATCCTGTTTCTGGCGTTACCCCTGTTGCTTGCCATGCTCGACCAGAGTTTGCGCTCTATCGAGACCTTCACCAACTTTGCGGAATACCTGGAACATGCGCTCGTGAAATTGATCCTGATCGGATTGATGTGGGCGTTCCTGCATCATTTCTGCGCCGGCCTGCGCTATCTGGCGATCGATCTGCATCTGGTGCACGGGCTGTCCGGCGCGCGTGCCAGCAGCCGCTGGGTGATGGTGGTGAGTCTGGCCTTGACCCTTATCCTGGGAGTGAAGTTATGGTGAACCGTATCGTGACCGGTGCGCATTACGGATTGCGCGACTGGTTGGGGCAGCGCGTCACGGCTGCATTCATGGCGCTCTATATATTGGCGCTGGCGGGCTGGGTGATGTGGCAGCCGGCTTTCGGTTACGACGTCTGGACCGAATTGTTCTCGGGCAACCTGATGCGTTCGGTTTCTCTGCTGTTTTTGCTCAGTCTGTACTATCACGCCTGGGTAGGCGTGCGTGACATCGTGATGGATTACGTGAAGCCGGCCAGTGTCCGCTTGCTGATCCATGTGTTGGTCATACTGGCTTTGATCCTGTATGCGATCTGGGCAGTGCAAATCCTCTGGGGTATCTGATGGCAATAACGAAAAGAACTTTCGATGTGGTCGTGGTGGGTGCGGGCGGTGCCGGCATGCGTGCAGCGCTTACGCTTTCGCACGCGGGTCTCAAGGTCGCCGTGCTGTCCAAGGTGTTCCCGACGCGCTCGCATACTGTCGCGGCACAGGGCGGCATCGCAGCTTCACTGGGGAATGTGAACGAAGACAATTGGCTTTGGCACATGTACGACACCGTGAAAGGTTCGGACTATCTGGGCGACCAGGATGCCATCGAATACATGTGCCGCGCCGCGCCGGAAGTGGTTTACGAACTGGAACACTTCGGCATGCCGTTCGACCGACTGGATAGCGGCAAGATTTACCAGCGTCCGTTCGGCGGACACATGCAGGACTACGGCAAGAACCCGGTGCCGCGTGCCTGTGCTGCAGCGGACCGTACCGGTCATGCCTTGCTGCATACCCTGTATCAGCAGAACGTGAAGGCCAACACCAACTTCTTCGTGGAGTGGATGGCGCTCGATCTGATCCGCGACCAGGACGGCGATGTGCAGGGCGTGGTGGCGATGGAGATCGAGACGTCCGAAGTGATGATCCTGCAAGCACGTGCGACATTGTTCGCCACCGGCGGCGCGGGGCGCATCTTCTCCGCCAGCACCAATGCTTATATCAATACCGGCGACGGTCTGGGCATGGCGGCGCGCGCAGGTATACCGCTGGAAGATATGGAGTTCTACCAGTTCCACCCGACCGGCGTACACGGTGCCGGCGTGCTGATTACCGAAGGTGTGCGCGGCGAGGGCGGTTATCTGGTGAACAAGGACGGCGAACGTTTCATGCCGCGTTATGCGCCGACCGCGAAGGACTTAGCCAGCCGCGACGTGGTGTCGCGCGCGATGGCTACCGAGATCAAGGAAGGCCGCGGCTGCGGCCCGCATGGCGATCATGTGCTGCTCAAGCTCGACCACCTGGGGGATGAAGTGATCCGTCATCGTCTGCCGGGCATCCGCGACATCGCGCTCAAGTTCGCGCATGTTGATCCGTCCAAGGCGCCTATCCCCGTCGTGCCCACCGCGCACTACATGATGGGCGGCATCCCCACCAACTACCACGGGCAAGTGGTTGCGCCGCAGGGCACGGGGCCGGATGTGGTGGTGCAAGGTTTTTATGCGGTGGGCGAATGCGCGTGCGTTTCGGTGCACGGTGCCAACCGGCTGGGCTGCAATTCGCTGCTGGATTTGATCGTGTTCGGGCGCTCCGCTGCGCGGCAGATCATCGAAGATTTGAAGGCCAATCCGAACCACAAGCCGCTGCCGGCGGATGCGGCTGAACGTCCGTTGTCTCGCCTGGCGAGACTGGAGGAACAGAAGAATGGTGAGCGCGTGGCGGATGTCGGCGATGCGATGCGCAAGGTGATGCAGAAGCATTGTGGCGTGTTCCGTTTCCCGGACCTGCTGGCAGAAGGTGTGGCTCAGATACGCGAGGTCGCCGAGCGTGTGAAAACGACGGAGATCAAGGACAAGAGTAAAGTGTTCAACATTGCCCGTGTTGAAGCGCTGGAGCTGGACAACCTGATTGAGGTGGCGCAGGCCACCATGACGGCCGCCGAGGCGCGCAAGGAGAGCCGTGGTGCGCATGCGCGCGAAGACTTCCCGGATCGCGACGACAAGAACTGGCTCAAGCATTCGCTGTATTTCAGCGAGGACCGGCGGCTGGATTACAAGCCGGTACGACTCAAGCCGCTGACGGTCGACACTTTCCCGCTCAAGGCGCGGGTCTATTAAAAGGAGCGATGAGATGAAATTCCGTATCTATCGCTACAACCCTGAAGCCGACAACGCCCCCTATATGCAGGACTACGAGCTGGATATGCAGTCGGGCGATGCCATGCTGCTGGATGCGTTGATGCTGTTGCGCCAGCAGGATGACAGTCTGGGCTTCCGCAAGTCGTGCCGAGAAGGCGTGTGTGGCTCCGATGCGATGAATATCAACGGCCGCAACGGTCTGGCCTGTATCACGCCGTTGTCCTCGCTCAAGCAGCCGATCGAGATCCGTCCCTTGCCTGGCTTGCCGGTGATCCGCGACCTGATCGTGGACATGACGCAATTCTTCAAGCAATACCATTCCATCAAGCCGTACCTGGTGAACAACGATCCGCCGCCCGAGACCGAGCGTTTGCAATCACCCAAGGACCGGGCCGAGCTGGATGGGTTGTATGAATGCATCCTGTGCGCTTGTTGCACTACTGCCTGTCCGTCGTTCTGGTGGAATCCGGACAAGTTCGTTGGTCCCTCGGGGCTGTTGCAGGCCTATCGCTTCCTTGCGGATACGCGCGATCAGGATACGTCTGCGCGCCTGGATAATCTGGAGGATCCGTATCGCCTGTTCCGCTGCCATACCATCATGAACTGCGTCGACGTCTGCCCCAAGGAATTGAATCCGACGGAAGCTATCGGCAAGATCAAGGACATGATGGTGAAGAGGATGGTATAAGGATGCGATCCTGATGTCGTCTGCCGATCCGGTGTTTCTGGAGCGGATGCGCTGGCGTTGCCGGCGCGGCATGCTCGAGATGGATATCCTGCTGGAGCGTTTCGTCGAGCAGCGATATGTGCAACTGGATGAGCAGCAGCGTGAGGCTTTTGATGAATTGCTGGACCTGCCGGACACCGATCTGTGGGATATGGTGCGTGGCGATAAAGAGCCGGAACAGGCGCGACAGCGCGAAGTGCTGGAATGGTTAAAACAGGTTTGAGGGGGAAGAGATGAATATGGAAACCAATCGTATTGCAACGTTGACGCTGGATGATGGGCGCACACTGGAATTGCCCATCCTGCAGGGGACGTTGGGGCCGGATGTGATCGACATCCGCAATCTGGGCAAGGTCGGCCTGTTCACCTACGATCCGGCATTCTTTTCCACTTCCAGCTGCATCTCCGAGATCACCTTTATCGATGGCGATGTGGGTTTGCTTTATTACCGCGGCTACCCGATCGAGCAACTGGCGGAGAGTTCGGACTTCCTCGAAGTGTGCCATCTGTTGCTGAACGGCGAATTGCCGAATGCGGAACAGAAAGCCGAGTTCATCCGCAACATCATCCGTCATACCATGGTGCACGACCAGTTGGCGCGTTTCCTCAACGGCTTCCGTCGCGACGCGCACCCGATGGCGGTGATGGTGGGGGTGGTGGGGGCGTTGTCCGCTTTCTACCATGACTCGCTCGACATCAATAACCCGCAGCACCGGGTGGTGTCCGCCCACCGCCTGCTGGCCAAGGTGCCGACCATTGCGGCGATGGCATACAAATACAACGTGGGCGAACCGTTCATGTATCCGAAGAACAAATTCGGTTACGTGGAAAACTTCATGTACATGATGTTTGCCACGCCAGCCGAGGACTATGTGCCCAATCCCATTCTGGTGCGCGCGCTGGAGCGTATCCTGATCCTGCATGCGGACCATGAGCAGAACGCTTCCACTTCCACGGTGCGGCTGGCCGGTTCCAGCGGTGCCAACCCGTTTGCTTGTATCGCCTCCGGTATCGCTGCTTTGTGGGGACCGGCGCATGGCGGCGCCAACGAGGCGGCGCTGAAGATGCTGGAGGAGATCGGCGACGTGTCGCGTGTGGCTGAATATGTGCAGGGCGTGAAGGACAAGAAATACCGCCTGATGGGCTTCGGTCACCGTGTGTACAAGAACATGGATCCGCGCGCTGCCGTGATGCGCCAGACCTGCTACGAGGTGTTGAAGGAACTCAATCTGGAGAACAACAAACTGTTCGAACTGGCGATGGAACTGGAGAAGACCGCGCTGAGCGATCCGTATTTCATCGAGCGCAAGCTGTATCCGAACGTGGATTTCTATTCCGGCATCGTGCTGCGCGCCATCGGTATCCCGACCAATATGTTCACCGTGATCTTCGCGGTGGCCCGCACCATCGGTTGGGTGTCGCAGTGGAATGAGATGGTGGCGGATGTAGAACAGAAGATCGGCCGCCCGCGTCAACTGTATCGTGGTGCAGCACGCCGTGATTTCGTGCCGATGGACAAACGCTGAGCGAACCAGCCATGACCGTCCCCGAGAGCAGTTACCTGCAAGCCATGCAAGACAGTTCGCCGCTGTTCGGCGGCAACAACGTATTTATCGAGGGGCTGTATGAGGATTACTTGCGCGATCCGGGCAGCGTGCCGCCGGCGTGGCGCGAGTATTTTGCCAAACTGCAATTGGCCGGGACGCAGGCAGATGTAGCCCACTCGCCGATCCGTCAGGGCTTGTTGCTTGATGCCGCGGCATCTTCCCCGTCTTCCGTGGCGCCCTCCGACGAGATGCGCAAGCAGGCTTCGGTGTTGCAACTGATCAACGCGCACCGATTCCTCGGCGTGCGCGCGGCCGACCTCGATCCGCTTGCACGCCATGTGAAGCCTGAGGTCGCGGAACTGAATCCCGCCTACTACAACCTTGCCGAGTCGGACATGAACGCACTGTTCAATACCGGCTCGCTGGTGGGCGGTGCGCGCATGACACTGCGCGACATCCTGCAACGCTTGCGCCGCATCTACTGCGGCAGCGTCGGTGCGGAGTACATGTACATCAACAACGTGGCACAGAAGCGCTGGATACAGTCGCGTCTGGAAGGCGAACAAGGGCAGCCGAACTACTCTGCCGAGACACGCCGCGCCGTCCTTTCCCATCTCACGGCAGCCGAAGGACTGGAGCGCTACCTGCATACCAAATACGTCGGGCAGAAGCGTTTCTCGCTGGAAGGCGGCGAGACGCTGATCCCCTTGCTGCATCATCTGTTGCAGCGCGCAGGCAAGCAGGGCGTGAAGGAATCCGTGATCGGCATGGCCCACCGCGGGCGGCTGAACGTGCTGGTGAATACACTGGGCAAGCAGCCGAAGAACCTGTTCGCCGAATTCGAAGGCATACATCACGAACACCTGACCTCCGGCGACGTGAAGTACCACCAGGGCTTCTCTTCCGACATCGATACCCCCGGCGGCCCCATGCACGTCACGCTGGCCTTCAACCCCTCGCACCTGGAGATCGTCAATCCCGTGGTGGAAGGGGCGGTGCGCGCGCGCCAGCACAGGCGCAAAGACTTCAAGGGCAAGGAAGTGCTGCCCATCCTGCTGCATGGCGATGCCGCTTTCGCGGGGCAGGGGGTGAACCAGGAGACTTTTAATTTGTCGCAGACACGCGGCTACCGGACCGGCGGCACCGTGCACATCGTCATCAATAACCAGATCGGTTTCACCACCTCGCTGGCGCAGGATGCGCGTTCCTCGCAGTTCTGTACCGACGTGGCGAAGATGGTGGAAGCACCGGTGTTCCACGTCAATGCCAACGATCCCGAAGCGGTGCTGATGGTCACCGAGCTGGCGCTGGACTTCCGCCAGCAGTTCAGCAAGGACGTGGTGATCGACATGGTGTGCTTCCGCAAGTTGGGTCACAACGAACAGGATGAACCGCTGGTCACCCAGCCCTTTATGTATAGCTACATCAACAAGCATCCCGGCATGCGTGCGCTCTATGCGCAGAAGCTGGTGGAGTCCGGTGTGATACAGGCGGATGAACCGGAAGCGATGATCGCTGAATACCGCAATGCACTGGATGAAGGGCGCAGCTCGGTGTCGCGCGTGATTCCGGACTATCCATTCGAATACGGCGTGAGCTGGGCCAAATACCGTGGCGATGTGCCATGGAACATCCCGCTCGATACAGGTGTGTCGCGCGAACGGCTGCAGCAACTGGCGGAGCGGCTGACCGATGTGCCGGAAGGCTTCAAATTGCATTCGCGCGTGCAGAAGATCGTGTCCGACCGGGTGGCCATGGGCAAGGGAGAGTTGTCGCTGGACTGGGGGATGGCAGAGAACCTGGCCTACGCGACCCTGCTCACCGAAGGCTATAGCGTGCGTCTGTCCGGAGAGGATTGCGAGCGCGGCACCTTCTTCCACCGCCATGCCGTGTGGCACGACCAGAACCGCACGCAGTGGGATAAGGGTTATGTCACGCCGTTACAGAACTTGGCGCCTGATCAATCGGACTTCGTGGTCATCAACTCCATCCTTTCTGAAGCGGCTGTGTTGGGCTACGAATACGGCTATGCGACAGCCGAGCCGGAAACGCTGACCATCTGGGAAGCGCAGTTCGGCGATTTTGCCAACGGCGCGCAGGTCGTCATCGACCAGTTCATTACTTCCGGCGAGGCGAAGTGGGGCAGGCTGAGCGGCCTCACCATGCTGTTGCCACACGGCTATGAAGGGCAGGGGCCGGAACACTCTTCGGCGCGCATCGAACGCTATCTGCAACTGTGTGCGGACTACAACATACAAGTCTGCATCCCTTCCAATTCCGCGCAGATATTCCACCTCTTGCGTCGTCAGATGGTACGGCCCACGCGCAAACCGCTGATCGTGTTCACCCCCAAGAGCCTGCTGCGCAGCAAGGATGCCTCTTCTCCACTGGATGACCTGACGCACGGCGGTTTCCTGCCGGTGATCCCGGAAGTGGAAGCGCTGGATGCTGGCAAGGTGCGCCGCATCATCGCCTGTAGCGGCAAGGTGTATTACGACCTGGTCAAAGGGCGTGCCGAGCGCGGTATCAGCGACATGGCGATCATCCGCATCGAGCAACTCTATCCTTTCCCGCATGACGAATTCGCCGCGCAGGTTGCCGCGTATCCAAACGCGGGCGAAGTCGTGTGGTGCCAGGAAGAGCCGGGCAATCAGGGCGCGTGGCATCGCATCCAGCATTACCTGCTGCGCCACATGCGCCAGGACATGCGGCTCGATTATGCGCTGCGGCCTTCGTCGGCATCGCCGGCTGCCGGTTATCTCGCCATCCACAACGAACAGCAGAAGGCAGTGATCGAAGCCGCATTCCGCCCCGATCTCGACGTCAAGAACCGACCAGGAGTACATCACCATGAGCATCATTGAAGTCAAAGTCCCGCAACTTTCCGAATCGGTCTCCGAGGCGACGCTGCTGACCTGGAACAAGAAGGTCGGCGAGCAAGTCAGCGAAGGTGAGAACCTGATCGATATCGAAACCGACAAAGTGGTGCTCGAGCTGCCCGCGATCAAGAGCGGCGTGCTGAGCCGCATCCTGAAGGAGAGCGGCTCGCAGGTGGTGAGCGGCGAGGTCATCGCGCAGATCGATTCGGCCGCCATCGCACCGGTCGCGGCCCCGCCTGCCGCCGAGGTGAAAGCAGAAGCAGCTGCCCCCGCTTCCGCTGCTGCAGCGGTCTCGCCCTCGGCGCGCAAGCTGGCGCATGAACATGATGTCGACGCGGCCAGTCTGCAAGGCAGCGGCAAGCATGGACGGGTGACCAAGGAGGATGTGCTGAGCGCCGTGCAGGGCAAACCTGTCGCCGCCGCGCCAGCCTTCGTGTCTGCTGCGACTACGGGCGAAGGCCGTACCGAGCAGCGTGTGCCGATGACGCGTATCCGCCAGCGCATCGCGGAGCGTCTGCTGCAATCGCAGGCCAACGCCGCCATCCTCACCACTTTCAATGAAGTGAACATGCAGCCGGTGATGGAACTGCGCAGTCGCTACAAGGATGCATTCGAGAAGAAGCATGGCGTGAAGCTCGGCTTCTCGTCCTTCTTCGTCAAGGCGGCAGTGCATGCGCTGAAGAAGTTTCCGGTCGTCAATGCATCGGTGGACGGCACGGATGTGCTGTACCACAACTACTTCGACATCGGTGTCGCCATCGGCAGCGAGCGCGGACTGGTGGTGCCCATCATCCGTGACGCGGACAAGATATCATTCGCCGACATCGAGCGACGCATCGCCGATTTTGCCGCACGCGCCAAGGACGGCAAGATCGGCATGGAAGAGCTGGCCGGCGGCACCTTCTCCATCACCAACGGCGGCGTATTCGGTTCCATGTTGTCCACTCCCATCATCAACCCGCCGCAAAGCGCCATCCTTGGCATCCATGCCACCAAGGATCGACCGGTGGCGGAGAACGGCCAGGTTGTCATCCGGCCCATGAATTACCTCGCAGTCTCTTACGATCACCGCATCATCGACGGTCGCGAAGCCGTGCAGTTCCTGGTCGCGATCAAGGAATATCTGGAGATGCCGGGCCTGGTGCTGCTGGATCTGTGATGACAACATTCCGCGCTTTCCGCATCTTCGAAGAGAACGGCAAGTCGCAAGGCAGGCTGGTCGATCTGACGCTGGACGATCTAGATGCCGGTGAAGTCGTCATGCGCGTCCACCATTCCGGTGTGAACTACAAGGATGCTTTGGCTGCGACCGGTGCCGGGAAAGTGGTACGTCGATTCCCTTGCGTGGGCGGCGTGGATGCGGCGGGGATCGTCGAGAGCTCTGCGGATCCCCGCTTCAAGGCGGGCGATTCGGTGCTGGTCACCGGTTACGACATGGGCGTGGCGCATGATGGCGGTTTCGCCGAGTATGCGCGTGTGCCGGCAGACTGGCTGGTGCCGTTGCCGGTCGGACTGACGATGTTCGAAGCGATGGCGCTGGGTACGGCAGGTTTCACTGCCGCGCTGGCGATCCACCGTCTGGAGCAGAATGAAGTGACGCCGGCCAAAGGCAAGGTGATCGTCACCGGTGCAACCGGCGGCGTGGGCAGTCTGGCCGTGCAGATGCTGGCGAAACTGGGCTACCACGTGGTGGCGCTGACCGGTAAGGAAAGCGAGCAGGATTACCTTAAGTCGCTTGGCGCAAGCGAAGTGTTGCTGCGCAGCAGCATCGACATGCAAAGCACACGCCCGCTGGAGAAGGGCTTGTGGGCGGCGGCGCTGGATGCAGTGGGCGGCGACACGCTGGCCTGGCTGACACGCACCATGCAACTGGAAGGCGCGATCGCCAGTTTCGGGAATGCCGGCGGCGCGGCGCTGAACACGTCCGTGTTCCCTTTCATCCTGCGCGGCGTGAAACTGCTCGGTGTGGATTCCGCGGCGACCGTGATGCCACTGCGCAAACAGTTGTGGGGCAGGCTGGCCTCCGACTTGCGACCGACCGGACTGGACAAGGTCGCTCACACTATTTCTCTGCATGAGCTGCCGCAAGCATGCGAGCAATTGATCGCGGGCCGCGCGCACGGGCGGGCTGTGGTCGATTGCACTGCGAAATGAGGATTGCTCGGTTATAATCCGCGCCCCTCGAAGCCGCCCGGCTTCGAATGCGAAAGTGGCGGAATTGGTAGACGCACTGGATTTAGGTTCCAGCGCCGCAAGGCGTGAGAGTTCGAGTCTCTCCTTTCGCACCAAGTACTTACGTTACTTCTGTGTACCGGCAAATCCTTAAGTTTACCTATGAATTTTGGCAAAATTTGCCGGAATTTGCCGGAACATTTCCTTGTGGGTTTCGCAAAGAAAGTCTGGCTTCTTGCTTTGGATCCGACTCACTTCTGTCAATCGTGCTATGCCGACGATGGTTTGGATGCTCCTAAACTGAATAGGCATTCAATTTAGGAGCATGCAAGTGGATGTCCCTCTCCCATAAGGCACGCCCAACAATTCCAATCATGGTTGCTTGATCGATAGGTCATCTAGGGGCTCTTTATCGGCCATTGCGGTCGTTGTGTTGTTGCTAGCTAGAAGGCCGCTTCCGACACTTAACTGTCACTCGACTAAGGGGGCAGTTTTAACATTTCAACATTTTGTATGAATGTTAAGCTGCTACTGCCTCCTTACTTTGGAACAACTGCATCATCTGTGGCTGTGCGTGCCGCTTCTTCATGCTTTCGCATCTCACGCAATTTTTCCAGCAAAATGGTTTTGCCACATCGCTCAACAATGTATAGCTGCTTTGCCATTTCTAAAAGATTACCAACCTCCTGGCCAGGCGCAATTTCGAAGTAATCAATTACGTCTTTGCCCGTTATCGGAAGCGTGTTCTTGTTTTCAGCAAGCGCTGCACTTTCTATCAATTTTCTGGCTTCAGTTCCAAAGTCATGTTCGTCATTATAAGTTTCAAAAATCCTTGCCCAATCTGAGTAATACTTCTTTCGCAGACGTATCGCATCCATTTCGGTACGCCCTATGTCTTGTAGTACCGCAGGTATGATTTCATCAAAGAGATGTGGAGGGTAATGTCGCTTAATCCTCTGTGCCCACTGATCACAGATCAAACTTCTTCTTTCGTCTGACTCGATCTTCCTAACACAATTTCTTAGCACCTCAAGAAACTCGACAGCTTCGCCGAGTAAGTGATTTAGCAATGGTTGCCAATGTTCTTCATCCGCCGGAAAATATGTTCCGCATCCAAGTCTGAACCACTCTTGACACGTCTGAACGAGTTTTTTGTCGTGTATAGCTTCCATGTTAAGGTTATGTACCAAGAAGGTTCTGAGATCTCTCACAATTTGATAATGCTGGGCATGACGCCCTTCACCTTCTAACTGATACACTTCTAGATACTTAAGAAGGAAGCTAACTCCGACTTTGCCCGCTTCGTAGTAAAAGCCGTAAAGCCAAGATACTGACCTGATGAATCCAAGTTCGGCCGGGGAAAATCTAGGCTGGTTTAACGTCATGTTCTCGAAGACTCTTTCAACTCCTTTGATTGGATAAACAAGTCCGTTTAACTCATCACGGAGCCCGAAGATTCGATACATAAAGTTCTCGGGCGTTGTTATTATTGGTACACCATTAGGATTTGGCATGGTGACTTGGATCGACAACTGGGCCAATATAATTAAATGCGATACAGAAATTGTTGAGCGCTTGGCCTTTTCTTAAATCACCCAACCCGAAATCCCTGGGGAAGAAATCAATTTTTTCACGAACTCCTTCGACAAATACTTTTCCTCTAGTGCCATCTTCTGCAACCCAGTCGACTGTGCCACTAAACAATGCTGCAGACCCATCTGGGTTTGTAGCGACATAGCCTTTTGCAACGCGGCGCCGGCCGGTGACGGAATCAGATACACGCTGCAAATCCTTCCATATTTCGTTCGCATCGTGATAGTAGCCCAAGCTCCATGTGCCAATTGCTCGAAGATAGCTGTTCATTGGCGTTTGGTATATATCATCTAGAGACATGAGCCTATCTAAAAGCGAGATAACATACTTCCAGTCCTTTGAGTCAAACGGTAGCAACTGACGTTCACCTCCAAATATGGGTCTTTGTGCCTTCATCAGCCACCAATAACGCAAAAGCAAAAATAAGCACCGCCCGTCCGATTCGATGCTCTCATAATTATCTTGTAGATATTTCACAGCAGCGGAAATACGTTGAAGGCTTGCAGAAGTTATGGTCGGGGTAGCCGCGTCTTCTTGAGCAATCACTAATGCATTGAGGTAATAACCAGCGCGAGATCCCATTGCTTCAAGCTGATCAAGCGCGTCTTGCTTGAGAACCTCGTCCTGCAGCAGTGTTCCAAACTCAACTCGTCTCCGGTTAAAAATTTCCTTATCACGCATACTCATGGACTCTTGATCGCATGATTCGAACATACTTAGAAGGTCGACAATAACATCAAGACGACTTACATCATCAATCTGTGCGCCAATAATTAGATCTTTGGTGCTCCAAGAAATCACGTCAATCGGAAAGAAATCTTCAGGCTGCAAAGTGCGTGCTTGGTATGCATATCTCTTTGCCTCATTGAAATTATCCATAACATCTGATGTGGATCTTCCTTCTCGCAAAAACTCGCGGACTTTCGTGCCAAAGGTCGAGGCGAGTTCGACAAGCAACATGGCCCGAAGCCTTCGTGTCCTGGAGTCGGGCGGAAGCGCCGTCAGCGCGCTTTTTAGCGTATCGGTCGCGCGATCCAGAAGTGCTAGCCTTTCAGTGGCATGTGTCTCATCCGATTGAATCGCAACAACAGCTTCGCGCAGTAAGGTGGCTTCCTGAAGCATGATCCGCGGATTCTCCACGCCGCGTTCAAGGCGCAATTTTGCAAGACAAGAAGCGATGTCTTCATAATACGAGGCGTACAGTTTTTTCTCCGGCCCATTCGGCCCCAAATTCCTAAGAAGATCGGCAGCAAACTGTATCTGCGTATTTTCTGCACGATCCCCTGCCTCATCGATTTCGATCAAAAGTTTTTTTGCAAACTCAACTTCCAAGCGAGGCCCTCCTAGTCGAACTTGGCAGATAAGTTTTGCTTCAAGCGGATGCCTTGTGCCAATAAATATGTTGCCTTGGTTATCCGCATGCCAACGGAAGATGTCGATACTTTCAAAAATCTTATGAAAATTCGCTACTCGCGAACGCCCCAAAGTCCTGATCACCAGTTCAATTGGTACTTTCAGGCCGAATCGTCCGGGCACCATGATGAGTCCAACTAGCTCCTCAGTGGCGCTAAGCATTTCACCGCCCACCTCTTTCTTGTCCTCGGGGAGAACTTCGAATCTACCTAGAATCTCACTTCGCTGAAATGCAGCAGCAAGCGCTCCTCCTGCAAACTCAGGCTCTAATTTATCAGCCTGCTGTTTCATCACTATTTCTGCCACGCTTGTTTCGCGCTGCAGACCATACTTCACTTGACCACGTGTTTCGGGTAACAAACGATATAAAGCTACGAGGAAGGTCGTGTCGAACTTCTTGAGAATCGACTCAAACTGATTACCCAAGGACGGTTCAAACTGACTTATAAGAGCTTTGAAATGACCTATTTCAGCATCACTGAGGTTTGAAGGAGCCAATATTAAAGAACGTTGGTCCGCCTCTTGCGCCTCTAACTTGTATGTGCTTCCCACAACGATCACATTTCTCCCTCGGCCGAGAAGGTTCTTGAGGAGAGCTGTGTATTGCTCGATATGAATCATACCGTCCCAGATCAAGACGGTCGCCGCAAAACCAGCATCCTCAGCCCATTTACAGAAGAGATCAAGATCTGCCGCTATCGGCCCTTGGGGGCGGCGTTCGATAAAGAGGACTGAGTATTGCTTTTGACTTCTGATGCGACATGCGAGCGCTCCCAAGGCGACGCTTTTCCCTGTTCCGGTTTGCCCGTGCAGTATTATTGGATCATTGCTGGCCCCCTTAGCCTTTAGGCGCGACTGAACTAACCGAAATAAATCCCTTTCAAAATCTCGCTCCAGAGCAAATCCAGCAGCATATGCGCTCCAAATAGGCTTAGTGCCGGAGTCAGCTAAAAAATTTCGGAAGGCGATGTAACGTCTTTCATCCGACTGAACCTTTGGAAGTTCTAACTTAGCGTCCTCAAGTACTATTGCGGATCGGTTTGTTTGAGTCCATAGGCGATCGGGCACTTCAATTGCCCTGTCCCCTAGTGACAAATAGTGCCCCTCTTTCTGAAGTTCATGCCTTACTTCGAAGCTCAGTACGCCGGATGCATATCCTTCGTTTAGAACTGATGCCAAGCTTTGCTTATGAAGAATTACTTGACCGCTTTGCACCAATTTCTTGATTAAGGGGTTGCTATGAAGTAATTCTGTTGCACTAAAAAAATGGGCTTGCCCTTTCTCCAACCCTAGCAGAACGGTAGCAAGATCGCGCGCGCCTAACCAATCGCTCTCAGGTTGATAACCTTCGATGAGAAGCATACCGAAAGGTGTAACTTGTTCACTTAGGCGAGATAGTAAAATCGTTGCGTCAGACGAGCGACGGATAAGGTCGATATCGTTAAGCGGAGCACGCTCGTCGTCGTCCTCACGCTCAATGCAACCAAAAACGTAAGTGATATGCAAATTTGTGCGGCTTCTAGGATCTGGCGAGGAGAATTTTTTTGAGAAGATTGGCTGAATATCCCTCCAATCTGTCCGAAAAGCTCGCGTCAATTGAGTGTCAATTGCTGTCGTATAGACACCGCTCCATGGCATTTTGGAGACAACTTCTAACCATTGAGGTGCAACCAAACGACGGGAGGTGTCGCTTATCCATGCACGAGCGCTATGCTCATCACCGAAGTCGACCTTCTCTAACAATGTCTTATACGATACGTCTTTTGCCTCTTTCGCATTATTTTGCGGTAAATATTTTGACAAGATGCTTGTAAGGAAAGCATCAGTCCCATTATCAAGTTTTAGGTAATCTTGCCCCAAGAACAGGAACGTTGGACGATCTGAAGCTAGATGGGTAAATACAGGTTGAAATTCTTTGGTCACGAAAAGCCTCACTTCTGTCAATTTGGGATCTGCACCAAATATAATATTTTCAGTCCAAGTAATACGGGGGGCTATAGATGCTTAGGGTAGCAATCTAACAAAAAATACACTGTCAGCTAATGGAGATCCAGAGTTGACCTCAGATTGGCAACAACTAGAGCAGGTGATGAACTACCGCTTGTGGCCGGTCTGTGAAGTGCAGACCTAATATTACCCTACCGATAGTATTAGGTGTCATCCAGGCAATCACAGCTATCACCACCGAGATTGACAATCATTCCTATTGGCGGATTTTTCGAAACAGCAGTTCCCAAACCGGCATTGTCGCGGTCAAGATCGCAGGATTGTTCGAGCGGACGTTGCAGCAGGATGGCTGACATCCGTTTCAGTTAATCGTCAGCGTCCGGTATGGCCTGCCAGCTCAACCGGTCATTGTTTCCTGTAAGTAGTCATCAGAGCGGCTACCTCATTCCCAAACTCCAAAAAAAAGAACTAAGCGTTGCTTTCAATGAATGCGTGAGTAATGCTCGCCAGTCAGTACACCTTGAACCTGCCTGACGTTTTTCGCCCCTACCAGTTCGGTAATTTTCTCGACAGGAATGCCTTCCTCGATCAGCTTGCGAATACGCCGCACCTGGTCGATGGATAACCGTCCGTCAGCGCCACAAATTATCTTCGCGGCGTATTCATCATCCTTCCACAATGCGCTAATGAGAAGGTTAGGGATGCCTGCCCGTGGATTAATCCGCTGCCACGCTTCAATAGCACGGTCACGGTCCTCGACAGTTATGTTTTTCGTCGATCTGAGAAGGTTATCCGACAGTACCAATGTGTGTTAAAGCTGCCAGCAAGCCTCTGATGGTTAAATCGCCGTTCAGGCTGATGTGCTTTCGGAGTGTGGTCGATCCCGCACGACTGCTCGACTCGGTTACTTTCCGCTGGAGCCTTGGAATCGAAGTGGCAGATATGGTGCGGACCATCGCCATTCATAATAGCCGTCACTCGGCTCTGTACCGCCCGTCAATGACGGATAACCGCACCACACCAGCCACTCAATTGATCCGTTCCTAACGGCCGCATAGGCCGAGGTGCAGAAATAGAAGGCATGGCTGGCAAACTCTTAAATGATTTAATCGAAATTCCGTTCCTGAATTTATCACGCGCTTTTTACTTATATTTACTTCCATTTACCGCTTTGTTTTTTCCAAAAATATCTTGGCAATCCGATGAAAAAATACTTGTGTTTTTAAGCGGTGGTGAATTACAGTTGCTGCATGAATCTGGTGCAAAAAGCCTTGGATATGAAATTCTTCGATGCGCAGCCAAGCGAATCCTGGCAGCACATTGAAGCTTTGCTTTTGCGGAGTTTCAAACCTCTGATGGTGCTGTTGGTAGTAAATGCCTTACTCGTGATTACTTTCCGAATCGACGCAACTTTGCAGCTATTGTTAGACTGGCTTCAACTCTTGGCTCTATGCCATGGGATTTTTTCGATAGGTGCAGCCTGCTTTAAGGTATTCATGAGCGCCATGATATCGGCTGCGCTGAGATGGATCGGTTCTGGCCGAGTCGGGTATCTATGTATCTCGACAATCCATGTCATGATGAATTCCTTGAATGCATTGCTTCAGCGCATGGAGGTTCAATCTATCCGGGCCGTTGTTCGAGTCAGAATCGCGCTAGGCATCGTTCACCCCTCCTTGTTTGCCCGTCTAATCCCCACTCCTATTTTTCGTCGCGCTTAAAGCGTGACGATTATCAGCCCCGTCCGCTTGCGCTGTACTTCCTTCGGGTTGTTTCTTTACCTATGGAGTAAGCAAAATGGATACCACGTTATATTTGACCATCCCTGAAGCTGCGCACTTGCTGCGCATTGCACCTCAAACGATTCGCAACCACATCTTTAAAGGAGATTTCCCGATACCTACAACGCTTCTTTGCGGCAGGCGATTGATTCGCCGCTCAGATGTCGAGGCATTCGTGCAAGGCGATCCTTTAAATGCACAGCAGCAGAGCACTGCAATCCCATCATTCAGTAAGCGTGGTCGTCGACCCAAGCAGCCCCCAAAACAAAATGGGGGGAAATCATGAGAGAGAGCTCCTTGGTTCCAACGAATCTGCTGAGTTGGCCGCCAGTGGCACGCCGTTTGCCGGAGGAGAAGTTGATTCTTGCGGCACTCTGGTTCGCCCCCTGGATGAGTT